>NZ_VOHO01000001.1:0-465138 GCF_007859175.1 Streptococcus sp. sy010 | reverse complement strand
ACCCAATCCTTCCGAACGAAGAGGGCAACGTGCCATCGAAAGACATCCCAGGTTACGAGATTGTCTCAAGCACAACGGATGCGAATGGCAACACAGTTCACACTTATCGTAAGGTGACAACGCCAGTGACCTCATTCGTGGATGAGGATGGTAATGTCATCTCGCCAAACGAAGACGGTAAACAACCGTCTAAGGCCATCTCAGGCTATGAGCTAGTAGGTTCAAGCACGGATGAAAACGGCAATGTGGTGCATACTTATCGCAAGGTAGTGAAGACAACCACGTCATTCGTGGACGGTGATGGTAATCCACTCCTTCCGAATGAAGAGGGTAACGTGCCATCGAAAGACATCCCAGGTTATGAGATTGTCTCAAGTACAACAGATGAGAATGGTAACACAGTTCATACTTATCGTAAGGTAACAACGCCAATTACCTCATTCGTGGATGAGGATGGTAACATCATCTCACCGAACGAAGACGGTAAACAACCATCTAAGGACATTTCAGGCTATGAGCTAGTAGGTTCAAGCACAGATGAAAATGGCAATGTGGTTCACACTTATCGTAAGGTAGTGAAAACCACGACATCATTCGTTGATGGCGATGGTAACCCAATCCTTCCAAATGAAGAGGGCAACGTGCCATCTAAAGATATCCCAGGTTATGAGATTGTCTCAAGCACAACGGATGAGAATGGCAACACAGTCCACACTTACCGTAAAGTTGTGAAGAAAGAGGAGCCAAGTGTTCCAGCACCAAGTTCTCCTAAAGCGCCAACTCCAGCTAAACCAGCTGAGGCGAAGCCAGCACCAACCACTAAGACAACAAACAAACTAGACGTTCTTCCAAATACAGGAACTGAAAACACAGCAACAGCGTCAGCTCTTGGTGTGGGTATGATTTTGACTGCTCTTGGTCTTGCAGGTAAACGTCGTCGTAAGGAAGATTAAACATTGTGCAATAGTCTTTGAACGACCAAAAACCACCTATCGTAAGATAGGTGGTTTTTTAGTGAGAAATAAAACCCTTTATCATCATAAGATAAAGAGCCTAGGTTGTTATTTTTTTCCGATAAATTTTTTAAGTAACAGTAAGCCATAACCAAATAAAAGGTATCCAATAAAAATGGCTAATGAATTTGTTAAGACACTCGTCCAACCATACTTACTGACATTGATAAAGAAATAAGGAAAAGGACTGTCAGTAGCACCAGGAATAGGTAGTTTAGTCACTAAGCCGTTAAAAAGGGCAAAGAAGCTATAGAGTAAAGGAACGATTGTCCAACGAAATGGATCAAAAATGCGATAGCTATTCTTTTTATCCAAGATAAGGGTGTCTAAAATCATGCCGATGGGAATAATATAGTGAACTAGGAAGTTACGGATATTCCAAAAATCCTCGGGTTTGACCAATGGAGCCAGTAAAAAATGATAGATGACAAAAGTAATGGTAATAGCCATAGTGACCCCACCTTTGATGCGTAGGAGTCGGTCTTGGTTAAGAGTGTGACGTTTGCTTTCTAGTAGAACTATAAAAATGAGAAAACTAAAAACGAGTATATTAGAAAGCACCGTGTAATAAAGGAGCATTCCCCAACCGTCCTTAGCGATTTGTAGGCTGACGCCTAAAATGCCCAAAGCAGCTAAGAGGCTGCGATAACGTTGTCTGTGTGACATAAAAAATCCTTTCAAAAATAGAACATAATGTCACTATTATAGCCTAGTTAAACCTCAAATTTCAAGTGCTTGGCTCAAAATATGTTAAAATGAAAATGAAGACTCATCATAAAGGAGAAGACATGAATCAGATTATTTGTCCACATTGTGAAACGACTTTTACGGTTAATGAAAATGACTATCAAAAACTTTTGAATCAAGTTCGTGGTCAGGAATTTGACAAAGAAATTCAAGAACGCTTACACCGTGAGATTGGTTTGATTGAGGAGAAGCTCAATAATCAATCGCAGCAAGAATTGATGAAAAAAGACCATGAAATTTCACAACTGACCTTGAACTTGGAACGTTTAACAGAAAAAAATGCGGCAGAGCTTGCTAAGACTGAAGCTGATAAGGATAGGCAGCTAGAAGTACTGACTAAAAAACTTGAAACGTTGGAGTTAGAAAATCAAGTAAAATTACAAGCCAGTCTAGCTCAAGTTGAAAGAGAGCGGGATCAACTTACGATGAAGTTAGAGAATTTAGCTGAAAAAAACGCTTCAGAACTCGCTAAAACTGTAGCTGACAAAGATCGGCAACTAGAAGCCCTAGCCAATCAATTATTATTAAAAGAAAAGGAACAGGAGCTATCCTTGGCTAAGCTACAGGGCGATTATGAGCGTGACCTGCAAGCAGCTAATGAGCAGGTAGAATTTTACAAGAATTTCAAGGCTCAACAATCAACCAAGGCTCTTGGCGAAAGTTTAGAACATTACGCAGAAAACAAGTTCAATGAAATTCGTCACTTGGCCTTTCCTAACGCAACTTTTATAAAGGACAATCAAGTATCAGATAGTGGTTCCAAGGGAGATTACATTTACCGAGAAGTAGATGAGCATGGGATTGAGATTCTCTCGATTATGTTTGAGATGAAAAATGAAGCAGATACGACCAAGACTAAGCATAAAAATAAGGATTTCTTTAAAAAATTAGATAAGGATAGACGAGAAAAAGGTTGTGAGTACGCTGTCTTAGTCAGTATGTTAGAGGCTGACAATGATTATTATAATATCGGTATTGTTGACGTCAGCCATGAATATAAAAAGATGTATGTGGTGCGTCCACAATTCTTTATTCAGTTGATTGGTTTGCTACGTAATGCAGCTATGGATGCTTTGAAATACAAACAGGAATTAGCCATCATTCGTGAACAAAATATTGATATTACTCATTTTGAGGAAGATTTAGATGCCTTTAAGATGGCATTTGCTAAAAATTATCAGAGTGCGAGTAAGAATTTCAAAAAAGCGATTGAGGAGATTGATAAATCAATCAAGCGTATGGAAGCTGTTAAGGCAGCTTTGACAACCAGCGAAAATCAATTACGTCTAGCTAATAATAAATTAGAAGATGTTTCGGTGCAAAAATTGACACGGAAAAATCCAACGATGAGAGCAAAATTTGCTGAATTAAAAGAATAAGGCGAGTAACAAGGAGGGCTGCTTTTCCCTCCTTTGTTTTTGTGATATAATAGCAGTTATGATGAACGGAATTATCAATCTAAAAAAAGAGGCAGGCATGACCAGTCATGATGCAGTGTTCAAAC
The DNA here is from genome assembly GCF_007859175.1 of Streptococcus sp. sy010. NCBI lineage: Bacteria > Bacillati > Bacillota > Bacilli > Lactobacillales > Streptococcaceae > Streptococcus > Streptococcus sp. sy010. The sequence goes on along the minus strand of NZ_VOHO01000001.1, from coordinate 461,874 downwards.
TAAGAAAGATTCTCCGAGAGAAAAAAATTGGTCATGGGGGAACCTTGGATCCTGATGTGGTCGGTGTCCTTCCTATTGCTGTTGGCAAGGCGACAAGGGTTATTGAATACATGACAGATAGTGGTAAGGTTTATGAGGGAGAGATTACCTTGGGCTTTTCAACCACTACAGAAGATGCTAGTGGGGAACGCGTTGATTATCTAGCGGTGAATGATGCCTTAAAGGCAGAGCAGATTGATCAAGTTATGGCAGGTTTCATTGGTGAGATTATTCAGATTCCACCAATGTATTCAGCAATTAAAGTCAATGGTCGTAAACTTTATGAATATGCTAGGGCTGGTGAGAGTGTTCAACGTCCTAGTCGTCAGGTGCAGATCATTGATTTTCAACGTACCAGTGATTTAATCTTTGAACAAGGCTTGTGTCGTTTTCATTTTCGTGTGGCATGTAGTAAGGGGACTTATGTTCGCACCTTGGCAGTTGATTTGGGAGCTAAGTTAGGTTATCCCAGTCACATGTCTTATTTAGAACGTACGGCTTCAGCGGGACTAACCTTAGACCGAGCCTTAACCCTGTCAGAGATTGAAGACAAATTAGTCAAGGATGACCTCTCTTTTTTACTGCCTATTGAACATGGGGTAATGGGCTTACCAAGGGTTGATTTGACTTTTGACCAAAAAGAAGAAGTTGGCTACGGTCGTTTTATCACGCTTGATTGTCAAGACCAACTAGTCGCCGCTTTTTATCAAGACCAGCTAGTAGCCATTCTTGAACAGCGTGAGCTATTTTATAAACCTAGAAAAGTATTAAACAATGAAAATTCATGAAATAACTAATTACCATCAAATTCAAGAAAATGAAGAAACGATTTTGGTTTTAGGCTATTTTGACGGCCTCCATTTAGGGCATAAGGCCCTTTTTGATGTGGCAAAAACAGTTGCCAAAGACAAAGGGCTAAAAGTGGTTGTCCTAACATTTCCAGAAAGTCCACAATTAGCCTTTGCTAAGTTTCATCCTGACTTGCTTCGCCATATCAGCTACCCAACCAAACGCTACGCCAAGTTTGCGGAGTATGGTGTTGATGACTTGTATTTGTTGCCCTTTACGAGTGACTTTGCTAGCTTAAAGGCCAAGGATTTTATGGCGACTTATCTGAAAGCTCTAAACCCTCATACCATTGTGGTTGGCTTTGACTATAAGTTTGGTTGTGATGGGCAAATGGCAAGTTACCTAGCCAGTCAAAGTCAGTGTCAAGTGATTGAAGTACCAGAAGTCCAAGATAGCGATCAAAAAATTAGTTCGACTAGAATTCGTCAGTTATTAGCCCAGGGTCAAATCCAACAAGTTAACCGTTTGCTTGGTTATGACTATTCGATTAGAGGATTAGTTGTGCATGGGGATGCTAGGGGCAGAACCATTGGTTTTCCAACAGCCAATATTGCCTTACTAGATCAAGTTCATTTACCAAGCGACGGGGTTTATGTCACCGAAGTGCGTGTGAAAAATCAAGTCTATCGTGCCATGACCAGCATTGGCAAAAATGTGACTTTTGGTGGTAACGACTTACGAATTGAATCACACCTGTTTGATTTTACTGGTGAGATTTATGGTGAAACCATTGAAATTTTTTGGTTGGATAAAATTCGAGAAATGGAAAAATTTTCTGGTATTGAAGAGTTGATTTGTCAATTAGAAGCCGATCAAAAAATCGCTAAAAATTGGAAAAAGCTAGCTATTTAAGGTTAAATTTGATATAATGAAAGGGCTTAGAATTGCTAGAATCATTATTTTATAGGAGTATATCGAATGATAACCTTATTTTTATCTCCTAGTTGTACTAGTTGTCGTAAGGCTAGAGCTTGGTTGATGAAACATGATGTCTCCTTTGTAGAACATAATATTATGACAAGTCCTTTGAGTCGTGAAGAATTGATTAAAATTTTATCTTTAACAGAAAATGGAACAGAAGATATTATTTCAACACGATCGAAGATTTTTCAACGTTTGAATATTGATGTTGAGGAGATGTCTATTACAGAATTACTAACTTTGATTGCCGAGAATCCAAGTCTATTGCGTCGTCCAATTATCATGGATAGTAAACGCATGCAGATTGGTTTCAATGAAGATGAGATTCGTGCCTTCTTATCAAGAGATTACCGTAAGCATGAATTAAGACAGGCAACTATTCGTGCGGAAATAGGAGGGAGCTAACTCATGAAAAATTATAGCTATCCGATTGATGTATCTTGGAGCACTAGCGAGTTGACTGCTGTGCTTCATTTTTTAGGTTTAGTTGAACAAGCCTATGAGGGGCATGTTACAGCTGAAAACTTACTGGAAGCTTATCAAGCCTTTAAGCAGGTCGTTCCTAGTAAGGCACAAGAAAAACAGCTAGATCGTGAGTTTGAAAAAAATAGTGGTTATTCAACTTATCGGGCTGTTCAAGAAGCTAAAAATCTTGAGAAAGGTAGATTGTCGCTTGGAAAATAAGTACAGTTTTGCTTGTCAACTGATTCGTCAAGCAGGTCAGTTATTAAGGCAACGTCTATCAGAGGAGTTGATTGTTGAGGAAAAATCAGGCTTTGCTGATTTAGTCACGCATTTAGACTTAGCAATACAAGATTTTTTAGTTGAACAGATCAAGACCCACTACCCAACAGATGCTATTTTGGCAGAAGAGAAAAATTTTTACCATGATTTGATGACAGGAACGGTTTGGGTTCTTGATCCCATTGATGGGACGACCAATTTTATTGTTCAAAAAGATGATTTTTGTATTCTTCTAGCTCATTATCACAAGGGTCAACCACAATTTGGTTTGATTTATCAAGTCATGGCTGACAAGCTCTATCATGGTGGTGGAGAGTTTGAGGTTTATTGCAATGAAGACAAGTTATTGCCTTATCAAGATAAACCCTTAACACGCTCTCTTTTTGCCTGCAATAGTCAAATGTATCGAGATAATGTTGCTCACTTAACTGATTTTCTCAATCAAACCTTGGGTGTTCGTATGTATGGTGGGGCAGGTATCAGTTTATCCTATGTGTTGTCAGGACGTTTGTCTGGCTACATTTCCAATATTCAAGTTTGGGACTATTTACCTGCCAAGATTATGGGAGAAAAGTTGGGGTATTGCTTATTGACCTTATCTGGTCAAGAGCCAGATTTTAAAACCCGACAAGAAGTGATGTTTATCCCAAAAGTTAAGCAAGAGGAAATTTTGGCTTATTTATCGGGCATTAGATAAGCGACTTGCGGAATTTTTTTGCCAGAAACCCCTTTCTTATAGTATAATAAAAGTATGAAAACGATATTACCACAGGCCTTTATTGATAAGTATCGTGAGCTTTTAGGAGAAGAAGCAGACGCCTTTTTTGCTAGCTTTGATCAACTTGCTCGCTCTGCCTTTCGCATAAATCCCTTGAAAAAACAGATGGTTGATTTTCCCAATCCGATTCCTAATACGGCTTGGGGTCACTATGGTAAGATTAGTGGCAAATCTCCTGAACATGTGACAGGTTTGATTTATTCTCAAGAACCAGCAGCTCAAATGGTTGGACAGGTAGCAAAACCAGAACCTGGAATGCGCGTGTTGGATTTGTCGGCTGCACCAGGGGGGAAATCAACTCACTTGTTATCTTATCTTGGTAATCAAGGCATTTTAGTTAGTAACGATATTTCTAAAAAAAGAAGTCAAGTATTGGTTGAAAATATAGAACGTTTTGGAGCAAGAAATGTTGTGGTGCTTAATGAAAGTGCCGATCGTCTAGCCAAGGTCTTCCCTAATTATTTTGATTTGATTGTTTTTGATGGGCCTTGTTCTGGTGAAGGTATGTTTCGGAAAGATCCAGAAGCTATTCAATATTGGACAGTTGATTACCCTAGCCAATGTGCTGACTTACAAAAATCCATTTTACAAGATACTCTGACTATGCTAGCTCCAGGTGGGCGATTGGTGTATTCAACTTGTACGTGGGCACCCGAAGAAAATGAGGACGTGGTTAGTTGGCTTTTACAAGAATACCCAGAACTTACTTTGCTTGATGTGCCTAAATTAAATGGTATGGTTGAAGGCATTGATTTGCCACAAACGGCTCGAATGTATCCGCATCAGTTTGAGGGAGAAGGACAATTTGTTGCTCACTTTCAAGATCAAAGACTACCAGTATCAATCCGTATTAAATCAGGTCACTCTAATTTGACTAAGGGACAAAAAGCCTATTGGCAAGAGTTTGCCAAAGAACATTTAAAGGTGGATTTAAGTGGCATGTTGCAGGTTTTTGGTGATCAATTATATCTGTTACCTCAAGAGTTGCCTGATTTGTCTTCCTTGAAAATTGCACGTAATGGCTTGCACCTAGGAACGTTTAAGAAAAATCGCTTTGAACCATCGTTTGCATTGGGGATGGCTCTAAGTTCGGATGAAGTCAAACGAACAGTAACTATTAGTGAAGCAGATTTCAGCAAATATGTGTCAGGGCAAACAGTGACTTTGCAAGAACCCTTGTCAACAGGCTGGTATCAACTGTTAGTGGGAGGTAATGGTTTGGGCTTTGTTAAGGTCGTTGGTCAAGTGATTAAAAATTATTATCCTAAGGGATTAAGATTTCAGGTATAAAGGAAAAAGAAATGAAAAAACAACTTAAATTGGCATTTACAGCGTTGATTGTTCTATCAACGTTTAGTCTAGCTGCGTGTTCTAAATGGATTGATAAAGGTCAATCAACGACTGCTGTAGGCTCAACGGCCTTACAACCTCTAGTTGAGGCTGTTTCTGATGAATTCTCTAAAAATAATATTGGTAAATACATCAATGTCCAAGGTGGTGGGTCTGGTACAGGTTTATCACAAGTTCAATCGGGTGCAGTAGATATTGGGAATAGCGACCTTTTTGCTGAGGAAAAGTCAGGAATTGACGCAGCTGCACTGGTGGATCATCAAGTAGCGGTTGTTGGAATAGTGCCAATTGTTAACAAAGCTATTACTGTTGACAATCTGACTGTTGAACAACTTAAACAAATTTTTACAGGTCAAATTAAGAATTGGAAAGAAGTTGGAGGTCAAGATTTGCCGATTACGGTTATCAACCGTGCTTCTGGTTCTGGTAGTCGAGCGTCTTTTGATGCAACAATCATGAAAGATGCCCAACCTCTTAAAGCACAAGAGTTGGACTCAAATGGTATGGTGCGTAGTATTGTAGCTCAGACGCCTGGAGCAATCTCTTATTTAGCTTTCTCTTATACAGATGATACGGTTAAAAAGATTAAGTTAAATGGCTATGAACCAACTTCAGAAAATGTTCAAGTCAATAATTGGCCAATTTGGTCTTATGAACACATGTACACCAAAGGACAACCAACAGCCTTAACGAAGGAATTTTTGGACTACATGATGAGTGAAGAAGTTCAAAATACAGTGATTAAGGATATGGGTTACATTTCCATTAACGATATGAAAGTGAAAAAAGATGCCAAAGGTGTCGTAACGGAGAAATAAAATGTCTAATGAAATTTCAAAACGTTTATTATCAACTTCAAAAAATTCCAAACTGGAGAAGTTTGGTAAGACCATTACCTTTTTCTGCCTCCTTTTAATTGTTTTTGTGGTTGCTATGATTCTCCTTTTTGTCGCTCAAAAAGGTTTAGCAACTTTTATCAAGGATGGTGTCAATCCCATTAGCTTCCTATTTGGTACAGATTGGAATCCGTCGCAAACGGGTCCAGATGGTTTGCCGATCTTGGGAGCTTTACCTATGATTTTAGGCTCTTTCTTTGTTACTTTCTTGTCAGCCTTGTTGGCAACCCCATTTGCGATTGGAGTGGCTCTCTTTATGACAGAAATCTCACCTAAGCGAGGGGCAAAAATCATGCAACCTGCTATTGAACTTTTGGTCGGTATTCCGTCGGTTGTTTATGGCTTCATCGGTTTAACGGTGGTTGTGCCTGCCGTTCGTTCGGTATTTGGCGGTTCAGGATTTGGTATCCTATCAGGTGTCTTTGTACTCTTTATCATGATTTTGCCAACAGTCACTTCAATGACGGTTGATTCACTAAAAGCAGTTCCACGTCACTATAAAGAGGCGAGTCTGGCTTTAGGAGCAACTCGTTGGCAAACAATTTCTCGTGTCATTTTACAGGCAGCTAAGCCAGGGATTTTAACAGCAAGTGTCTTTGGCATGGCGCGTGCTTTCGGAGAAGCCTTGGCTATTCAAATGGTAGTAGGAAATGCAGCCCTCATGCCAACCAGTTTAATCAGTCCGGCTTCAACCTTGACTTCTGTTTTGACTATGGGAATTGGTAATACGGTTATGGGGACTGTTCGTAATGATGCCCTTTGGAGTTTAGCCCTAATTCTTTTATTGATGAGCTTGTTCTTTAATAGCATGATTAAACTAATTACACGTCCGAAAGGTAAGAAAAACTATGTACGCTAAAAAAACTGATAAAATTGCCACAGGTGTTCTCTATGGTATTGCCGGCTTTGTCTTACTTATCTTGATAGGTTTAATTGGCTATATTCTAGTTCGTGGTTTATCACATATTTCATGGTCTTTTGTAACAGGTCAATCGAGTGCCTACAAGGCAGGTGGGGGCATTGGTATTCAGCTTTATAATAGTATCTTTCTCCTAGTGATTACACTTCTGATTTCTTTACCCTTATCACTGGGAGCAGGTATTTATCTATCTGAATACACAAAGGCAGGTCCTGTTACCAATCTCATTCGTAATGCCATTGAGATTCTTAGTTCGTTACCATCTGTTGTGGTTGGTCTCTTTGGTTTCTTGGTCTTTGTTGTTCAAATGGATTATGGCTTTTCAATTTTGTCAGGTGCTATGGCTTTGACTATTTTCAATTTACCAATGATGACCAGAAATGTCGAGGAAAGTTTGAAAGCTGTTCACCATACTCAACGTGAAGCTGGCTTGGCTCTGGGACTTTCTCGTTGGGAAACCATTATTTATGTGGTTGTTCCAGAAGCGCTACCAGGTATCATAACTGGGGTAGTCTTAGCGAGTGGTCGTATTTTTGGTGAAGCAGCAGCTCTCATCTATACGGCTGGTCAGTCAGCTCCAGCACTTGATTGGTCTAACTGGAATCCTTTAAGTGTAGCTAGCCCAATTTCTATTTTCCGCCAAGCAGAAACCTTGGCAGTTCATATTTGGAAGGTTAATGGTGAAGGGCTGTTACCAGATGCAGTACAAGTGTCTGCGGGAAGTGCAGTTATCCTATTATTCTTTATCCTTATCTTTAATTTTTCGGCCCGTTATCTAGGTCGAAAAATTCATGCCAAATTGACATCACAATAGAGGAGAATTATGGTCGAATATAATTGGAATGAAAAGCATATCATCACCTTTGATAAAGATAATGTCGCTCTAGAAACCAAAGATTTACATGTTTTTTATGGGACAAAAGAGTCAATCAAAGGCGTGGATATGCAGTTTGAAAAAAATAAAATAACTGCTTTAATTGGTCCATCTGGTTCAGGAAAGTCAACCTTTTTAAGAAGTTTGAATCGAATGAATGATACCATTGACATTGCTCGAGTGACAGGAGAAATTTGGTATGAGGGCTTAGATGTGAATCGTCCTGACATCAACGTTTATGAGATGAGAAAACAAATTGGTATGGTTTTCCAACGCCCAAATCCCTTTGCGAAGTCTATTTATCGTAACATTACTTTCGCTCATGAGCGAGCTGGAGTTAAAGATAAAGCCTTTTTGGATGAGTTGGTGGAAACGTCACTCAAACAAGCAGCTCTTTGGGAGCAGGTTAAGGACGATCTCCACAAGTCAGCATTGGCACTTTCAGGTGGTCAACAACAACGCTTGTGTATTGCAAGAGCGATTGCTGTTAAACCAGATATTCTTTTGATGGATGAGCCAGCTAGTGCTCTTGATCCGATTTCAACCATGCAGGTCGAAGAAACCATGATGGAGTTGAAAAAAGATTACACCATTATCATCGTCACTCACAACATGCAACAAGCAGCTCGTTCAAGTGATTATACTGCGTTTTTCTATAGTGGTGATTTGATTGAGTATGATCAAACCAAGAAAATTTTCCAAAATGCAAACTGTCAGTCAACCAATGACTATGTTTCTGGACGTTTTGGATAGAAGGGGGATAAGATGCAAAATCCAATTTTACATATCAGCGATATTTCCCTTTACTATGGGAAGAAAAAATCATTAAATAATATTTCCATGGATATTTTCCCAAATGAGATCACGGCTTTTATTGGTCCATCAGGATCAGGAAAATCAACGCTTTTACGTTCCATTAACCGAATGAATGACTTGATTCCAAGCGTTACCATTACTGGATCAATTATGTATAAGGGCCATAACATTTACAGTCCTCGGATGGATACGGTTGATTTGCGTAAGGAAATTGGCATGGTCTTTCAACAACCGAATCCGTTTCCAATGTCAATTTACGAAAACGTTGTTTATGGCTTACGTTTGAAAGGTGAAAATGACAAACAAAAGTTTGATCAAGTTGTAGAAACGTCACTCAAACAAGCGTCAATTTGGGACGAAGTTAAGGATCGCTTACACGATTCAGCCCTTGGCTTATCAGGTGGTCAGCAACAGCGGATTTGTATTGCTAGGGTGTTGGCAACTAGTCCTAAAATTATCCTATTGGATGAACCGACATCTGCTCTTGATCCGATTTCCTCAAGTAAGGTTGAGGAAACCCTTTATGAATTGAAGTCAGATTATACACAGATTATTGTCACTCATAGTATGCAACAAGCCAGTCGAATTTCAGACAAGACAGCCTTCTTCTTGAATGGTGATTTGGTTGAATACGATGATACGAAAAAAATCTTCCTTAATCCAAGCAAGCAAGAGACAGAAGATTATATTACTGGTAAATTTGGTTAGAAAAAGGAGAATACTATGTTACGCACTCAGTTTGAAGAAGAACTAGAAAAATTACACAATCAATTTTATTCGATGGGAACAGAAGTACTTGCTCAAATCAATAAGACAGTTCGTGCTTTTGTGAGCCATGATGTTGATTTGGCCCAAGAAGTCATTGTAGAAGATGATGTGGTCAATGATTATGAGGTTAAATTGGAGAAAAAATCTCTTGAAATTATTGCCTTACAACAACCTATTGCTCAAGATTTGCGTAATGTTATCACAGTTTTGAAAGCGTCAAGTGATGTGGAGCGTATGGGTGATCATGCGGTTTCAGTTGCAAAAGCAACCTTGCGTATGCAAGAGGAAAGTAACTACTTGCCAGCTATTGAAGCAGAAATCAAGAAAATGGGACGTGCCGTTAAGGCCATGGTAGAAGATGCCCTAGATGCTTATGTCACAGGTGATGCAGATAAGGCTCGTGATGTCGCAAAAATTGATGCTGATATTGACAACTATTTCCGTAATATTCAAAGTCAAGCTATCGAAGAAATTCGTCAAAATCCAGACACTATTTTTGCTGGTAAAGAGTATTTCCAAGTCTTGCTTTATTTAGAGCGAATTGGTGATTACGCTAAAAACTTATGTGAGTGGGTTGTTTATTTGAAAACTGGTAAGATTATTGAATTGTGATATAATAAAGACAAGTAAGGAAGTACGATGGTTACTTCCTTTCAGTCTATATAAACGAAGGAGAAAAAGATGGAAACCGTTGAGCATTTAGTCAAACGTTTTGTCCCTGAGCATTATGATATTTTCTTAGATATCAATCGAAAAGATAAAATCTTCTCAGGTCGAGTTGCGATTAAGGGACAGGCAATTAAAGAAACCATTGCATTTCATCAAAAAGATTTGAAGATTGAAACGGTTCTTGTAGCAGGCAAAAAAGTGGAATTTGAAGTTAATCATGATTTGGAAGAGCTTCGTTTCCAAGTGGAGCAAGTTGGTCAACAAGAGCTTGAACTTATTTTTTCAGGTCATATTACAGATGGTATGACAGGAATGTACCCATCTTATTATACAATCGATGGGATTAAAAAAGAGGTGCTTGCTACTCAATTTGAAAGCCATTTTGCAAGACAAGTTTTTCCCTGTATTGATGAGCCAGCAGCCAAGGCGACTTTTAGCTTATCAATTAAATTTGATCAAGGCCAAGGAGAAGTTGTTCTCTCCAATATGCCTGAAATTGATATAGAAAAGCGTCAAGAAACAGGTATCTGGAGCTTTGAAACAACCCCACGCATGTCAACTTATCTACTAGCTTTTGCGATTGGTGAACTTCAAAGCAAGTTAACAACCACTAAGAGTGGTGTAGAAGTTGGCATTTTTGCCACCAAGGCACATAAATCCTCTTCGTTAGATTTTGCACTTGATTTTGCCAAGCGAGTTTTGGAGTTTTATGAAGACTACTTTGGTGTTCCTTATCCTTTGAAACAGTGTTATCATATTGCTTTGCCTGATTTTTCAGCAGGAGCAATGGAAAATTGGGGCTTGATTACTTATCGTGAAATTTATCTCTTGTCAGATGAGAATTCAACCTTGATGAGTCGTCAACTTATTGCATTAGTGATTGCGCATGAAGTAGCTCATCAATGGTTTGGTAACCTTGTGACAATGACTTGGTGGGATGATTTATGGCTCAATGAAAGTTTTGCTATGATGATGGAAAATCTAGCTGTTGATAGGCTAGAACCTACTTGGCAAATTAGCAATGATTTTAAAATTAAAGAAATTCCCTCTGCTCTTAATCGTGATGCCATTGATGGTATCCAATCTGTTCATGTGGCTGTTAATCATCCAGATGAAATTCAAACGATTTTTGATAGTGCCATTGTTTATTCTAAGGGTAGCCGTTTGATGTTTATGCTTTATCATTGGTTGGGTGAAGAAGCCTTTGTTGCTGGTTTGCGAGATTACTTTGAGCAACATCAATATGGTAACACGGTTGGTCAAGATTTGTGGAATGCCTTATCTGGTCATTCGGACAAGGATGCAGCTAGCTTTATGGAGAGTTGGCTAGAACAGCCAGGTTTTCCAGTTGTTACAGCCAAGGTAGAAAATGATACCTTAATCCTTAGTCAAAACCAATTTTTTATTGGTCAACATAAAGCAAAAGGTCGTCTGTGGCATATACCACTCAATAGTAACTGGTTAGGTATTCCAGACACCTTGTCAAAAGCTGTTCTTAAAATTCCTAATTTTAGTCAGTTAGCAGCCAAAAACAAAGGTGCTTTTCGTCTTAACCTAGGTAATACGGCTCATTTCATTAGCTATTATGATGGGCAGTTGCAGACTGATTTGATGGCTGATTTAGCTGAGTTAGATCAGATAAGTAAATTGCAAATCATCCAAGAGTATCGTTTACTTGCCGCTAGTGGCTTGATTTCCTACACCCAATTGCTACCATTTTTGACTGTTTTTAGTCAGGAGAGCTCTTATCCTATGCTATCAGCCTTGCAAGGACTTGTCTATAGCTTAAGAAATATCATTGATGAAGGCTCCGAAGCGGAGCAAGTTCTCAAACAACTTGTTATTAAAAGTTTTCAAACTAGTTATGAGCAATTAGGTTTAGTGGCTCAAAAAGATGAAGATGACGCTATTGAAAAAAGCCGTCATATCATGTTGAGCATGTTATCATGGGCCAATCACGCGGAAGTTGCGACTCGTTTGCAAGAGGTTTTTAACCAATATGCAGATAAATTGGATGAAATTCCAGCAGGGATTCGTCATGCTGTTTTGTCTAATCAATTAAGACGAGCTGAAAGTCAATCTCTTGTGGATCAATACTTAGAGCAGTATGTTCAAACAAGTGATGGTGTATTGCGTGTCGAATTACGAGCAGCTCTAGCCTTGACCCAATCAAAAGCTACTCTTGAACAGTTAGTGACATCTCTAAACAATAAAGATATCATCAAACCACAAGATTTATCGAGCTGGTATTTGGCGTTATTGCAGTCAAACTTTGCTCAAGAACGCTTATGGACATGGGCAAAAGAAAATTGGTACTGGTTGAAGAAAACCTTTGCTGGTGATATGAGTTATGCTGATTTTGTTAGTGTTGCTGCGGCTTGCTTTAAGTCAGAAGAACGCTTGGCAGAATTCAAAGCATTTTATGAACCAGAATTATCTGACTTGGCCCTAACTCGTGAGATTGAAATGGGTATGCGTGAAATTCAATCACGAATTGATCAAGTGGCTAAAAATAAACTCGAGTTAGAACAAGCTATTTTAGCTCACATAAAGGCCTAGTAGAAGGAGAGAGAGTTTGACTTCTGAACTCTCTCTTTAGTCTAGCTTAAGAAAAGTTTGTTAAACTTCTCGTTAGAAGGAGATACCATGATTAAAATTTTATTAGTTGAAGATGATTTAAGTTTGTCCAATTCAGTTTTTGATTTTTTGGATGATTTTGCTGATGTCATGCAGGTTTTTGACGGTGATGAAGGTCTTTACGAAGCTGAAAGTGGTGTTTATGATTTGATTTTATTGGATCTTATGTTACCTGAAAAAGATGGCTTTCAAATGCTAAAAGAGTTAAGAGAAAAAGAAGTCTTGACACCAGTTATCATTATGACAGCCAAAGAAAGTCTAGATGATAAAACTAATGGTTTTGAGTTAGGAGCAGATGATTATATTACCAAACCTTTTTACTTAGAAGAGTTGAAAATGCGTATTCAGGCCTTGCTCAAACGTTCTGGTAAATTGACGGATAATAATCTGAATTACGGCAATCTTGAAGTCAATACAAGTACCAATACGGTTTTAGTTGCCAATCAAGAGGTCGAACTATTAGGTAAGGAATTTGATTTGTTAATTTATTTCCTACAAAATCAAAACGTCATTTTACCAAAATCTCAAATTTTTGATCGGATATGGGGATTCGACAGTGATACCACCATTTCAGTGGTTGAAGTCTATGTTTCCAAAATTCGTAAAAAGTTAAAAGGAACTGATTTTGTGAATAATTTACAAACACTAAGGAGTGTGGGGTATATTTTAAAGAATGCTGAGTAGAATTAAAGGGTTATCCAAATCTGAAAATTTTCCCTTTTTTCTCCACTTTTTAGGTGTTTTTACAGGGATATTTTTGGTCATGACGGTCATTATCTTACAAGTCATGTCTTTTGGAATCTATACCACTGTTGATTCCAATCTCAGAACGGCACAAAAGGATATTTCGTCTTATGTGACCCTGGCCATGATAAAAAATAGTTTTAATGCTATTACTGACAATAATAAAACAACTGCTGACGATCAGTCTAAGTTAATCCCACCTAGCGAAGTGATTGCTAATACGGATGTTATTTTATATAGCTCTGATGGTAATATCTTAAATACACTTGATACCTTATCAGGTCTTGAATACGTCAAATTGGACAAGAAAAATTTAGATAGTATTGTCAAAGTGTCCCTAACCAATATTTTGGGAGAAACCCTTGAGTATCGGACTTTGACGGTGCCAGTGCAGAACGTGATTTATCCTGAAGTGGCCTATGCTATGATTGCCATTAACACCAATCAGTTAGAAGAAGCTAATAATCGCTATGCTAAAATGATTGTTATTGTCATGATAACTTTTTGGGTAGTGTCAGTGGGAGCCAGTGTTTACTTAGCCAAATGGAGTCGTCGTCCAATCTTGGCCAATTATGAAAAACAAAAAGCCTTTGTTGAAAATGCTAGTCATGAGTTACGTACGCCTTTAGCAGTTCTGCAAAATCGCTTAGAAACTCTATTTCGTAAGCCCAATTCAAGTATTATGGATAATACGGAAAATATCGCGTCAAGCCTAGATGAAGTTCGTAATATGAAATTGTTAACGACTAATTTACTTAATTTGGCTCGACGTGATGATGGCATAAAACCCGACTTAGAAACCTTATCATCAGACTTTTTTAATGACATTTTTACTAATTATCAAATGATAGCAGAAGAACAAGGTAAATTGTTTAAGGTAAATAATCAAGTCAAACACCAAGTTGTTTCAGATAGAATCTTATTAAAACAGTTGATGACGATTCTTTTTGACAATGCCATGAAATATACCGATAAAAATGATGAAATTGTTTTTGAAGTAAAATCAACAGATAAACATTTTTATTTGAGTGTGGCTGATCAAGGAATTGGGATTAGCTCTGAGGATAAAAAGCATATTTTTGATCGTTTTTATCGAGTCGATAAGGCTAGAACAAGGCAACAAGGCGGTTTTGGCTTAGGATTGGCTTTGGCTAAGCAAATTGTAGATTCGTTGAAAGGAACGATTACTGTTCAAGATAATGAGCCCAAAGGTACCATTTTTATCGTTAAATTCTAGTAAAAAAGTAACTGGTTTTTGTTTTCCAGTTACTTTTTTGTTAGAATGGGATTATGACAATTTTACAATTTTTGTTGGTGGCATTTTTTTGTGCCTTAGAAACCATTTTTTTCAATCAAGCCTTATTTAATGGAGAGTATTTGATTGCAGCCTTTTGGGGATTTTTGCTCTATCGTGATCTTAGACGGGTTTATTTTGTGACAAAATTAACGGAAAGCCTGTTCACATTTCCCAAGAAGAAAGACTAATGTGGTGACTGGAGAGACGTTTTTGGCTGTTATCAGTTAGTTGAACCACTAATTCTCCTTTTTGACTAATGTCAATCACAAGTCCTTCATAGCTTTTACCTTTGTCGGTAAAGCTTATTTTTTTATCCAAAACCAAGGATTTATCACGATAAACCCTAATTAAATCACGTTTTGGTGTATTAAAGAAAATTTGCCAAATCTCACTGATGAGCTGATTGCGACTAATGGGTGGTGTTTCTTGGAAAAGTGAATGAGCAATTTGGTTCAATTCAGAAGGAAATTCACTAATGAAAAAATTGATTCCTACTCCAATTAAGAGGTCAGTTACCACATCTTGTTCTGAGGATAAACTTTCGGTCAAGATACCTGCAATTTTTTTACCTTGGTAGTAGATGTCGTTGACCCATTTGATACCACAATCAATCCCAGTCAGACGCTGAATAGCTTTGACAATACTGGTTGCTGTCATCATAGTATAGACGGGTAAATCATCGTAGGAACAATTTGGTTTGAGGTGTAAAGTCATATAAATGCCACCTTGATTGGTATAAAAAGGACGACCAAAACGTCCAACAGCTTGTTCTTGTTGGGGAGCAAGGTAGAGAACTGGTAGCTGCTCTGCACTTTTCAGGTTTAGTTTGGCATCTAATTGGGTGGATTGGCTGTTGGAATTGACAGAAACCTGAAGCCCAGTAGCCTGACTAATTTCTTTGGCTGATAGATAATCCGTTTTCATATTCTAAGTATAATAAAAAATGACCGTAATAGGCAACTAAGAAAGCTAAATTTTGATAAAATATGTTAAAATAGTAGAGTTAATGAGTCCCGAAAAGGTAGTTGTCTAGATAGGTAGCTAGTACTTTGTAACTTTTTAACAAGATTTATTAAAAGGGGGACATTTTTATGTCAGAACGTAAACTATTCACTTCTGAATCAGTATCTGAGGGACATCCTGATAAGATTGCTGATCAAATTTCAGACGCTATCTTGGATGCGATTTTAGCAAAAGATCCAGATGCTCATATAGCAGCCGAAACGGTTGTTTATACAGGATCTGTTCATGTTTTTGGTGAAGTTACGACATCAGCTTATGTTGATATCAATCGCATTGTTCGTGATACCATTGCAGAGATTGGCTACACCAAGACGGAGTATGGTTTTTCAGCTGAAACGGTTGGTGTGCATCCGTCATTGGTTGAACAATCTCCAGATATTGCCCAAGGTGTTAATGAAGCTTTAGAGGCTCGTCAAGGTCAAGAAGATGCCCTGGATCGAATTGGCGCAGGGGATCAAGGTTTGATGTTTGGGTTTGCCATTGATGAAACACCAGAATTCATGCCCTTACCGATTTCTCTTTCTCATCAATTGGTTAAAAAATTGGCTGATTTACGCAAGTCAGATCAGTTGAGTTACCTAAGACCTGATGCCAAAAGTCAAGTAACGGTTGAGTATGATGAAAATGATCAGCCAGTCCGAGTAGATACTGTGGTGATTTCAACACAACATGACCCAGACGTCAGTCAAGACCAGATCGCCAAAGATGTCATTGATAAGGTCATTAGAGCAGTAATTCCAGCTCATTATTTAGACGATAAAACTAACTATTTGGTTAATCCAACAGGCCGATTTGTTATTGGAGGCCCTCAAGGAGATTCGGGCTTAACCGGTCGTAAGATTATTGTGGATACTTACGGTGGCTATGCTCGTCATGGTGGTGGTGCTTTTTCAGGCAAGGATGCAACAAAGGTTGACCGCTCTGCTTCTTACGCAGCTCGTTATATTGCAAAAAATATTGTTGCAGCAGGTTTGGCTAAAAAAGTAGAAGTTCAACTGGCCTATGCTATCGGTGTGGCAAAACCTGTTTCGATACGTTTAGACACTTTTGGAACTAGCCAAATGTCTGAAGAAAAACTGCAAGAAGCCGTACGTCAACTGTTTGATTTACGACCAGCAGGCATTATCAAGATGTTGGATTTGAAGCGTCCTATTTATCGTCAAACGGCTGCCTATGGTCACATGGGACGAACAGATATTGAGCTACCATGGGAGCGTTTAGATAAGGTTCAAGCTTTGCAGAATTATTTTCAATAAATAAAACAAGGGAGGTATAGAACCTCCTTTTATTTTAGATAAATCATTTGTAAAAATTAGTGAAATGTGATAAACTAGTAAAGTTGAATATAGTGTTAAGAAAGAATAGAACGTATGCGTAAGATTGTAATCAATGGTGGTAAACTTCTAAGTGGAGAAGTAGCGGTTTCTGGTGCCAAAAATAGTGTGGTGGCCTTAATTCCAGCTATTATTTTAGCAGATGATATTGTCACTTTGGATGGTGTACCAGCCATTAGTGATGTTGACAGTTTAGTAGAAATTATTGAAATTATGGGATGTGTGGTTAAACGTGATGGTGAAACCCTTGAAATTGACCCACGAGGTGTCAAAAATATCCCTCTACCTTATGGTAAAATCAATAGCTTGCGTGCCTCTTATTATTTTTATGGGAGTTTGTTAGGTCGTTTTGCAGAAGCCACAGTTGGCTTGCCAGGTGGCTGTGACTTGGGTCCTCGTCCGATTGATCTTCATTTGAAGGCTTTTGAAGCCATGGGAGCTAAGGTTTCTTATGAAGGTGAGTCTATGCGTTTGGCGACAGATGGTAGTCCACTTCAGGGAGCTCATATCTACATGGATACGGTCAGTGTTGGAGCAACCATCAATACTATGATTGCAGCGGCTAAGGCTCAGGGGAAGACTGTTATTGAAAATGCAGCGCGTGAACCTGAGATTATTGATGTTGCAACGTTGTTAAATAATATGGGGGCTAATATCCGTGGCGCAGGTACAGATGTCATAACCATTGAAGGTGTTAAACGCCTACACGGCACACGTCATCAGGTTATTCCAGATCGCATTGAGGCAGGAACCTACATTGCTATGGCAGCAGCTATTGGTCAAGGTATTCGTGTCACAAATGTTTTATATGAACATTTGGAAAGTTTTATTGCTAAACTGGAAGAGATGGGTGTGCGAATGACCATTGATGAGGATAGTGTCTTTGTTGAAAAACAAGATAATCTCAAAGCAGTGTCAGTTAAGACATCGCCGTATCCAGGTTTTGCGACCGATTTGCAGCAACCAATCACTCCCTTACTTTTGACAACTCAAGGTCGTGGTAGCATCATTGATACGATTTATGAAAAACGAGTTAATCATGTGGCTGAGTTAGCACGTATGGGTGCAGATATTTCAGTTGTTGGTGGAAAAACAGTTTACAATGCCCCAAATCAACTAACGGGTGCAGCAGTTAAGGCAACGGATTTGCGAGCGGGTGCGGCATTGGTAACGGCTGGTTTGATGGCTCAAGGAAAAACAGAAATTACCAATATTGAATTTATTTTGCGAGGTTATTCTAATATTATTGAAAAATTGACAGCTCTAGGAGCAGATATTCAATTGGTTGAAGATTAAAAAACTAGGATGAATTATCCTAGTTTTTTATTTTGTCATAAAAAAGGTCAATGCCTCTTAACATCGACCTTTTTGGTTAGCGATTATCCTTAGGAATAAAGATACTTAGAATAATCACAGCACCAAGGATTGCTGGAAAGATTGGTCGTCCAGCAAGATATGGTCCCCAATCTCCTAAAAGCCATTGACCTAGACTAGCACCAATTAAACCGACTATAATGCGAGTTAGACATCCGATACGATGGTTACGTTTGGTAATCAAACCAGCCAGTCCCCCAATAATAGTCCCAACAATAATTGCTTGAATCATAATATTCTTATCTTTCTAATCTTTGTGTTAGATAGCCCATTCGCCACCACGGAAGATTGGGACACGCTGACCGTCAGCTGTAATCCCATCAATATCCATCTTCTCAGAACCAATCATAAAGTCCACATGTGTTGTTGAACGGTTAAGACCAGCAGTTTTCAGCTCATCTTGGGTCATGTCAACTCCACCTTCAACACTGTGAGCATAGGCTGAACCGATGGCCAAATGATTTGAAGCATTTTCATCAAAAAGGGTATTAAAGAAAGTTAATCCAGAGAGAGAAATTGGCGTTTTATGTGGGACTAGGGCAACTTCTCCCAGTGAACGAGCTCCATCATTTTCTTCAATGAGGCGTTTAAGGGTTTCTTCGCCTTTCTCTGCCTTGACATCAACAATTTGACCATCCTTGAAAGTGAAGGTCATGTTCTCAATGACGACTCCGGCATAACTCAATGGTTTGGTGCTAGTGACAACCCCATCAGCACGACGATAATCTGGAGCAGTAAAGATTTCTTCAGTTGGCATGTTGGCAATGAACTTTTCACCTTGAGCATTGAAACTACCCGCAGCTTCCCAAATGTGATTTTTTGGCATACCAAGAGTTAAATCTGTACCTGGTGCAAGATAGTGAAGGGCGTCAAACTGCATGTCATTAAGGATTTTTGCTTTTTCTGTTAATTTAGCTTCATGCTCATCCCAAGCCTTAACTGGATCTGCTTCATAGATACGATTCATCTTAAAGATAGCATCCCAAAGGGCATCCACTTGTTCTTCACGGGTTTCCAGATCAGGAAAGACCATCGCAGCCCATTCAGGACTAGAAGCTGCAGCTAAGTTCCAGCTAATTTTATTAGCTTGAGTAGCAATTCGTTGTTTTTCAAGAGCGGTATTGATGGCTTTAGTGGCGGCTGCCAGACGTGTTGAATCTACACTAGCATAGGCACTTGGGTTATTTGATAGAACCACTAAACGACTAGCCTTTTTGTCTAAAAAATAGTTAGATTTATCCACTAGGTATTGTGGGACAGTCGTCAAGCGTTCTTCATCGGCATGTAAATAACGTTCTCGAGTAATGGCTTCATCAGTAAAGTCAACAATGACTTCACTCGCTCCTTTGGCATAAGCTTCCTTTGTCAATAGACGAGCCAACTCGTATTGACGGACATCAATGGTTAAACAAAGGGTATGTCCTTTTTGAACATTGACTCCTTTTGCGATTAGTAATTTTGCATATTTTTCGAGTAATTGATCAAAATTTGCTAGTGTCATAAGCATCTCCTTTTATGTGATAGGCTTAATATAGCATAATTTGGTAGAAATCTCAATTAAGAAAGCGTTGGGTAAGGCTTGAAAAAAAGTGTCATTCATGATAGGATAGTTAAAGAGTAAATTAAGAAAAGGTGAGAAATTATGGCTTTTGGCGATAATGAAGTAAGAAAAAAAACGCTTTTTGAAAAAATCACATTGGTTGTCGTTGTTATCATGCTTTTGATTACAATTGGTGCTGCTGTATTGACAGCTATTAGTGCGATTTCAGCCTAGTTTATCTAGGCTTGTTTGAACAAAGGGTGACAAATTGACCAAGTGATGTTTTGTCCCTCTTTTTTTGTATAGGAGAAATAAATGAGTATGTTTTTAGATACTGCCAAAATCAGCGTTAAGGCTGGTCGTGGTGGTGATGGTATGGTGGCCTTTCGTCGTGAAAAATATGTCCCAAATGGAGGTCCTTGGGGGGGTGATGGTGGCCGTGGTGGCGATGTTGTTTTCATCGTTGATGAGGGCTTACGCACTCTGATGGATTTTCGTTACAATCGGAAATTTAAGGCTAAATCTGGCGAAAAAGGCATGACTAAGGGCATGCACGGACGAGGAGCAGAGGATCTTTATGTTCGTGTTCCTCAAGGCACAACGGTACGTGATGCTCAAACTGGCAAAGTGATTACGGATTTGGTGGAACATGGTCAAGAATTTATCATTGCCAAAGGTGGTCGTGGTGGTCGTGGTAATATTCGTTTTGCGACTCCTCGTAATCCAGCACCAGAAATTGCTGAAAATGGTGAACCAGGTGAAGAACGCGAACTGGCTCTTGAGTTGAAAATCTTAGCTGATGTTGGTTTAGTAGGTTTTCCGTCAGTTGGGAAATCAACCCTTTTAAGCGTGGTCACGGCAGCCAAACCTAAGATTGGGGCTTATCATTTTACAACCATTGTGCCTAATTTAGGAATGGTGAGAACCAAATCTGGTGATGGTTTTGCCATGGCTGATTTACCAGGTCTGATTGA
The DNA here is from genome assembly GCF_007859175.1 of Streptococcus sp. sy010. Classification (NCBI taxonomy): domain Bacteria; kingdom Bacillati; phylum Bacillota; class Bacilli; order Lactobacillales; family Streptococcaceae; genus Streptococcus; species Streptococcus sp. sy010. The sequence continues at coordinate 441,328 of NZ_VOHO01000001.1, read as the reverse complement.
AGGAGCCAGTCAAGGTGTCGGTCTTGGTACCCAGTTTCTTCGCCATATTGAACGAACTCGTGTTATTTTGCATGTCATTGATATGTCAGCAAGTGAGGGGCGTGACCCTTACGAAGATTACTTGGCCATCAATCATGAATTGGAAACTTATAACTTACGTTTGATGGAACGGCCACAGATTATCGTTGCCAACAAGATGGATATGCCAGAATCTGAAGAAAATTTAGCGATTTTTCGTGAAAAATTAGCTGCTACTTATGATGAGTTTGATGAGCTACCACTGATTTTCCCGATTTCTAGTATTGCCCATCAAGGCTTGGATAATCTACTGGAAGCTACGGCAGAATTACTAAATCAAACTGATGAATTTCTACTTTATGAAGAGGCTGATTTGGAAGAAGAAGTTTATTATGGCTTCAATGGTGAAGAAAAAGCCTTTGACATTTCTCGTGATGATGACGCCGCTTGGGTTCTATCTGGTGAGAAGTTAGAGAAACTTTTTGTTATGACCAATATGGAACGTGATGAATCTATCATGAAATTTGCTCGTCAATTGCGTGGTATGGGAGTTGATGAAGCCCTTCGTCAACGTGGTGCCAAAGATGGCGACATTGTTCGTATTGGCAATTTTGAGTTTGAATTTGTGGATTAAAAAGGAGGATGATTATGGGTGATAAGCCAATATCTTTCAAGAATGAGGAAGGTCAATTTATCTCAGCAGCAGATATTTGGACGACTGAGAAACTAGAAGAACTGTTTAATACCCTTAATCCTAATCGCCAATTACGTTTGGCAAAAAATCATCAAGATAAAGAATAAATAAAGCACCTAGAATAGCTATTCTAGGTGCTTTATTATTATCAGATATGATAGTTAAGATAAGATTTAGATGATTTTTGTGCCATGAACGATAGGTGTCCCAATTTGTGAAGCTAAGCTATGACAGTTTTGAGCAGTGACGCCACCCCCAATCATGATTTCAATTCTATTATTGGCATAATCAACTAAGGATTTGAGATGGTTAATATTATCAGTAATTGGCTGTCTAAGATTGGCTGAACCATGCACTAAGACACGAGTAAAGCCATAATCAATCAGTTGTTCTAAGGCTTGAAACTGATCTGCTTTAGAAATAAGGTCAAAGGCCATGTGAAAAACCAGGGGCAATCTTTGAGTGCTTGGGAGCAAGGATTCAATGGCTAGGCAATCAAGTCGATTGTCTTGAGTTAGTAATCCCATGACTAAAGCGTCACTTCCTAACTTGATTGCTTTCAAAATATCAGTTCTCATCAGCTCTATCTCTTCTTGAGTGTAGACAAAATTTCCCCCACGCGGTCGAATCATGGTGGCTAATGAAATACCTTTGCTATGTAGAATTTTAGCAGCATGTTCAATAGTTTGAGCAGAAGGTGTGACACCACCAATGGCTAAATGTTGGCACAACTCGACACGCGCTACTTGATGGGGGCTTAACTCCAAAAGATTTTCTACCGTTTCGGTACAAAGTTCCTTGATTAACATATTTTTTCCTTATTTAATCATCATCTTGGTTAGAAATAGAGGCTCCAGATGTCACATCAGACCATCCGACCAGTGCTTGTCCGCTATCATCTAAATAGGCTTTTAGAAGTGGTGAAATATCTTGGGTGTATTGAAAGATGCCTCGTAGTTTTTTTTGGTCATCATAGAGGGCTTGATAAGTTTGAATCAACCGTTGGTTGAAGCTATCTAGAGGAATTGGCAGATGAAGGCTATCCGTTTGGCTGGTCTTGATGTCTGATAAGATCCAAGATTCCAATGGCTCCACATCATCGGCAAAGAAAAAACTACCGTCAGGTTGCCCATTACTGTATAGCACCTGTCCTTTTTCATCAAAAATCGTTAGTCGCAAGGGCAGATAATTCAATAGCTCTTGCGTTTGCTTGTCAATAAATTGACGAATTTGCCTTGCAATTTGCCAAGGGTGTTCAGCAGAATTTAGTATAAGCAAAGGCAGTTCAGTTTCAACTGTGCTTGTGCTGAAAATGGCTTGATGAGTGTTAGTTATGTTTTGCGTAAAGTTATCAAAACTAGAAATAGTCAGTTGTAACAAATCATCAAAATAAGTTTGAATGTTTTGCCAAAAGGCCAGTGTTTGTTTGTCGCTATAAAGGGCGAGAGCGTTCAATCTTTTCATAATCTCATCTTACGTGTTTTTATCAAAAAAAGCAACTAAGTGCTATAATAAAGACAGGAGGTATTAAGATGAGTAAAAGTCCATGGCTTATTTTGGCTGAACATCAGATTATTGAAACACCACGACTGCGTTTGCGTCCACTTTCCCTAGCTGATGCAGAAGATTATCATGAATTTAATATGGATGACGATTTGTTAAAATATAGTTATATGGCCAGTCGCACCAAAGAAGAGAGTTTAGAAGAATTAGTCCTGTGGAATCTCAAAACTCCCTTGGGTCGTTATGGTATTGAACTGCTGAGTGAAGGTAAAATTATTGGTAATTCTAGCATTCGCTTGGACGACACAAACACCAAAGCAGAGATTGGAATTACCTTAAACCGTCATTATCACCATCAAGGCTATGCTAGAGAAACGCTTGCTGCTCTAAGAGATTTGGCGGTAAGCATGCCGACGGTTAATTATTTGAAAGCAAGTTGTAACCAAGACAATCAGGCTAGTCGAGCTGTGCTAGAGGCCATTGGCATGAATTTGGAAGAAATTCTTGAGAACACGACCAGTCTTAGAGGTCATCAAATCACCACCTTAATTTATGGCTTAGATGTATCCAAAAACGCTTAGGTTTAGTCTAAGAGTTTTTGATGAGTTGATTTTTTCGATATTGGCTAGGTGTGACTTGATGATAGGCTTTGAATTGTCGATTAAAGTTGGAAAGGTTATTAAAACCGACTTGTTGAGCAATATCAAGAATCGAATCAGTCGTGTCAATTAAACGTTCACAAGCCTTATTAAGCCTAACCTGAATGATAAAATCAGTGCAGGTAGTTCCTGTATGCTCCTTGAAAAGAGCCATAAAATGCGTCTTGCTATAGCCCATCTGTTGGGCAAGCGTATCAATGCTCAAGGGAGTATGATAGTGGTGATTGATGTAGTCGATTAACTCACGAATTTTTTCATTTTTACGGTAAATGTCGTTACTTTGCTTACGCACGACATAGCGATAATAAAAGAGATAGTAGATGAGTTCTTGTAATTTTGATTTGAGTAAAATCTCAAAATGTCGCTCTTTCTTCTCCACTAGCTGAAAAATCATAAACAAACAAGTTTTGATGTCTTGGTAGCCAGACATATCAGGCTTGATGCAAGGTGTCAATTTATACTGGCTATTTTGTAAGGGTTGTAAATAGCGTAAGCTCACCAAATCAATCATGGAAGCCCCGAGCATATCAAGATGGCAATTAAAGACAGCCGTCAGATGTTCTTTTTGAGCCAATGGATGAATAGAGTGCATACCATTGGGACGGATTAGGATAATATCACCAGTTTGGCTATTGAAATAATCATAATCAATATGATAACGGGCAGTTCCCTCATGCACATAGTGGATCTCTAGTTCGGGATGCCAATGAAAGAGAATATCAGGACGTCCATTTTGGACATGGATTTGTTGAAATTGGTAAGGTAGTGGATTATTACTCATATTAGATGAACCTTTTTATTTTTTTCTATTATAACAAAATCAGACAAAAGTATCAGTTTTTCGCAGGATAGTGTCGGAAAAATCTATGAAAACAGGCTATATTATTAGTAAAAAGACATAGGAGGGTAAGAAATGACACAGTCAATTTTTCCAAAAAACTTTTTATGGGGTGGGGCAACAGCAGCCAATCAGCTTGAAGGAGCTTACAATCAAGATGGTAAGGGATTGTCTGTACAAGATGTCACACCAAATGGAGGCGTGCCAGCTAATTCAGCAGATAAAAATCCTCGGATTACTGACTACCCAACGTCTGATAATCTCAAACTTGAAGGAATCGATTTTTATCATCGCTATAAAGAAGATATTGCACTCTTTGCTGAAATGGGTTTTAAGGTCTTTCGCATGTCTATTGCCTGGTCACGTATTTTTCCAAAAGGAGATGAATTAGAGCCAAACGAAGCTGGTTTAGCTTTTTATGACAAGGTTTTTGATGAATTAGCCAAATATGGTATTGAGCCTTTGGTGACCTTATCACATTATGAAACGCCCTTACATCTAGCACGCACCTACAATGGTTGGGCTAGTCGTGAACTAATTACTTTTTATGAACGTTATGTGAGAACCGTCTTTATGCGCTATAAGGATAAGGTAAAATATTGGCTGACCTTTAATGAAATTAACTCTGTACTTCACGCGCCATTTATGTCTGGTGGCATTGTGACGCCTGTGGAAAACTTGTCTAAGCAAGAACTGTATCAAGCCGTTCATCATGAACTGGTAGCGTCAGCCCTTGCAACTAAGCTTGGTCATGAGATTAACCCTGATTTCAAAATTGGTTGTATGGTTCTAGCCATGCCAACCTATGCGATGACAGCCAATCCTTTGGATCAATTAGCTGTTCATCAATTTGCTAATCATAATTATTTCTTTAGTGATGTTCATGCGCGTGGCAAGTACCCTAATTACATCAAACGCTATTTCAAAGAAAATGATATTAGCATTGAGTTTGCTGAAGGGGATGAAGAAATCCTACAACACACCGTTGACTTTATTTCCTTCTCTTACTACATGAGTGTGGCTCAGGCCCATAATCCAGAAGATTATAATACAGGTCGAGGTAATATCATGGGTGGCGTTACCAATCCTTATTTATCAGCATCTGAATGGGGCTGGCAGATTGATCCGATTGGGCTACGTCTGGTCTTAAATGATTTTTATGATCGCTATCAGTTGCCACTTTTTATTGTAGAAAATGGACTTGGGGCCAAGGATGTTTTGGTTGATGGAGCTTACGGTCCAACGGTTGAGGATGACTATCGTATTGATTATTTACAACAACATCTCGTTCAAGTTGGAGAAGCTTTGCAAGATGGGGTTGATGTGTTGGGCTATACCACTTGGGGCCCAATTGATTTAGTGTCAGCATCGACTGCTGAATTAAGTAAACGTTATGGTTTTATCTATGTCGATCGTCATGATGATGGTAGTGGTAGCCTAGCACGTTATAAGAAAAAATCATTCTATTGGTATAAAACTGTCATTGCCAGCAATGGAGCTAGTTTGTACCAAGATTAGTCACCAATCAATAGATTTCTTCAAAACTATAAAACGGGTATTTTGTTTAATAGTGTTTGATATTGTATAATAGAGAAGTAACATGATGTCATGTTAATGATTTTATTAAGGAGAGGAAAACTTATGTTAGAAACAGGAAATCAAGCTTTAAACGATTATATCATGCAACGTTTTCAAGGCTTTATACAAGACAATCAGAAAGAGAAAAAAGGCGGCATTGTTTTTGCAGGAGATTCGATTACCGAATTTTTCCCTTTAAAAAAATATTTAGGGCGTGACCATCATTTGATTAACCGAGGCATTGCTGGAACAGATACGGTTTGGTTACAAGAACATTTAGCAGAGCAGGTTTTAGCTGTAGAACCTAGTAAGGTTTTCTTGTCTATTGGCACTAATGATATTGGACGCGAGTATCCAAAACAAGAGACGATTGAACGTTTCAGTCAAATCATTAGTCAAATTAAATCTAATAACCCCTTTGTTCAGATTTATCTACTTTCTATCTTCCCTGTCAATGAGTCTGTAGATTATCAAGAAAAAGTTAAGATTAGAACCAATCAAGCTATTCAATCTTTAAATCAAGACTTATCTCAATTACCAGGTGTTGAATTTATTGACTTGTACCCATTATTACTGGATAAGGATGGGCAGTTAGCAGCTAATCTGACAACAGATGGGCTTCATCTGACTATGCCAGCCTATGAGATCATTTCTAAAAAACTAGCTCTGTATTTATAAACCAATTGATTTTTTGATATCAAAAGATAATTTAATCTTTTATCAATTATAAGGAGTAATGAGATGACAATTTATCCAGAATTTCCTAAAAATTTCCTTTGGGGTGGTGCTACGGCTGCTAACCAGTGTGAAGGAGCTTATGATGTTGATGGTCGTGGCTTAGCTAATGTTGATGTTGTGCCAATCGGTAAAGACCGTTTCCCCATCATAGCAGGTCAAAAGAAGATGTTCGACTTTGAAGAAGGCTATTTCTATCCTGCAAAAGAATCTATCGATTTTTATCATCGCTACAAGGAAGATATTGCCTTATTTGCTGAAATGGGTTTCAAAACCTATCGCATGTCAATAGCTTGGTCACGCATTTTTCCAAAAGGTGACGAATTAGAACCAAATGAAGCAGGTCTTGACTTCTACGAAAAAGTGTTCAAGGAATGTCATAAGTACGGTATTGAACCCTTGGTCACCATTACTCACTTTGACTGTCCAATGCACTTGATTAAAGAATATGGTGGCTGGCGTAATCGTCAGTTAATCACGTTTTACGAACGCTTGTGTCGCACTCTTTTCACACGTTATAAAGGACTGGTAAAATACTGGTTAACTTTCAATGAAATCAATATGATTTTACATGCGCCATTTATGGGGGCGGGTCTTTACTTTGAAGATGGTGAAAATCAAGAACAAGTCAAATACCAAGCAGCCCATCATGAATTGGTAGCATCAGCCTTAGCGACTAAGATTGCTCATGAAATTGATCCAGAAAATAAAGTGGGTTGTATGTTAGCGGCAGGTCAATATTATCCCAATACACCCCATCCAGATGATGTGTGGGAGAGTTTGAAATTAGATAGAGAAAACTACTTCTTTATTGATGTTCAAGCGCGTGGTGAGTACCCAAATTATGCCAAAAAAGAGTGGGAACAAAAAGGGATTGACATCAATATTGAACCCAAAGACTTGCTACTGTTGAAAGAGAACACGGTTGATTTTATTTCTTTCTCTTATTATTCTAGTCGAGTAGCTTCAGCAGATCCAGCAGTCAAGGAAAAAACGGCTGGTAATATCTTTGCCTCAATCAAAAATCCCTACCTTACAGAGTCAGAGTGGGGTTGGCAAATTGATCCACTTGGTCTAAGGATTACGCTTAATACCATATGGGATCGTTATCAAAAACCAATGTTTATCGTTGAAAATGGTCTGGGAGCAGTAGATAGTCCAGATGAAACAGGCTATGTGGCAGATGATTACCGTATTGACTACCTGCGTGAGCATATTAAGGCGATGAATGATGCCATTAACCAAGACGGTGTGGAACTCTGGGGCTACACGACTTGGGGTTGTATCGATCTCGTATCTGCCGGTACTGGTGAAATGAAAAAACGCTATGGTTTTATCTATGTTGATCGTGATAATGAAGGTAATGGAAGTTTGAAACGTTCTAAGAAAAAATCATTTGATTGGTACAAACAAGTTATCGCAACTAACGGCAGTATGTTATAATAATGATAAAGGTGGAGAATACCTCTCACCTTTATTTTTGCTATTTTATTAGAGAGAAGTTTAGGATAAAAAATGAGATTTAATCGTTCACGTTTTCTTTTTATTATTGTTAGTTTTGCAAGTTGCTATGCAATAATGACTTACTGGTCTGTGGGAGCCTCTTTGATCAATACCCTAAAAAATGCATTGATGCCTTTTATAACAGGTGCAGGTATTGCCTACGTGATTAACATTGTTATGAGTGGCTATGAAAAACTGTTAACGAAGCTGTTTAAAAAATCTTTTAAGGGGTTACGAGCGCTTAGTTTATTGCTAGCCTATTTAACATTTATTTGGGCCTTTGTTTTTATTTTTTCAATTGTTTTACCAGATTTGATTAGTAGTCTGAAACGACTTTTAGCCATTAAACCATCTGATATTCAACATATTTTGATGCAAGTTCAAAAAAATGACAAGGTCACACAGTTTGTGGATTATCTCGGTGGGGAAGTGGCTATTAGCCGACAAATTTCTAGCTATAGTCAACAAATTTCTAATCAATTTTTAGGCCTACTATCAAACTTGCTGTCATCTGTGACAAAGTTTGCTTCAGGTTTGATGTCTTTGTTTGTGAGTCTTATCTTTTCTATTTATGTTTTATCAAGTAAGGAAAGTCTAGCGAGACAGGTAAATCTTTTGCTTGATACTTATTTAGGTCGCTTTGCTAAAAGTTTTCATTATGTTCGAGAAATTCTACATAGACGTTTTCGTGGTTTCTTTGTAAGCCAAACCCTTGAAGCAATGATTTTAGGTACTTTAACTACTATTGGCATGTGGATTTTCAAATTACCTTATGCTCCAACTATAGGTATTGTGATTGCTTTTACAGCGCTTATTCCAGTTGTAGGTGCTTATATCGGGGTCACAGTCGGAACGATTTTGATTTTAACCCAATCAGTGAATCAAGCGATTTTCTTTCTTATCTTTGTGATTATTTTGCAACAGTTTGAAGGCAATCTAATTTACCCTCGAGTTGTAGGTGGCTCTATAGGTTTACCAGGAATGTGGGTTCTATTATCCATTACTGTAGGTGGAGCCTTGGGTAGTATTCTAGGTATGCTTTTAGCAGTGCCTCTAGCTGCAACCTTTTATCAGTTAATCAAAGATCAGGTGGTTAACATTCAAGTTAGAAAAAATAGATGATATTTTTAAAAAGCGAGCGTCCAAAAAAGGAAGCTCGCTTTTTCTTACGAATAATAAGATAGGAGGTAGATAAGTGATGTATGAGATTAAGTTGAGAAAAGATGTTCTTTTGCCCCGTGAGCGTCTATTAAACGACGGAGCAGCTCAACTAAGTAATCAAGAACTATTGGCTATTTTATTACGTACAGGTACAAAACAATCATCAGTTATTGAGATAGCTACAAAAATAATCAATAATCTTAATAATTTAGCTGAATTCAAAGAATTATCTATTCAAGAATTGCAGCAAGTGTCAGGAATTGGGCAAGTTAAGGCGATTGAATTGAAGGCAATGATTGAGTTGGGAAAACGTATTACTCAAGCAGAATATTTAAAAGAACATCAGATTTTAAGCAGTGAGCGTATTGCTAAAAAAATGATGTTGGAATTTGGTGATAAAAAACAAGAGCACCTAGTGGCACTCTATTTAGATACACAAAATCGTGTGATTCAGCAAAAAGTGGTTTTTATAGGAGGAGTGAGACGCTCGATTGCAGAATCAAGAGAAATTCTTCACTATGCTTGTCGAACAATGGCGACCTCCCTTATTATCGTTCATAATCATCCGTCAGGTGTTCCACAACCAAGTGAGAGTGATATTAGTTTTACAGAAAAACTTCATCGTTCCTGTCAAGATTTGGGAATTATTCTACTCGATCACATTATTGTTGGGCAACGTCGTTACTACAGTTTTCGTGAAAAGGACCGAGTACTTACAAACGGTTAACAACATAATCAAAAAGGGCTAAGTCTTCTGGGCGACTTTTATGAAGCAATTCTGGATGCCATTGAACTCCCAAAAAATTACAATCAGTCGCAAGAACTGCTTCAATGGTACCATCCTTAGGATCACGAGCAATGACTTTTAGATTTGGTGCTAATTCTTTAATACTTTGATGGTGAAAAGAATTGATACTAGCTGTTTTTCCATAGATCTCTGCTAGAATACTATCTGAATCGACTTGCATATCTTGAGAAAGGTAGTCAGAAGGGTGATCTTGCCAGTGATTTTCAATAGCTTGGTTTAAGTTACCACCGAGAGCAACGTTCATCAGTTGCGTTCCTCTACAAACCGAAAAAATCGGTTTTTTCTGAGCTAAGGCCTCTTTGATTAAGGCTAATTCAAATGCATCACGTTCTCTTAGAAAGTCACAATCGTCAGTTTGAATGGTTTCACCATAAAATTCTGGTAGAACATTTTGGCCACCAGTTAAGATAAGTTTATCAATAAGGCTGATATAGTGGGTAGCCTGTTCTGGTTTACCAATGGGTAGAATAAGAGGGAGGCCACCAACTCTTTTCACCCCCTCAACAAATCCAGTTGCCGTATAAGAAATATTGACACCGTCAGGGGTCATTTGATCTAGTGTCGTGCGTTGATTACCAGTGATTCCAATAATAGGTTGTTTATTGTTTATTGTCATTGTCATCTTGATTCATAAAGTAAAGAAGAGTCTGTAATTCACTTGTCAAATCGACATATTGAACAAAGACATCTTTAGGGAGGTTAAGGTTTATTGGTGAAAAACTTAAAATGCCTTTTATTCCAGCTTCAACTAAGAGATCAGCAACTTCCTGAGCTTTGACACTAGGAACAGTTAGAATGGCTGTATGACTGGCTAAATGCTCAAGTTTTTCCTTGATACTAGCAATATCATAAATAGGGATATTATCAGGTGTAGTCTGACCAATCAATTCATGTTCAGCAGTGTCAAAGGCTGCAACAATTTGCATCTTATTGCGTTCATGAAAACGGTAATGAAGAAGGGCTCGTCCGAGGTTTCCAACGCCAATTAGGACAACATTGGTGATAGAGTGGTCGTTGAGAATATCAGCAAAGAAGTTCATTAGTTTTTTGACGTCATAGCCAAAACCACGTCGCCCTAACTCTCCAAAATAAGAAAAATCACGACGAACAGTTGCTGAATCAATGCCAATAGCATCAGCAATTTGACGAGAGTTAACTTTTTCAATATTTTCTGCATTAAGTCGTTTGAAGATACGATAGTAAAGAGATAAACGACGAGCAGTAGCATTTGGGATGCTTTTATCAATAGTCATAAATGTCATACGCTTTCTTTGAAATGTAATTTAGTCTAGATTCTATTTTAATGAAAGTTTGTGAATTTTTCAATAAAATAGCTTTGAGTTTAATAAAAAGCGCCGAAACGCTCTTTTAGACTGTGAATTTATCAAAAATCCCACGTTCTACCAAGCTATTCATGAGAAAGTAGAACTTATCTTGAAAAATTTTATGTTGTTCTGACTTGAAAATATTAACAGAACGAAGACCAGATTGATCTGTAATAGTCAATTTGAAACCTGTTAATTCTTTATTGACGATGATTTTTAGTGGGAAACCTTGATTGGAATTGGGAACTTCTTCTAACAATCGAGTCAGTTCGTAGTGACCAATTTTATTTTCAAAAAAAGTGGTGTCACGCAGGGTGTATTTTTTTATTTTAGGGCTGATTGCATAACGGTATTGACAATCAGGTAGATGAATTTCTTGTTTAAATGCCATACTAATGTTTTATCACTTTCTTTAAGATTTGGGCTAAAGCAAGGACTTCAGCAAGGGTATTATATTCAGAGAAACTAATTCTGATGACTTCGTTTAGACGTGGAGAAGTCTTGCCGTAATAACTAGCTAAGACATGGCTTGGTTCGATATTACCAGCGGTACAGGCTGAACCTGCTGAAAGCGAGAAACCAGCCAAGTCGAGTTGAGTTAATAAGAGAGCATTGTTCGTTTCTGGAAAACCTAAGCTAAGGACGTAAGGAAGGCTATTTGCCCCTTGATTAAGATAGTAATTAACACCTAGTTGATCTAGTTGTTTCAAGAAACTAGCTTTCAATTCATAGATTTGTGCTAAATTTTCCTGTTCTTTTGCTAAACAGTCCAATAAAGCAGTGGTCATACCTGCAATGCCTATTAGATTTTCGGTGCTTGCACGTCTATTGTTTTCTTGTTGTCCACCATGTAAAAGTGGAGTTAGTTTAAGGGTGTTGTGATAGAGAAAACCACACCCTTTAGGCCCGTGAAATTTATGAGCTGACGCCGACAATAAATCAATATGTAGCTCCTGAGGATGAACGGATAATTTACCGATCACTTGAATGGCATCAACATGAAAAACTGCTTGATGTTCTGTTAAAAGTGTGCCAATTTCCTCTATTGGATAAACATCACCTGTTTCATTATTGGCATACATGATGCTGACCAAGATGGTGTCTGGTCGCAAGGCTTCTTTTACTTGTTGAGCAGAGATGGTTTGATTGATAGGTTCTAGGTAAGTGACTTCAAAACCACATGTTTCTAAATAGCTCATGGTATGTAAGACGGAGTGGTGTTCAACACTTGTTGTAATCAAGTGTTTTCCCTTATCCTGATTGGCCAAGGCATAGCCTTTGATCGCCAAGTTATTGCTTTCTGTTCCACCAGATGTAAAAATTAGTTGATTATCCTTAACTGCTAGAGCTTGAGCGAGTTCTTGACGGCATTGGCGAAGGAGTTGATTGGCTTTACGTCCATCTTGATGAAGACTAGATGGATTTCCAAAAACCTGGCTCATCACCTGTGTCATCCGTTCAATCACTTTCGGTGTTAAATGACTGGTTGCCGCATTATCAAAATAGACCATGATTAAGCATCCTTTTCATCAACATGGTAAGAGAAGAGTGGACTGAGTGGTTGTCGTTCTTGAATGCGAATAATCGCTTCTCCGATTAACTGGCTGGCTGAAATATAAACCAACTGTTCAGGTTTTGGATGTTGGCTCTTAATGGAATCTGTAGCAATAATTTCTTTGATTGGGGCAGCATTTAAGACATCTGCGGTTGTTTTGGTTAAGTGGGCATGACTAACAGCCGCATAAATTGCAGTTGCACCACCAGCTTCTACAATTTTAGCAGCTTCAGCTAAGGTTTTTCCAGTATTCAAGATGTCATCAATTAGAATCGCCTGTTTACCAGCCACATCTCCAATGATGTAGCCTTCCTCACGATTGGCATCATCCTTGGCATAATCGATAATCGCGATTGGGGCATCGAGATATTCTGCTAGACTACGAGCACGTTTAATACCTGAATTTTTTGGACTAACAACAACGACTTCATCAGTTGGGAAATGTTGATTGATGTAACGCTTTGCAAAAAGAGGAGTCGTTAATAAATTATCTACGGGAATATCAAAGAAACCTTGAACTTGAACAGTGTGCAAATCTAGAGTAAGGATACGATTAACCCCTGCCTTAACTAACATATTCGCAACTAGTTTAGCTGTAATTGGTTCACGGGAAGAAGCAATGCGATCTTGACGAGCGTAACCAAAATAAGGGATAACAACGTTTATAGTATTAGCACTGGCTCTTAGGCAGGCGTCAATCATAATCAGTAATTCCCACAAGTTATCATTAACGGGAAAGCTTGTTGATTGAATAATATATATGTCAGCTCCTCGAACGCTTTCTTCAATGTTAACCATAATTTCACCATCAGCAAATTGACGTGAAGACACCTTGCTCAAGGGAATACCGGCAGCACTGGCAATTTTTTCTGCCACTTCCATATTAGAGGAAAGTGAGAAAAGTTTGACGGTTTTTGTAAAATGATTGTGATCAGACATCAATAAAAGGCTCCTTTTATAAAAAACTTCATTTTATTTTATCAAAAATGGCAAAAGATTTCAGTAAGTAACTATTTTAATTTTTAGGAAGTGTGCTTGCAAAACGAGCAAGTTTACTTTTGGCAAATTTATAGTTGATATTATATTTTTTCAAAAAAGCTTGAAAATCAGCTTCTCCTTTACTAGCATCGTTAACTTCTAACTCTAATTCATAGTCTTTGATTTGGGCATAACGATTGCTGTCTAAGGCAATCAACCCAATGTCAATCTGACTTTCACGGCGAATGGTTGTTAGGTTACCGAGTAGATTAAGTTTACTTAAATCAATTCCCGCATCCAAAATAGGTTGAGTGACTGTATTGATTGGAAAATGCCCTGTACGAATGAGTTCTTTAGCTTTTTCTAAGCTTAATTCAGCATTAAATTCTAAATTCCCAACGTCTTGGGGAATTTTAAGTGTTAGTTCAGCAGACTGACTAAAGGTTCTAATTCTAAGTGATAGTCGATGTTTTTTAAGTTGAAAATCAGCGGTATCAAAATAATAGTTGGTCTGGGTGACTTGAGGCACATGGCTAAATAATAAATCAAGTCGTTTAAATTCATCCTTGGTTAACAAGGTCTTGTATTCAATTTCGAGATGTTTCATAGGTTTCCTTTCTTTTGGTTTGTTAATCTAATCATATTTTATCTTAAAGTTAAGAAAATATCATGTTTTTACTAGATAATGAGCAATTTGATGACGAAAAGGAAAATATAAGGAAAAAATTTAGACAGAAAGTATGGTATAATGGTAGAAGTAGTTTGTTCGACAAAAGACGTTCTGATGCTTAAAGGAGGTATCGATGTAATGGAAATGAAAGACTGGGAAGCCTTTTTAGACCCCTATATTCAGACAGTCGGAGAGTTAAAGATTAAATTAAGAGGCATTCGCAAACAATTCCGTAAACAAAATCAGCATTCTCCAATTGAATTTGTTACAGGTCGTGTCAAATCAGTTGAGAGCATTAAGGAAAAAATGGTTAGGCGAAATGTTCCATTAGAACGAATTCGAGAAGATATCGAAGACATTGCAGGGTTGCGGATCATGGTTCAGTTTGTGGATGATATTGATGAAGTTTTGACCTTGTTACGACAACGTGGTGACATGAAAGTTGTGATTGAGCGTGATTATATCAATCATAAAAAAGAAAGTGGTTACCGTTCTTACCATGTGATTGTTGAATATCCTGTTGATACCATTACTGGTCCCAAGACAGTCTTAGCAGAAATTCAAATTAGGACTCTAGCCATGAACTTTTGGGCAACCATTGAGCACTCGCTTAATTACAAGTATGGCGGGGATATTCCTAGTGAATTACAAAAACGTTTGAAAAGAACGGCAGATATTTCATTAAAATTGGACGAGGAAATGCGTAAAATTAGGGATGAGATTAAAGAAGCGCAATTGTTATTTGATCCCATTCATAAACGTGTTAATGATGGTGTAGGAAATAGTGATGACACAGATGAATTTTACCGATAAGGTTATTAAAGTAGCTATTATTTCAAATGGCAATTACCAGAGCCGAGGGATAGCTCATAAATTATTTAATATTTTACGTGATGATCAGGATTTTTATTTGACCAAGCGTCATCCAGACGTTGTTATCTCTATTGGTGGCGATGGCATGCTATTGTCTGCCTTTCACATGTACGAACGGTCATTGGACAATATTCGATTTGTTGGAATTCATACAGGCCATTTAGGATTTTATACGGACTATAGAGATTTTGAAGTCAATAAACTGTTAGATGATTTGCGTTCAGATCGAGGTGAAAAAATCTCTTATCCCATTTTACGCGTTAAAACGACGTTATCAGATGGTCGTGTGTTGACCTCACGTGCCTTAAATGAAGCGACCATCAAGCGTATGGAAAAGACCATGGTTGCCGATGTTTTGGTCAATCAAATAAAATTTGAGAGCTTTCGTGGTGATGGCTTATCGGTTTCAACCCCAACGGGTAGCACAGCCTATAATAAGTCTTTAGGTGGTGCAGTATTACATCCAACGATAGAGGCCCTACAATTAACTGAAATTGCCAGCCTAAACAATCGTGTCTTTCGTACCTTAGGCAGTCCCTTGATTGTTCCTAAAGGCGAGAAAATAGAAATTATTCCCAAACGTTTAGGAACGTATGTTATCGCTGTAGATAACAAAACTTATAAGCATAGGGATGTTGTTAAGATTGAGTTTGAGTTAGATCAGAAAAAAATTCATTTTGTTGGTTCCGACAGTCACATCAGTTTCTGGGAGCGTGTTCGAGATGCTTTTATCGGAGAGTTAGAAGATGAAGTTTGATTTTATTGCCCATCGTCCCTGTCAAGTTAAGAGTTTACTGAAGGAGCATGATGTTTCAAAGGCTCTTTTAGCTAAAGTTAAATTTAAGGGGGGCAATATTTGGGTTAATGATGTGGAACAAAATGCCACCTATGTTTTAGCTGTTGGAGATAAGGTAACCATTGAGGTTCCAAATGAAGAAGATTTAGCGGGTAGTTTACAACCTGTGGCGCGTGATTTGGCGATTGTTTATGAAGATGAACATTTTTTACTTCTCAATAAGCCCCATGGTGTAGCCAGTATTCCAAGTGTGCTTCATTCTAATACAATGGCTAATTTCGTTAAATATTATTATGTAGCTAATGATTATCCTAATCGTCAGGTTCACATTGTCACACGATTGGATAAGGATACCAGTGGTCTTATGCTATTTGCTAAACATGGTTATGCTCATGCTCGTTTGGATAAACAATTACAAGCTAAAACAATTGAGAAACGTTATTATGCCTTAATTTCAGGCTCAGGAGAATTGGCCAGTCAAGGTGACATTATTGCGCCAATAGCTAGACCAGAAGATAGCATTATCACACGTTGTGTGCATCCAGATGGCAAGTATGCTCATACTAGTTATCAGGTTGTTGAGGATTTTGGTGAGATCAAGTTGGTAGATATTAAACTACATACAGGACGCACTCATCAAATTAGGGTACATTTCGCACATATTGGTTTCCCGCTACTAGGAGATGATCTTTATGGTGGCCGCATGGACTTGGGGCTAACTAGACAAGCCTTGCATTGTCATCAACTAAGTTTTGTCAATCCTTTTACCAAAGAAAAACAAATACACACGAGTGACTTGACAGATGATATGGAAAATTTTATGATAAAATGGAAAACGAAAGGATAAAGAGTGATTATGGCATCATTATTTGAAACATTAAAAGAAAAAATTGTCGGCAAAAATATTAAGATTGTTTTTCCAGAAGGTAATGATTTGCGAGTGGTTACGGCAGCTGGACGCTTAAAAGCTGAAGGTTTGTTAGAACCGATTGTTTTGGGAAATACAAGTGACGTTGAAAAATTATTGGCTGAGGCTGGTTATGAGCAGTCAAACGTCACAATTATTGATCCAGAAAACTATGATCAATTAGCAGTGATGAAAGAAATGTTTCTTGACTTGCGTAAGGGGAAGGTCGAGCCAGAACAAGCTGACCAATTATTGAAAGATGTTAATTATTTTGGTGTGATGTTGGTTCAAATGGGCTTGGCAGCTGGTATGGTAAGTGGTGCGATTCATTCGACTGCAGATACTGTACGACCAGCCTTACAAATCATCAAGACAAAACCAGGAGTTTCAAGAACATCAGGAATTTTCATCATGAATCGTGATAGCACGAATGAACGTTTGGTTTTTGGTGATTGTGCGATTAACATTGAACCAAATGCGCAAGAATTGGCGGAAATTGCAGTTAATACAGCGGAAACAGCTAAAATTTTTGCTATTGATCCTTATGTGGCCATGTTAAGTTTTTCAACGATGGGGTCAGGGAAATCACCTAATGTTGATAAGGTAGTTGAAGCAACACGTTTGGCTAAAGAAATGGCACCTAACCTAAAATTAGATGGGGAATTACAGTTTGATGCAGCTTATGTAGCAGCCACTGCCAAAATTAAGGCACCAGATAGTCAAGTGGCAGGACAGGCAAATACCTTTATCTTCCCAGATCTTCAGTCAGGGAACATCGGTTACAAGATTGCTGAGCGTCTAGGCTCATTTGAAGCAATCGGACCAATTTTGCAAGGTTTGAATAAACCAGTTAATGACTTATCTCGTGGATCAAATGCCGAAGATATTTATAAATTAGGTATCATCACAGCAGCACAGGCTTTAGATAATTAAGCTAACAAAAAACTGGATGAGTTTATCCAGTTTTTTTTCAATAAGGAGAAAAAATGAAAACGATTTTAGTAACAGGGGCATCAGCTGGTTTTGGACGAGCCATTTGTCAAGAATTGGTTCAATCAGGTTATCGCGTTATTGGAGCCGCTCGACGACAAGAAAAATTAGAAGATCTAAAAAAAGAATTAGGTGAATCTTTTTATCCCTTATCATTAGATCTTACTAATAAAGCAGAAGTTGGTAAGGCATTGGCTCAATTACCTGAAAATTGGTCAATGATAGATGTCTTGATCAATAATGCAGGTTTGGCATTAGGATTGGATAAAGCACAAGAGGCAGACTTCAATGATTGGGAAACCATGATTATGACGAATGTTTTAGGCTTGTCATTCATCACTAATCAACTCTTACCTAAACTTGTCCTTAAACGCGGTCAAATTATCAATATTGGTTCAATTGCGGGTACTTATCCTTATCCTGGTGGTAATGTTTACGGTGCAACCAAGGCATTTGTTAAACAATTTAGTCTTAATCTACGTGCAGATTTAGCTGGAACAGGCGTTCGAGTGACCAATTTGGAGCCAGGTCTTTGTGGTGGCACAGAATTTTCTTTTGTTCGTTTTAAGGGAGATAAGGAACGAGCTGAAAAATTATACGAAGGAACAAATAGCATTCAACCCGAAGATATTGCTAAAACGATTATTTGGTTGATTCAACAACCTCAGCACATCAATATCAATCGTCTAGAAATGATGCCAACCTCACAAAGTTTCGGAGCCTTACCAGTTCATATTCAAGAAGATAAGTGATAAGGTTTAATCATTTTAAGGAGAAAGTCTGCCATTTGGCTAGGGCTTTCTTTTTTTCCTTGTGAAATCCATGTTTGACAGACAGTGAAATAAGCACTCGAAAGATAGACGATACAATAATGATTTTCATGTGTTTCAAATCTATCTAAAAATTTAGAGCCTTGTATTTCTAAATCTTCCCGTACAAGTTCCTGAAATTTATAGCGCAAGAAATCATGAATTTCTTTACTTCCATTTGGTAGTAACAGAGTAGAAAATAAGGTTTCTTGATTTAGAATATCAAAAATTTGGCAAATATTTTGATGTCGATTAGTAGTAAATTGAGCAAAAACAAGTTCTAGTTTTTGAAAAACACGTTGTTGACAGCAATCGATAATGTCATATTTATCTTTATAGTAATTATAAAAACTAGCCCGACTGATTTGGGCTTCTTTAGCGATTTGGCTGCTGGTAATTTTTGTTAAGGTTTGAGTCATCAATAGCAAACTTAGTGCATTTTCGATTTTTTTCTGACTCCGTTGTACTGAATTAATCATTTTATGCTCCTTTAATTAGACAGTTTTTGTTTTTTTGTCTAAAACTAATTGCTTTGTTCTTGTTTAATTCATAGATGCTTGCTATTCTATTATAGCACATCAACTATTTAACCTAAAAGGAGTATTTTTTATGTCAATTATAGCTAATTTTTTTGTTGTCTTAGTAGCCCTAGAGTGTTTTTATATCATGTATTTAGAAACCGTGATAACCAGTTCTGCCAAAACCGCTAAAGTTTTTGGCATGTCACAGGAGGAATTGAAACAAAAATCACTCAATACCCTATTCAAAAACCAAGGTATCTATAACGGACTATTAGGTGTTGGCCTACTATATGGTTTGTTGTTTAATGTCAGTTTTGTTCCAGCTATTTTAATTTACATTATTTTGGTTGCTAGCTACGGTGCTTTGACTAGCAGTCCTAAAATTATTTTAACTCAAGGTGGCCCAGCGATTTTAGCGCTTATTTTGACTATTTTTGCTTAATTTTTAACCATTAAAAGCCTATGTATGAATAGGCTTTTTTGTTTCTTAAAATGGTCAAGTGATTCATTTGAATATGAAAAAACAGTCCGATGGACTGTCTTTTAGTTTGCTAATTTTGTAGCAAGACGTGCTTTGTCACGACTTGCTTTGTTTTTATGAATCAAGCCTTTTGACTCAGCTTTATCAATAACTGAACTTGCAGTACGGTAAAGTTCTTCAGTTGGGTTAGCTTCGAATGCTTTGATTGCAGTACGCATAGCTGATTTTTGTGCTGAGTTTTTAGCGTTTTGTTTTACGTTAAGTTCAGCACGTTTGATAGCTGATTTGATATTTGCCAATGTTTTCACCTCCATTTATACTAACTATCTTATTATAGCTGAAAATAATGTACTTGACAAGCAGAAATCATCATTTTCTATAAAATTATCACCGACAATATTATTTTTTGAGAAAAATTTGTTCAATTTCATGATTATTTGATTTGTATAAAATCAGTTCAGCACGTTGTTTGGTTGGTTCGATAAATTCTTTAAGATTGATGAGATTGATAGATTGCCAAACATTTTTTGAGAAGGCTAAGGCTTCTTGACGAGGCATCTGTGTAAATTGATAATAATAGTTAGTTGGTTTGGTTACTGCTAAATCTAATAATGTTTCAAAACGTTCTAAGTACCAACGTTCAATAGCTTGACGATCAGCGTCGATATAAATTGAAAAATCAAAATAATCACTAATGTATAGGTTTTGATTTTCTTGAGTTTGTAAAACATTGATACCTTCGATGATTAAAATATCAGGCACATCAATTTCTTCTTGATGATTGGGGACAATATCATAAATATCATGTGAATAAATAGGGATTGTTGTTTTTTGGTTATTTTTTATCTCATTAAGGAAATGAATTAGACGCTTCATATCATAGGATTCAGGGAATCCTTTACGCTGGAGTAGATGTTTCTTTTTTAAAATAGCGTTCGGATAGAGAAAGCCATCAGTAGTTACCATGGTGACTTTACTTTTGGGAAAGGTTCGTTTTAATAGAAGGGTTAGTAGACGACTCGTTGTTGATTTGCCAACGGCAACACTACCAGAAATGCCGATGATAAAAGGTTTATTGGGAGTATGCTGTTGTAAAAAAATATTTTTCGAAAAATGAAGATCATCAAAATTTTTCTTATAAATTTGAATTAAACTAACCAAAGGAAGGTAGATGTCTTTAACATCTGCAATACTAATTTTATCATTAAGACTTTTGATACGTTCTAATTCATCAGTTGTTAGGGGAATATGGTCAGTAGGGGATAGTAATTGTCGCCAACTCTGACGTGAAATTGTAAAAAAATTACTTAAATCCATAGTTAAGAGAATTCCTTAAATAAAAATCGTATATTTGGTTTGTCTAGGCTTACAAACACTAATATTATAGCATAAATGAAAAGAAAACGCTTGATTGCCGAATGTTATCTCTTTGTAAGCGTCATTAAACTAACGAAAAAATGATTTAAAGCTTGTCAAAATCTTAAGATTATGTTAAGATAATTCTGTAAGAAAAATACAAGAGTGTATTGATAAATATGACAAATATGTATTATACAGAAAATCCAAATAGTCAACATGACATTCAAAAACTAGAAGTTGACTTATTAGGACAAAGATTTCATTTTTTAACAGACTCGGGTGTTTTTTCCAAGCGTATGGTTGATTATGGAAGTCAAGTGCTTCTATCTACTTTAACTTTTTCGCCAGGAGAAAGTGTCTTAGATGTAGGATGTGGTTACGGACCGTTAGGGATTAGTTTGGCTAAAGCTTATCAAGTGAAGTCAACAATGGTGGATATTAATTTACGAGCTCTAGATTTAGCAAGGCAAAATGCTCAGTTAAACCAAGTTCAGCCTAATATTTTTCAATCAAATCTTTATACGGAGGTAACCGGTAACTTTGATCATATCATCAGTAACCCTCCTATTCGGGCAGGAAAAGTAGTCGTCCATACTATTTTATCAGAGGCGATTCATTATCTGAACAAGGGTGGAGATTTAACCATTGTAATTCAAAAGAAACAAGGTGCTCCTAGTGCAAAGCAGAAAATGGAAGAAGTTTTTGGTAATTGTGACATTATTAAAAAAGATAAGGGCTATTATATACTTAGAAGTGTGAAATGATGAGAGCAGTAGATTTAATTCAAAAAAAACGTGATGGCAAAGAATTGAGTACAGAAGAAATCAACTGGTTGATTTCAAATTATGCTCAAGGACAAGTGCCAGATTATCAGATGTCAGCTATGGCAATGGCGATTTACTTCCAAGGGATGTCAGTTAATGAGATTCGAGATTTGACTATGAGCATGGTCAAAACAGGACAAGAGATTGATTTGTCTTCTATTGGTGGTATTAAAACAGATAAACACTCGACAGGAGGTGTCGGTGATAAAGTGACCTTGATTTTGGCACCTTTAGTTGCTAGTTTTGGTGTTCCTGTCGCTAAAATGAGTGGACGTGGTTTAGGCCATACTGGTGGTACTCTTGATAAGTTGGAATCAATCAAAGGTTATCAAATCGATCGAACACAAGAAGAATTTATTCAACAAGTTAAAGAAATTGGTGTTTCGGTTATTGGACAGTCGGATCAACTGGTTAAAGCGGATAAGTTGCTTTATGCTTTGCGTGATGTGACAGCGACAGTTGACATTATTCCACTGATTGCTAGTTCAGTTATGAGTAAAAAGATTGCGGCAGGAGCAGATAGCATTTTGCTAGATGTGACAGTTGGTGATGGTGCCTTCATGAAAAATCTTGATGATGCTGAGACCTTATCTCGAACTATGGTTGCCCTGGGTAATGAAGTCGGTCGCAAGACAGTTGCAGCAATAACTAACATGAGTCAGCCTTTGGGGCGTGCTGTAGGTAATCGCTTAGAAGTGTTAGAAGCACTAGAGATTATGCAAGGCAAGGGTCGTGAAGATGTGACAGAGTTTATCTGTGAATTGGCTCAAGTCATGTTAGAGTTGGCCGGACGTAAGGAAGAATTATCAACCATCAAAGAACATCTCATCAATGGTCAAGCTTTGAAGAAATTCGAAGAAATGGTGGCTTATCAAGGTGGAGATTTGGAAGATTTGTATCGTCCATCGCAAGCTCAATACATTACTGAAGTCAAAGCTGAAAAAGATGGCTACATCACTGCTTTGCCAGCCTTGGAATTTGGCTTGATTGCTATGCGTTTGGGGGCGGGTAGAGCTGTCAAAACTGATGCTCTAGATTATGAGACAGGTTTAGTTTTTGATAAAAAAGTAGGAGAATTTGTTGCTAAAGGTGATGTGATTCTTAAAGTTTACTCAAATCAAGAATTAGACTCAACAGTTTTAGCAGAGTGTCAAGCTAATATTGCAATTGGTGATGTTCAAGAAAAACCAAAAGAAATTTTGAAAATTATTTCTTAGGAAAGAGGCTAAAAGTAATTATGCAACTAAATAAATATATTGATCACACGCTACTCAAACAAGATAGCACACGTGAACAAATCGATCAACTAATCGCTGAAGCAAAAGAATATGATTTCGCAAGTGTCTGTGTAAATCCAACTTGGATTTCTTATTGTGCTAAAGCATTGGAAGAGACAGATGTTAAAGTTTGTACAGTTGTAGGTTTTCCTTTAGGTGCAACATTATCAGATGTTAAGGCATTTGAAACAGCTGCAAGTATTAAAGCTGGAGCTGATGAGATTGACATGGTAATTAACATTGGTGCGTTGAAGTCGGGGGACCTAGATTTAGTAGAATCAGATATTAGAGCTGTTGTTGAAGCTAGTCAAGATAAATTAGTTAAAGTCATTATTGAAACATGTCTTTTAACTGAAGAAGAAAAAGTTTTAGCTTGTCAACTAGCGGTTAAAGCTGGAGCTGATTTTGTTAAGACGTCAACGGGTTTTTCAACTAATGGTGCGACGGTAGCCGATGTAAAATTGATGCGTGAAACAGTCGGCTTAGAAGTCGGTGTTAAAGCAGCAGGAGGTGCCCGGTCACTTGCCGATGCCCAAGCTTTTATTGAAGCAGGAGCGACGCGTATAGGTACTTCTTCAGGTGTGGCAATTATCAAAGGAGAAAGCGTTAATGGTGGATACTAAGTTAATAGATTTAGCTCAAAAAGCCAGCGAGAAAGCTTATGTACCTTACTCAAAATTCCCAGTTGGAGCAGCTGTTAAAACAGTTGATGGAGAATTTTTCTTAGGATGTAATGTGGAAAATGTCAGTTATGGTTTAACCAATTGTGGCGAACGGACAGCTATATTTAAAGCAGTTTCTGAAGGTTATACAAAATTGACAGAAATCGCAGTATATGGTGAAACGGAAGAACCTATATCACCTTGTGGAGCTTGTCGTCAAGTGATGGTTGAATTTTTTGAACCGACTAGCAAGGTGACATTGATAGCGAAAAATGGTAAGACGGTCGAGATGATGGTCAAGGATTTAATTCCATATTCTTTCACAGATTTTAACTAATCTGTTTCTTATGTACCGTAGCTTTAAGTTACAAAAAAATATTTAGGAGGGTTCAGTCACATGAACAAAAAACTTATTGGTGTTGGTTTGGCTTCAGTAGCCGTATTGGGATTAGCGGCTTGTTCAAATCGTAAGGCGACGTCATCTAGTGAAGCAGCAACGGATTTGAAAGTTGCAATGGTTACGGATACTGGTGGAGTTGACGATAAATCATTTAACCAGTCAGCTTGGGAAGGTTTGCAAGCTTGGGGTAAAGAGAATGGTCTATCAAAAGATAATGGCTATACTTACTTCCAATCATCAGGTGAATCAGAATTTACAACTAACTTGAGTAGTGCAGTAGATAGTGGTTATCAGTTAGTTTTCGGTGTAGGATTTGCTCTCTATGATGCAGTAGATAAAGTTGCTGGTGATAATCCAGATACTAACTTTGCGATCATTGACTCTGTTATTGAAGGTAAAGATAACGTAGCGAGTGTTGTTTTTGCAGATAATGAAGCAGCATATTTGGCAGGAGTTGCAGCAGCTAAAGCAACGAAAACTAAACAAGTTGGCTTCATCGGTGGTATGGAAGGTGAAGTTATTACTCGTTTCGAAAAAGGTTTTGAAGCGGGTGTGAAATCTGTAGATTCGTCTATTAAAATTTCAGTAGAATATGCTGGTTCATTTGGTGATGCGGCTAAAGGTAAAACAATTGCAGCTGCTCAATATGCAGCTGGTGCAGATGTTATCTATCAAGCAGCAGGAGGAACTGGTGCAGGCGTATTTAGTGAAGCTAAATCAATCAACGAAACTAAAAACGAAGATGAAAAAGTTTGGGTTATCGGTGTTGACCGAGATCAATCTGAAGAAGGTAAATACACTTCTAAAGATGGTAAGGAATCAAACTTTGTTCTAGCATCATCTATTAAAGAAGTTGGTAATGCTTTACAATCAATCACAAACGAGACAAAAGATGGTAAATTCCCAGGTGGTAAAACAACTGTTTATGGTCTTAAAGATGGTGGTGTGAATATTGCTACAACTAATCTTGATGATGAGGCTAAAAAAGCAGTGGAAGATGCTAAAGCTAAAATTATTTCTGGTGAAATCACTGTTCCAGAAAAATAATGATGCATAAAGCGACCATTGTCGGTCGCTTTTTAAGAGACTGAGGTATTTATACCTCAGTAAAGCTTAGCAATTTTGCTAAGTTTTACTGACTGATAGATATTATGTTGAAAGGAAGATTCCTATGACTGAAAATGTCATTGAAATGAGAGAAATCACAAAAAAATTTGGTGATTTTGTAGCTAATGATCACATTAACCTAACGGTTAAAAAAGGTGAGATTCATGCTCTTCTTGGTGAAAATGGAGCAGGAAAATCAACTTTGATGAATATGCTCGCAGGCTTACTTGAACCAACGAGTGGCGAAATTGCGATTAAAGGTGAGGTGGTTAAAATTGATTCCCCCTCTAAATCTAACAGTTTAGGGATCGGAATGGTGCATCAGCACTTTATGTTAGTTGAAGCTTTTACCGTTGCTGAAAATATCATTCTTGGTAATGAAACAGTCAAAAATGGTGTTTTGGATTTGAAGAAAGCTACTAAAGAGATTAAGGAACTTTCTGAAAAATATGGCTTGGCTGTTGATCCTTCAGCTAAGGTCGAAGACATTACGGTAGGTGCTCAACAACGTGTTGAAATTTTGAAAACTCTTTATCGTGGTGCAGATTTGTTGATTTTTGATGAGCCAACAGCCGTTTTGACCCCATCTGAAATTCAAGAATTGATGGTAATCATGCGTAATTTGGTT
The DNA here is from genome assembly GCF_007859175.1 of Streptococcus sp. sy010. Classification (NCBI taxonomy): domain Bacteria; kingdom Bacillati; phylum Bacillota; class Bacilli; order Lactobacillales; family Streptococcaceae; genus Streptococcus; species Streptococcus sp. sy010. The sequence goes on along the minus strand of NZ_VOHO01000001.1, from coordinate 415,669 downwards.
AAAGAAGGTAAATCTATTATCCTAATCACACATAAATTAGACGAGATTCGAGCAGTTGCTAATCGTGTCACTGTAATTCGTCGTGGTAAGAGTATTCAAACGGTTAATGTTGCTGGAGCAACTGCTGAAGATTTAGCTGAAATGATGGTTGGACGTTCTGTTTCTTTCAAAACGGCTAAAAAAGCTGCTGAACCAAAAGACGTTGTGTTATCAATTAAAGATTTAGTTGTCAATGAAAATAGGGGAATTCCAGCTGTTAAAAATCTATCATTAGATGTGAGAGCTGGTGAAATTATTGGTATTGCTGGAATTGATGGCAATGGTCAAAGTGAATTGATTCAAGCAATCACAGGATTACGCAAGGCGAAATCAGGCAGCATTAAAATCAAAGGACAAGAAATAACAAAAATGACAGCTCGTCAAATTACAGAGCTGAGTGTTGGTCATGTTCCTGAGGACCGTCATCGTGATGGTTTGGTACTTCCTATGACTTTGGCTGAAAATATCGCACTTCAAACTTATTATAAAGAACCTTTAAGTAAAAAAGGTATCTTAGATTATAAGAAAATCAATGATTATGCGAAAAAATTGATGGCAGAGTTTGATGTTCGTGGAGCTAATGAATTAGTACCTGCCAAAGGTTTTTCAGGTGGTAATCAGCAAAAGGCTATTATTGCTCGTGAAGTCGATCGTAACCCAGACTTACTAATTGTTAGTCAACCAACTCGTGGCTTGGATGTGGGAGCGATTGAGTATATTCGTAAACGTTTGATTGCTGAACGTGATAAAGGCAAGGCGGTTCTTGTTGTGAGTTTTGAATTAGATGAAATTTTAGATGTTTCAGATCGTATTGCTGTAATTCATGACGGCCATATTAAAGGCATTGTAAAACCAGAAGAAACTAATAAACAAGAGTTAGGTATCTTGATGGCAGGCGGTGCTATTGACAAGGAGGTTAGTCATGTCTAAGAAAAATCAACAAATTATTGTTCCTTTAATTTCAGTTCTACTAGGCCTGTTGCTAGGTGCAGTAGTCATGCTTATTTTTGGATATGACCCACTTTGGGGTTATGAAGGTCTTTTCCAAGTGGCTTTTGGTAGCTTGAAAAATATTGGAGAAATTTTCCGTGCGATGGGACCACTAATTTTAATTGGTTTAGGCTTCTCAGTAGCTAGCCGTGCTGGATTCTTCAACGTTGGATTACCAGGACAAGCCTTAGCTGGTTGGATAGCTGCGGGCTGGTTTGCTTTGGAAAATCCCGATATGTCTCGTCCATTGTTAATTCTCATTACTGTTATTATTGCGATGCTTGCTGGAGGACTTGCTGGTGCGATTCCTGGTATTCTTCGTGCTTATTTAGGAACTAGTGAAGTTATTGTAACTATTATGATGAATTACATCATTCTTTACGGTGGTAATGCCATTATTCAAAATGCTTTTTCTAAAGATTTAATGCGTAGTGTTGACTCTAGTATTCAAGTTAGTAGCAATGCTTCTTATCAAACAGAATGGCTATCAGCAATGACTAGTAATTCTCGAATGAATATCGGTATTTTCTTTGCCTTGATTGCAATTGCTGTTATTTGGTTCTTACTGAACAAAACAATTTTAGGTTTTGAAATTCGTTCAGTTGGTCTAAATTCACATGCCAGTGAATATGCAGGTATGTCAGCTAAAAAAACCATTATTTTATCTATGGTTATCTCAGGTGCCTTAGCAGGTCTTGGTGGAGTTGTTGAAGGACTAGGAACATTTGAAAATGTCTTTGTTCAAAATAGCTCACTTGCTATTGGTTTTGAAGGGATGGCTGTTAGTTTGTTAGCAGCGAATTCTCCAATTGGTATTTTCTTTGCTGCCTTGCTTTTTGCCATTTTGAGTGTTGGTAAGACAGGGATGACTGTGGCTGGTATTCCACCAGAATTGGTAAGTATTGTAACAGCTTCAATTATCTTCTTCGTTGCATCACATTATTTAATTGAACGATTTATGGCTTCACGAAAAGCTGGAAAAGGAGGAAAATAGGATGCCATCATTAAGTTTAGTAACAATTTTATCGCTCTTAGTATCCTCTATGTTAATCTATGCTGCGCCTTTAATTTTTACTAGTATTGGCGGGGTTTTCTCAGAACGTTCTGGAACCGTTAATGTCGGACTTGAAGGAATCATGGTTGTCGGAGCCTTTTCTGGAATTGTTTTCAATTTAGAATTTGCTGAGAGTCTTGGCAAAATGACTCCTTGGGTAGCTGTCCTAGTAGCAGGTTTGGTTGGCGTACTCTTTTCTCTTGTTCATGCTTTGGCAACCATTAATTTCAGGGCGGATCATACCGTAAGTGGTACAGTACTCAATCTTCTAGCACCAGCCCTAGCTATTTTCTTAACGAAAGCTCTTTATTCTAAAGGGCAAACAGATAATATCCAACAATCTTTTGGTAAATTTACTTTCCCAGTTCTGTCAGATATTCCTGTTATCGGTGAAATTTTCTTTACAAATACGAGTATCTTAGGTTATCTAGCAATTGCTTTCTCATTCGCTGCATGGTATGTTCTATATAAAACACGTTTTGGTTTACGTTTGCGTTCAGTTGGTGAGCATCCACAAGCAGCAGACACTTTGGGAATCAATGTTTACAAAATGCGTTATTTTGGTATTATGATTTCAGGTTTCCTTGGTGGTGTTGGTGGAGCACTCTATGCGCAATCTATCTCAGTAAACTTTGCCATTACAACGATTTTAGGACCAGGTTTTATTTCCTTAGCGGCGATGATCTTCGGTAAGTGGAATCCAGTAGGTGCTATGTTGGCTAGTCTATTCTTTGGTCTATCACAAAGTTTAGCGGTTATTGGTAGTCAATTACCACTCTTGTCAAAAATTCCAACAGTTTACCTTCAGATTGCACCGTATCTTTTGACTATTGTGGTTTTAGCAGCCTTCTTTGGACAATCTGTAGCACCTAAGGCTGATGGAGTTAATTACATTAAATCGAAATAAAAAAATCGGCTTAGCCGGTTTTTTTATTTTTTGAATAAATGACGTAAAATTTAGCCAAATTAGTGGTAAGCGTTTTTAAAAAATGATATAATAAGAGAGTAAGAAAAAAATGAAAGTAGAGATTTTATTATGAGTAAAATTGTTGTTGTTGGTGCAAACCATGCAGGTACAGCTTGTATTAAAACAATGTTGTCAAACTATGGTAGCGAAAACGAGATTGTTGTTTTTGACCAAAACTCAAACATTTCATTCCTAGGTTGTGGAATGGCACTTTGGATTGGTGAGCAAATTGCAGGACCAGAAGGTTTGTTCTATTCTGATAAAGAACAGTTGGAGAGCATGGGAGCTAAAGTTTACATGAATTCTCCTGTTGAGTCTATCGACTATGACAAAAAAGAAGTTCATGCAGTTCTAGAAGATGGAACAAAGCATGTTGAATCTTATGACAAACTGATCTTTGCTACAGGTTCACAACCAATTCTTCCTCCAATCAAAGGTGCTGAAATCAAAGAAGGTTCTCGTGAATTTGAAGCTACACTTAAGAACTTGCAATTTGTTAAATTGTATCAAAACTCAGCAGACGTTATTGAGAAATTAAAAGATGCTGATATCAAACGTGTTGCCGTTGTTGGTGCAGGTTATATTGGTGTTGAGTTGGCAGAAGCTTTCCAACGTAAAGGTAAAGAAGTTATCTTGATTGACGTTGTTGATACATGTCTTGCAGGTTACTATGACAAAGATTTGACTGATATGATGGCTAAAAATCTTGAAGATAATGGCATCCAACTTGCTTTCGGTCAAACGGTTAAAGAAATCGCTGGTGATGGTAAAGTTGAAAAAATCATTACTGATAAAGCTGAGTACGATGTTGACATGGTTGTTTTGGCTGTTGGTTTCCGTCCTAATACAGCTCTTGCTGGCGATAAAGTTGAATTGTTCCGCAATGGTGCATTCCTTGTCAACAAAAAACAAGAAACAAGTGTTAAAGATGTCTATGCAATTGGTGATTGTGCAACAATTTATGACAATGCAACTAAAGACACCAGCTATATCGCTCTTGCATCAAATGCCGTTCGTACAGGTATCGTAGCAGCACACAATGCTTGTGGTACAGATCTTGAAGGAATTGGTGTTCAAGGGTCAAATGGTATTTCAATTTATGGCTTGCACATGGTGTCAACTGGTTTGACACTTGAAAAAGCAAATCGCCTTGGTTTTGATGCTGAGGTCACTGAGTTTACTGATAATCAAAAACCAGAGTTTATGGAACATGGTAACTTCCCAGTAACACTAAAAATCGTTTACGATAAAGAATCACGTCGTATCCTTGGTGCTCAAATGGTAGCTCGTGAAGATATGTCTATGGGTATTCACATGTTCTCACTTGCTATCCAAGAAGGTGTAACGATCGAGAAATTGGCGCTAACAGATATTTTCTTCTTGCCACATTTCAATAAGCCATACAACTACATCACAATGGCTGCTCTTAATGCAAAATAATTTAATCAATCTCAGCCAAAGAGCTGAGATTTTTTCTTGTTTAATGACTAATAAAAAACATCCTTAATGATTAAGGATGTTTTTTATTAAATTAGTTTTTACTAGCAGATGCAAATTCTTCTTTCGCAAATGCTTCATCAATAATATCTTTTAATTGTTTAGCAGAAGCTTGCATTTTTTGAAGTTCAGAATCGTTTAATGGAATATTGACTGGGTGAACAACACCGTGTGCACCTACAATAGCTGGTTGACCGATATAAACATCTTCAACACCTTCGTATTGTCCATCTTGATAAACTGAAATTGGAAGAACAGCTGATTCATCGTCAAGAATGGCTTTTGTAATACGAGCAAGAGCCACGGCAATACCATAGTAAGTTGCTCCTTTTTTGTTGATGATTGAATAAGCGGCATCACGCACAGAAATAAAGAGATCAATCAAACCTTGCTCATCAACGTCTTGGTTATCTTTTAACCATTGTTCTAGTTTAACACCGGCAACGTTAGCATGTGACCAAACTGCAAATTCTGAATCACCATGTTCTCCCATGATATAAGCATGGACTGAACGTGCGTCAACACCGATTTTTTCAGCCAAGGCCTGACGGAAACGAGCAGAATCAAGTGAAGTTCCTGAACCGATAACACGTTCTTTAGGGAAACCTGAGAATTTCCAAGTCGAGTAAGTTAAGATGTCGACTGGGTTAGCTGCAACAAGGAAAATTCCATTGAAACCTGACTCAACAATTGCATTAACAACTTCTTTGTTGATGCGGAGGTTTTTTTCTACCAAATCCAAACGAGTTTCACCTGGTTTTTGTGGAGCACCTGCTGTCAAAACAACTAAATCAGCGTCATGACAGTCAGAATAATCAGCAGCATAAATCTTTTTAGGTGATGTGAAAGCAAGCGCATGGCTCAAATCTTCAGCGTCACCTTGAGTTTTTTCTTTGAAAATATCAATAATTCCAAGTTCTTGTGCAATACCTTGAGTAACCAAGGTGAAGGCATAAGATGAACCAACGGCACCATCGCCGACAAGGATAACTTTTTTGTGTTGTTTAGTTGTCATATTCTAAACATCTCCCTTTATATTTTATTGGATTTCTCCATACGAACCCTATTCTATCACTTTTTGTGAAAAATGTCATTAAGAAAACGAAAAATCCCTAATGAGAACGCTTACAGTCCGAGGGTTTTAGCTTTTTATGGTATAATAAGAAGGTGAGTTTCGTGAGAAAAGAGGCAGAAAATGCAAGATAAAAATTTAGTAAATGTCAATTTAACAAGTGAAATGAAAACAAGTTTTATTGACTATGCCATGAGTGTAATTGTGGCTCGTGCCTTGCCTGATGTTCGTGATGGCCTTAAACCCGTTCATCGTCGAATTCTATATGGGATGAATGAACTAGGGGTGACACCAGATAAGCCTCATAAGAAATCAGCTCGTATTACAGGTGATGTCATGGGTAAATACCATCCTCATGGTGATTCGTCTATTTATGAAGCCATGGCTCGTATGGCTCAGTGGTGGAATTACCGACATATGCTGGTTGATGGTCATGGAAATTTTGGTTCAATGGATGGTGATCGTCCAGCGGCTCAGCGTTATACTGAAGCAAGAATGAGCAAGATTGCTTTAGAAATGCTGCGTGACATTAACAAAAATACGGTTGACTTTGCAGATAACTATGATGGTAGCGAGCGAGAACCCTTAGTTTTACCTGCTCGTTTCCCTAATCTTTTGGTTAATGGGGCAACAGGAATTGCAGTTGGTATGGCAACCAATATCCCACCACACAACTTAGGAGAAACGATCGAGGCGGTCAAAATGGTGTTGGATAAGCCAGAATCAACAACCCGGGATTTGATGACTGTTTTACCTGGTCCTGATTTTCCGACTGGCGCTTTGGTTATGGGTAAGTCAGGCATTCATAAGGCCTATGAAACAGGTAAGGGATCTATTGTTTTACGAGCTAAGACAGAGATTGAAGAGATGTCCAATGGTCGTGAGCGGATTGTCGTGACAGAGTTTCCTTACATGGTCAACAAGGTTAAAGTTCATGAGCACATTGTTCGCTTAGCTCAAGAAAAACGTATTGAGGGAATTACGGCAGTTCGTGACGAATCTAATCGTGAAGGTGTTCGTTTAGTGATTGAAGTGCGACGTGATGCGTCAGCGAGTGTTATCTTAAATAACCTTTTCAAGTTAACCAGCCTGCAAACAAACTTTGGCTTCAATATGTTGGCCATTGAACATGGTATTCCTAAAATTCTTTCCTTGCGTCAAATTTTAGATAATTATATTGCCCATCAAAAAGAGGTTATTACACGTCGAACACAATTTGATAAGACTAAGGCAGAGCAACGAGCACATATTTTAGAAGGTTTGTTGATTGCTTTAGATCATTTGGATGAAGTGATTACAATTATCCGAAATAGTGAAACTGACGCCCTAGCTCAAGCTCAGTTAATTAAGCGATTTAATTTATCGGAACGTCAAAGTCAAGCCATTTTAGACATGCGTTTGCGTCGTTTGACTGGCTTGGAACGAGATAAAATTCAATCAGAATATCAGGATTTATTAGCCTTAATTGCTGATTTAGCTGATATTTTAGCTAAGCCAGAACGCGTTATCGCCATTATCAAAGAAGAACTTGAAGAAATCAAGCGTAAGTATGCTGATGAACGTCGTACAGAATTGATGGTTGGTGAAGTTCTATCAATTGAAGATGAAGATTTGATTGAAGAAACAGATGTTTTGATTACCTTGTCTAATAAGGGCTATATCAAGCGTTTACCACAAGATGAGTTCCGTAGTCAGAAACGTGGGGGACGTGGAGTTCAAGGAACAGGAGTGAATGATGATGATTTTGTTCGTGATCTAATCTCAACCAGTACCCATGACGTTATGCTCTTTTTCACAAATAAAGGGCGTGTCTATCGTCTGAAAGGCTATGAAATCCCTGAATATGGTCGTACTGCCAAGGGGCTGCCAGTGGTAAATCTTCTCAAATTGGAAGAAAATGAAACTATTCAGACGATTATGAACTTGAAGAGTGATGATTTTGCGAATAAGTTTCTTTTCTTCACGACCAAACAAGGCCTTGTGAAACGCTCAAGCTTATCAGCTTTTAGTAATATTCGTCAAAATGGTTTGATTGCCTTGAATTTGAAAGAGAACGATGAACTGATTAACGTTTTGTTGACAGAAGGCCAAGATAATGTTATTATTGGGACTAAATTTGGTTATTCTGTCCGTTTTGATGAAACAAAAGTGAGAAGTATGGGACGTAGTGCGTCTGGAGTCAAGGGATTGAGTTTACGAGAGGGTGATTGTGTTGTCGGTGCTGCCCGTATTAACGACAGCCAAGAAGTGTTGATTATTACAGAAAATGGTTTTGGTAAACGAACATCAGCTAGTGAATATCCAACTAAAGGCCGTGGCGGTAAAGGAATTAAAACTGTTAACATTACCGAACGCAATGGTCATTTGGCAGGTCTTGTCACGATTACAGGAAATGAAGATGTCATGGTCATGACAACAACTGGTGTGATAATCAGAACCAATGTTCAAAATATCTCTCAAACAGGTCGTTCAACGCAAGGCGTCAAGGTTATGCGGTTGGATCAAACAGCCAAAATTGTCACTTTTACCTTGGTTGAGGCAGAAGAAGCCGTAGAAATAAGTGAAGAATAGAGGAAAATATGGCAAAGAAATCAAGAAAAATTAGTAAATGGCTGCGTCCATTACTATTGAGTCTGATGCTAATTGTTGGATTGGCTCTGGTCTTTAACAAATCCATCCGTAATAGCTTAATCGCAGTCAATACCAATAAATACCAAGTTTCTAAGGTAACTAAGGAAAAAATTGAAGAAAATAAACAATCAGAAGGTAACTTTGATTTTTCAACGGTAAAATCTATTAGTACCGAATCTGTACTGGCTGCTCAAATGGAGGCTCAAGAATTACCAGTTATTGGTGGTATTTCTATCCCAGAATTGAATATTAACTTGCCAATTTTTAAGGGCTTAGATAATACTGCTCTGACTTATGGAGCTGGTACCATGAAAGAAGAGCAGGTTATGGGCGCAGAAAATAACTATGCCTTGGCCAGTCATAATGTCTTTGGTTTGACAGGAGCTTCTGAAATGCTCTTTTCACCATTAGAGCGTGCTCAATTGGGAATGAAAATCTATCTAACTGATAAGGATAAGATTTATACCTATGTGATTTCTGATATTACAGAAGTAACACCTGAGCATGTTGAAGTTATTGATGATACACCAGGTGTTAAGAATCTCACCTTGGTCACTTGTTCAAATCCTGAAGCAACTGGACGAATTATTGTTCATGCTACTTATGAAGGAGAAACGGATTTCAGTCAGGCTTCTCAAGAGATTCAAGATTCCTTTACAAAATCTTACAATCAGATTAGTTTGTAAAATCAATAAAAGACTGGATAAATCCAGTCTTTTATTTTGACTTATGATATAATAAAGAAAAATTGGAGAATAAGAATGAAATTAGATGTAATTCATCATGTGGCAATCATTGTTTCTGATTATGACAAGTCGCGAGATTTTTATGTGAATAAGTTGGGATTTGAGATTATCCGAGAAAATCATCGTCCTCATAAGCAAGACTATAAACTTGATTTGAAATGTGGGACGATTGAGTTGGAGATTTTTGGTAATAAGCTATCAGATCCCTCTTATCAAGCTCCACCAAAAAGATTAGATTATCCAGAAGCTACGGGGTTAAGGCATTTATGCTTTAAGGTGGCAGATGTTGAACAGACTAAGAAAGAACTGGAATCTATGGGCATTTTTGTTGAACCAGTTCGCTATGATGATTATACTAATGAAAAATTAACCTTTTTCTTTGATCCAGATGGCTTACCTTTAGAATTACATGAGTGATTATTAAGAAAAAGATAAGTTTATTGTGTTATTGTAGTGTTATTTAGAAAGATTAAGGAGAATAATGATGAAATGGCATAAAATTTTGATGGCTAGTGCAGTGATTTTTACAACTAGCATGGCAACCAGTAATGTTCAAGCAAATAGTCAAGTCCAAACGGTTATTGATGAAACTTATGTGCAACCTGACTATGTCTTGGGCTATTCTTTAACTGAAGAACAAAAGGCGACAACGCTGAATTTGTTGGGTTACAATAGTCAAGACCAGCAACTTAAAACCATGACAACCAGTGCTTTTGCTCAAATCATGAATGTTGCTGATGATCCAAGTTTGCAGTTGTATTCTTCGGTGAAAATTCAAAAATTAGGTTCATCAGGCACACTGAAAGTCAATATCGTGACACCAGAAAATATTACCAAGGTAACAGAAAACATGTATCGTAATGCAGCCGTTACCTTAGGAATTGAAAAAGCAGAGATTACAGTGGCTTCTCCTATAGCCGTAACGGGAGAAAGTGCTTTAGCAGGTATTTATTATTCTTTGGAGCAAAATGGTGCTCAAATTGCGACAGAAAATAAAGAACTGGCTCAAGAAGAATTGAGTACTTTGGCTAATATTGCTGCTGAAAATCAAGATAAAGAGAATTTTGATGCTGATAAATTAAATGTGGCTTTGACAGATATTAAACAGGCTGTTGCAGATGGTGGTTCTAGTTTAACCAAACAAGATATTGAAGAGATTGTTAACAATACTTTAACTAATTATGGCTTGAATACAAGTATGACCAGTAATCAAATTACTTTAATTGTCAATTTTGCACTTAATCTATCAAAAAGTGGCGTGATTACAGATGCAGCTTTCAAATCAACCTTATCATCTTTGAAGGATAGTATTGTGGCTGAGGCAGGTTCGCTGTTTGACCAGGTGAATTTGAATTTTGATGCCAATGCTAGTATTGAAGAAAGTAAAAATTTCTTGGCTAATATTTGGCAACAAATCATTGCCTTTTTCAGAAACTTAATCAACTAATAAAAAAGTTCTAGACGCTTGTTCTAGAACTTTTTTGATAAGATTTTAGGCGATTTGAAAGATACAGTTGATTGTCTTTATCAATGATAATGCCTTCTAACTGTAGGTGTTGATTGATAAGATTCAGTGCCGTAGCAATAGGTAAACCAAATAAACGAGTACTCCAAATATCTGCTTCAAATGATTGAGGACTAATAATGGTTAGGCTTGCCATGTCACTGTCAATGGGAAAACCTGTTTGCTTATCAAGAAGATGATGATATGATTTGTCACCATCCTTAAACTGCCTTTCATAGATACCAGATGTGACGATAGATAGATTTTTTATAGGTAGGGTCAATAAATGTTGACCACGATCTGCCTTGGGATCTTGTATCCCAATAAACCAAGAACCACTGGGATGATTAGGGTTGGGGCCATGAACCAAAACATTGCCACCCAAATTAAGCATGGCAGAAGTGACTTGTTCTTTTTTTAAAAATGCCATCAATTGATCAGCAATGTATCCCTTGGCAATAGCTCCTAAATCTAGTGACATATTAGGACGGTTCAAAGAGATAGTTGAGGTGTTTGAATCAAGCAATATATCACTGGCTTGGCTATTAAGTAGTGCTTTTTTAATACTGTCATGAGTTGGGAGATGGGCATCTGAAAAACCAATTCGCCAAGCATTGACCAAGGGACCGATGGCGATATTTAACTGGCTCTGGGGTGCCAGACTGTGTTGCTTTCCAATAGTAATCAAGTCAAACAAGTCAGGAGCGATAGTAAGTGGGCTCTGATAGGCTTTATTATGAATTGTTGTTAGCTCAGAATGCTTATCATAAGGACTAAACCGTTGGGCATAGTAACGTAATTGTCGGCAAGTTTCTTTCAGTAATTTATCACTATACTTACCAGTAATCATTAAGTCAATTTGTGTTCCCATAAGAGATAAACGAGTTTTAGCGAGTGTCATACATTTTAGTGTATCATAAAATGTATTTCTGTGATAAGCATTTTTTTATTTTATCCTTGCTGACTTATCCCAAAAAGCAGAAAATATGATAAAATAAAAGGAACTATGTTTTAGAATAGGAATGAAAATGGCACAGCTATATTACAAATATGGAACCATGAATTCAGGTAAGACCATTGAGATTTTGAAGGTGGCTCATAATTATGAAGAACAAGGCAAGCCTGTTGTTATTATGACGAGTAGTTTGGATACACGAGATGATTTTGGAATTGTTTCCAGTCGAATTGGTATGCGTCGTGAGGCCCTGCCGATTGCTGATGATACTGATATTTATAGCTATATTGAAAATTTAGCAATCAAGCCTTATTGTGTCTTGATTGATGAGGCTCAATTTTTAGGCAAACATCATGTTTATCAACTAGCTCGTGTGGTAGATGAGTTAGGTGTACCAGTTATGGCTTTTGGTTTGAAAAATGATTTTCAAAACCGTTTATTTGAAGGGTCAGAACAATTGTTATTGTTGGCTGACAAAATTGAAGAAATAAAAACCATTTGCCATTTTTGCAGTAAAAAAGCGACGATGGTACTACGAACTGAAGATGGCAAACCAATCTATGTTGGTAATCAAATTCAAATTGGCGGTAATGAAAGTTACACATCTGTTTGCCGCAAACATTATTTTAATCCAGAACCATTAACTATTTAAATTACAAAGGAGAAACGGATGAATATTTATGATCAATTACAAGCAGTAGAAGACCGTTATGAAGAGTTAGGCGAGCTACTGAGTGATCCACAAGTGGTATCGGATACTAAGCGATTTATGGAATTATCTCGTGAAGAGGCTAACACTCGAGATACGGTAACGGCTTATCGTGAATATAAACAAGTGATTCAAAATATTGCTGATGCAGAAGAGATGATTAAAGATGCTGGTGGCGATGCAGAATTGGAAGAAATGGCCAAAGATGAGTTGAAAACAGCAAAAGCAGAAAAAGAAGATTATGAAGAAAAGTTAAAAATCTTGCTACTGCCAAAAGATCCTAACGACGATAAAAACATCATCTTGGAAATTCGTGGTGCAGCAGGTGGTGATGAGGCGGCTCTTTTTGCTGGTGATCTCTTAGCCATGTATCAAAAGTATGCTGAAAGTCAAGGCTGGCGTTTTGAAGTCATGGAGGCCTCAACAAATGGTGTCGGTGGCTTAAAAGAAGTTGTAGCTATGGTATCAGGGCAGTCTGTTTACTCAAAACTTAAATATGAATCAGGTGCCCATCGTGTTCAGCGAGTACCTGTAACAGAAAGTCAAGGACGTGTCCACACATCAACGGCGACAGTTTTAGTGATGCCAGAAGTAGAAGAAGTTGAATATGATATTGACCCTAAAGATCTTCGCGTAGATATTTACCATGCTTCTGGTGCAGGTGGTCAGAACGTCAACAAGGTAGCAACAGCAGTACGTATTGTTCACTTGCCAACTAATATCAAGGTTGAAATGCAGGAAGAGCGAACGCAGCAAAAAAATCGTGAAAAGGCGATGAAGATTATCCGAGCTCGTGTTGCAGATCATTTCGCTCAGATTGCTCAAGACGAACAAGATGCCGAGCGTAAGTCAACTATTGGTACAGGTGATCGCTCAGAACGTATTCGAACTTATAACTTCCCACAAAACCGTGTGACAGACCATCGTATTGGTTTGACGTTACAAAAATTAGATACCGTATTGGGTGGTAAGATGGATGAAGTAGTAGATGCCCTGGTTCTTTATGATCAAACTCAAAAATTGGAAAAATTAGCTAACTAATGAATTATGCAAGCTTACTAAATCATTATGGTGATCAGTTAGAGCTGGTTGGTGAAGAAAGAGAAGCTCTGAATTTCGTTTTTAGAGAAATGAAAGCTTGGTCTTACACTGAGTTTGTTCTTAAATTGTCCCAAGAAGTTGAAGTCGAAGATGCTTCTATCATAAAAGAAATTTTTGAGCAACTTTATAGGCACTATCCAGCTCAATATATTTTAGGAAAAAGTCAGTTTTATGGGCTAGACTTGATGGTGGATGAACGTGTTTTGATTCCACGGCCAGAAACAGAAGAATTGGTGGATTTGATTTTGGCTGAGAATTCTGCTGCTATTTTAGACGTTTTAGATGTTGGAACAGGTAGTGGAGCTATTGCTTTGAGTTTAGCTAAAACTAGACCTAAATGGCAAATAACTGCTAGTGATTTGGCACAAGAGGCTCTTGATTTGGCACAAACGAATGCTCAAAAAAATAACTTAGAGCTTACTTTTGTTCGGTCTGATTTACTGACAAATATTGAAGGTAAGTTTGATATTATTGTTTCTAATCCCCCCTATATTGCCTATGAAGATAAGGAAGAAGTTGGGCTAAATGTGCTGACTTCTGAACCGCATTTAGCACTTTTTGCTGACGAGAAAGGACTAGCCTTGTATCGTCGTCTGGCTGAGATCAGTGCTTCTTACCTTAAACCAAAAGGTAAAATTTATCTAGAAATTGGTTACAAACAAGGACAGGCAGTGAAAGACTTGTTTACCAAATATTTTCCCAATCATAGAATTAGAGTCTTAACGGATCAATTTGGTCAAGATAGAATGGTGGTGATTGATCATGAGTTTATTACTAGAACAACTGGTGACTAAGTTAAAACGAGGTGACGCTCTTGTGTTACCGACTGAAACAGTTTATGGGCTATTTGCTGATGCCATGAATGAAACAGCAGTCAATCATGTGTACCATTTGAAAAAACGACCAAGAGATAAGGCCTTAAACCTTAATGTTAGTAGTCTAGAGGACATTTTAGCTTATTCTAAAAACCAGCCTGCTTACCTAAAAAAGCTCTATCAGGCTTTTTTGCCAGGCCCATTAACGCTAATTTTACTTAGTAACGATGCGGTGCCAACATGGATTAACTCAGGACTAGATACGGTTGGTTTTCGACTGCCTAGTCACCCAATCACTCGAGAAATCATTCAGCAAGTGGGACAACCTTTGATTGGTCCATCTGCGAATTTGTCTGGTCAAGTCAGTGGTCGGGTATTTGAACAAATTATTAAGGATTTTTCTAATCAAGTGACTGGTATAGCTGATGATGCTGCAATTTTGGGAGTGGATTCGACAATTTTAGACTTGTCTAGGCCACAAGCTCGTATTTTAAGACAAGGCAGTATTACCAAGCAGCAACTACTTGAGAAAGTACCAGAACTTGTTTTTGAAGAAGATAGTTTATCAGGTTATCATGAGATGGATTCATCAATCTAATTTGTGATTACAAGAGTGAACAGCTCAATAGACAATTTTTAGAATTTAGGAGAAAAAGATGATTTTTGATAAGGAAAATTACCGAGATTTTGATCCGGAACTTTGGCAGGCTATTGATCAAGAAGGACTTCGCCAACAAGATAATATTGAGCTAATTGCCTCGGAAAATGTGGTGTCAAAAGCAGTTATGGCAGCTCAGGGTTCTCTATTGACGAATAAATATGCTGAAGGTTACCCAGCCAAACGTTATTATGGTGGCACAGACGTGGTGGATGTGGTGGAAAATTTAGCTATCGAACGTGCCAAGAAGCTTTTTGGTGCTAATTTTGCTAATGTACAACCCCATTCGGGTAGTCAAGCCAATGCAGCAGCCTATATGGCTTTGCTTGAACCAGGTGATACGGTTTTGGGAATGGATTTATCAGCTGGGGGGCATTTAACTCATGGTTCTCAGGTTAATTTTTCAGGTAAGACTTATCATTTTGTTGCTTATGGTGTTGATAAAAAGACCGAACAATTGGACTATGAGGAAATCTTGTCCTTGGCTAAAGCACATCAACCTAAAGTGATTGTTGCTGGAGCATCTGCCTATTCTCGTACGATTGATTTTGCTAAATTCCGTGAGATTGCAGATCAGGTTGGGGCAAAGCTCATGGTCGATATGGCTCATATCGCAGGTTTAGTTGCGGCTGGTTTACATCCAAATCCTGTTCCTTATGCTGATGTGGTAACTTCAACTACTCATAAGACCCTGCGTGGACCTCGTGGTGGTTTAATTTTGACTAATGATGACGAACTAGCTAAAAAACTCAACTCCGCTATCTTTCCAGGTTTGCAGGGTGGGCCATTGGAGCATGTCATCGCAGCTAAGGCAGTAGCTTTCAAGGAAGCCTTAGATCCAGCATTTAAGGATTATATGAAGGCAGTTTTGGCGAATAGTCAAGCTATGGCTCAAGTTTTTGAAAAAGACTCTGATTTTCGTTTGATTTCTGGTGGCAGTGACAACCATCTTTTCTTGATTGATGTGACGAAAGTAGTGGAGAATGGAAAAATTGCTCAGCACATTCTAGAAAGTGTTAATATTACCTTAAATAAAAATAGTATTCCATTTGAAACCTTATCACCGTTCAAAACGTCTGGTATTCGTATTGGTACTCCAGCCATTACCAGTCGTGGTATGGGGATTGTAGAAAGTCAGACAATCGCCCGTTTGATGATTAAGGCTTTGAAAGAAGCTGATAATGAAAACACTTTGTTTGAAATTCGCCGTGACATTAAACGATTGACTGATAAATTCCCTTTATATGACTAAGATAGACGATTTTTACTTAAAAAAGATTATTATTCATCAATTTAGCCCTGCGGATACTGATTTGCTCTTATCTGATAGGGAAATTGTTTTAACCCCTAAACTAGATGATTATTTTAGAAAAAAACTTGCCAAGGTTTTTTCTGATGAAGCCAAACGAGGTCAGTTTTCAACTGACAGCCCTTTTCTTTCTCATTTATCTGATGATTTTCTGTTGACTTCCATTAAGATTAGTCAGATATGGAAAGAAGAATTTGTCATTAGTGAAGATCAAAAGGTCAACGACTTAATTTTTATTCAATTTGATCGTGAAGGCCAAGCTTATTTTGCCTTTTTACGCCTAACCCTTCGTGAACAATTAGCACATATTGGTCAAGAAGATCGACCAATAAAACTTAGTCAAAATAATCTACCTAGTCCTAGTCAAACGCCAGATGAAGCTCTAGTTATTAACTTGGATAATTTAACTTATTATCTGATTGAAAAACGTGTCAAGCATAATGGTTCATTTGCCAATTATTTTTCTGAAAACCTGTTACAAACAACTCCACAAGAGTCCGTTAAAAAATCAATCAAGGTGCTAGAACAAGCGGCACAAAAGGTAGCCAACCAATTTCACCAAGATGATTTTACTTTTCAATCTAAGATGAAATCAAGCATTTATGATCAACTAGAAGAAAAAGCAGAATTATCACCAGAAGACTTGGCTAATCAATTGTTTGATGATAATTTGACAGCTCGCTTAACTTTTGTTGATCAAGTTAAGGAAAAAATTCCAGAGCCAATTAAACTAGCGGATATTGATCATTCACGTCAGATTAAGAAATTGGAAAATCAAAAATTATCCTTATCTAATGGCATTGAGTTAATTGTGCCTAATAAGGTTTACCAAGATGCAGAAGTAGTGGAATTTATCCAAAATGATAATGGAACCTACTCAATTCTAATTAAAAATATTGAGGATATTAGTAATAAATGAAAAAATGGCTTGGCCGATTTATCTCCTTTTTTATATTGCTTGCGATTTCGATAGCTTTTTGGTTAATTTATCAAGATAGTCAGCGAGTATTGTCTTATAGACCTTTGGTTAAACAAGTGTTGAACACGCGTCAGAGTAACCTAAGTGAAGAACTAATTTTAGCTATGATTTACACGGAAAGTAAGGGAAAAGGACAAGACATCTTACAAGCTAGTGAGAGTTTGACTGGTCAAGTCGGTCAGATTAGTAGCTCTAAATCTAGTTTGGAAGTTGGTATTGACTTATTTGAGCAAAATGTAAGTTTAGCGACTAAGAAAAAGACAGATAGTTGGACAGCTGTTCAGGCTTATAATATGGGTACAACTTATATTGATTATGTAGCTGAAAATGGTGGAAAAAGTAACATAAATTTAGCAAGAAGATTTTCACGAGATGTTGTTGCTCCTAGTTTAGGCAATACTAATGGCGCAACCTATACTTACTATCATCCTTTGGCTATCATGTATGGTCAGCCTAGTCTGTATCAAGATGGTGGCAATAGTTATTATGCTGAACAGGTTAAACTTAATCGTTTTATTTTGAAAATCATGTCGTGGCTAATCAAAAACTAGAAGAGTTGAAAACTCTTCTAGTTTTTTTATTTGATAAAATCATTGATTTCTTGTTCAATATTAGCGATTTTTTCTTCAGCTTGAGCAAGACTCTCACCCACCGTAGCAATATAGAATTTAATCTTTGGTTCTGTTCCAGATGGACGAACTGCAAACCAAGAATCGTCAGCTAGAGTGTATTTGAGAACATCACTTGGTGGCGTTGTAAGTTTTGTTACTGAGCCATCTTCATAAATGGCTGTTTGTTGATCAAAATCTTCAAATAAACGAATAGCCGTTTGATTGAACTGACTTGGTGCTTGTTCACGGAATTTAGTCATAATGGATTTGATTTGAGCCGAACCGTCAACACCAGATAATTCAATTGAAATTGTTTTTTCAGCAAAGTAACCATATTCTTGATAAATTTGTTCAATACCATCAGCTAAGGTCAAGCCTTTTGAACGATAGTAGGCAGCAATCTCAGCAACGAGTAGAACAGCTTGGATCGCATCTTTATCACGAACGAAAGGTTTAATGAGATAGCCAAAACTCTCTTCAAAACCAAACATGTAGGTATGATTATGTTTCTCCTCAAATTCTTGAATTTTTTCAGCAATAAATTTGAAACCAGTCAAAACATTGAACATGGTTGCCCCATAGCTTTGAGCAATCTTAGTTACCAAATCTGTTGACACAATTGATTTTGCCAAGGCAGCATTTTCAGGTAGAGTACCTGCTTGCTTATGGGCTTCTAAGATATATTTGGCAATGATGGCTCCAATTTGGTTTCCAGAAAGGTTTTTATAAGAGCCATCAGCTTGACGAATTTCAACGCCTAGACGATCTGCATCAGGATCAGTTGCTACTAATACATCAGCATTGACTTGACGACCTAATTCTTCAGCTAGGGTAAAGGCTGCTTGACTTTCTGGATTTGGTGATTTAACTGTTGAAAAATCTGGATCTGGCATGGCTTGTTCAGATACGATTTCAATGGATTCAAAGCCAGCTTGTGCCAATGCACGTCGAGTCAACATCTCCCCTGTTCCATGCAATGGGGTATAGACAATTTTCATGTCTTTACCATATTGTTCAATGAGATTTTTGTTAATGTTAACCGATTTGACTCCCTTGAGGTATTCAGCGTCAATAGCTTCACCAAGTATGTCAATCAGTCCTTGAGCTTTAGCTGTTTCAAAATCAGCGATTTCAATGGTAAACGGATCGTCAATAGAACGGATAAAATCAGTTAAGGCCGCTGCATCTGTTGGTGGCATTTGTCCCCCATCTTCACCATAAACCTTGTAGCCATTAAAAGGTGCAGGGTTATGACTAGCTGTAATCATGATACCCGCAAAGGTTTTTAGGTGACGAACTGCAAAAGATAGTTCGGGTGTTGGGCGTAGGCTTTCAAAAACATAAGATTTGATGCCATGTTGAGCCAAAACACGTGCTGAATCTTGAGCAAATTCTGGTGAGAAGTGGCGTGAATCATAAGCAATGGCAACACCACGTTCTTTAGCTTCCTGACCTTTACTTTCAATCAATTTAGCTAGTCCTTCAGTTGCTTGACGAACAACATAAGTATTGATACGATTAGTTCCAGCTCCGATATAGCCACGCATACCAGCCGTTCCAAATTCTAGGTTGGTATAAAAGGCATCTTCTTTTGTTTTTTCATCCATAGCTAAGAGTTCTTCTCTAAGATAGCTTGGTAGGTTGGTCACAGTTAACCATTTGTCGTATTGTTCTTGATAAGACATGGATTTCTCCTCTATTTTATATTGTAAATCGCTTTCATTATATCACATTTAAGCAAAAAAATCATGAATTTAGTCATGATTTTTTGATTTATTTGAATTTTATTAGGCGAGGAACGATAGTAGCTGTGAAAAAACTAGCGAGTAACATTTCAGCCAAGGAATTGATGGTTAAGATACTTGCCAAGAGAAGTTTGACATTACCATTATAACGTTCTGCAAAAAAGAGAAAAATACCAGATAGGACAAAAACGGTATTGGTCAATGAGCCAAGAGCACCAGCTAAGATCAGTCCAACTTTATTTTTCATTAGACAATAGACTAAATAAGGACTAAGGCCGATAAGGAATCTAGGAATAATGGCAATGAGTACAGAATAAAGATTGCCACCTTCGACAAATGGAGAAAAGAGATAGCTAGCTGGAGAAATGACGAGACTATTTGTGATTAAGCTAAGTAAGCCCATGAGACCGCCAAGTAAGACTCCTGTACGCCAACCATAAGCAATAGAGGCAATGATGACTGGAATATGAACCAATGTTGGCTTAATAGGTAGTGGCAAAATACTAAAAACAGTCGTGGTTAAATACTGGATAACAAGCATCAATCCAAAGAAAATAGCAATTCTAGCAATTTGAGATGATTTTTTTTTATTCACTAAGTGTATCTTCAACTTTCTGTAAAATAATGTCAAGGTCAGCTAAAGCTCCCTGACCAATCTCTCCACAGGCTAATAAACTATCGCGTGGAGTGATTTCCTTATAACCAATTTCTTGTAGGATTTTAAGATTTTTTTGGGTAAGGGGATGGCAATACATCTTGGTATTCATGGCTGGAGCAATTAGTTTAGGAGTATCTGCTGGTAAGGCCAAGGCAGTCGCTGTCAACATATTACCAGACAGACCCTGAGCCAGTTGTGCAATCGTGTTGGCGGTTGCTGGAGCGATTAAGAAAAGATCTGCCTCCTTACCAAGATCAATATGATTGATTCGATTAGCCAATTTTTCTTCCATGATATCCAAATGAACAGGTTGTTTGGATAGGATTTGTAGAGTTAAGGGAGTGATAAACTGAGTGGCTGCTTGGGTCATGATGACATGAACCTCATAACCTTTCTTGGTTAGTTGACTGACTAAATCAGCCCCCTTATAAGCTGAAATACTGCCACTTAAAGCTAGAACAATGGTTTTAGCCATTTTGTTTCACCACTCTTTCGTAAATTGCTTTGGCAATCTCCTGTTTAGAATGAACTTCTTGATAACCATCTTTATCTAACAGGTAGGCCTTGTGCTGATCACCTGTAATATGACTGAGATCATTAGCAACAATCAATTCTGCTTGATTGATTTTCAGACTTTTTTTGGCTACTTGGAGTAGCTCTTCTTGAGAAACATTAACCAAGAGCTTAAAACCAATCAGACGAATGGCAGGATTCCACTCTTTAACTTTCTTGATGAGCTTTGGTGTTTTTTTCAAAAAGAGAACTTGGTAGTCAGCCGTAGAAGAAATCTTATCTTGAGTATTTTGCTTGCTTAGTAATCGAGCGACATCTGTATTTTGTTTTAGCTCGTCAAGGTCAGTCATATAAATAGGGCTATAATCAGACACTGCCATACTATGAATTAAGACCTCATGTTTAGTAATCTGTTCTTGTAAACAAACTTGCAAATCAGCGACTGTTCTCACTTCAATCAGTTCTAAGTTAGAATGAGGTTGGGGGCGATGACTATTTGGGCTAGTGATTAAGGTCACGTTATGACCATGATTTAAAAAGGTCTGGGCGATAATTTGCCCTAAGCGACCTGTTGCATGATTGGTGATACTTCGTACCCGATCAATAGGTTCGCTAGTGCCACCAGATGTTATCAAAATTTTCATATTCCATATTATACAAGAAAAAGCGAGTTTCGTAAATGTAAAACATAGAAAGTAAGATATTATCTAGGCATTTAACTGAGGATATGATAAAATGACAATATTAAATTGAAGGAAAAGGATGGGTTAGACATGAAAACAGATATTGAGATTGCACAAGAAAGTCGTCTGAAGCCTATTAGCCAAATTGCTTATAAGTTAGGCTTAACGGAAGCGGATTTAGAACTTTATGGTTCTTATAAGGCCAAGTTATCTTTTGATAAAATCAAGACTTTGGAACATCAAGCCTTGGGTAAATTGATTTTGGTGACAGCCATCAATCCAACACCAGCAGGGGAAGGGAAGTCAACGGTGACCATTGGCTTGGCAGATGCCTTAAACCATCAAGGTCATCAAGCTATGATTGCGCTTCGTGAGCCGTCTTTGGGGCCTGTTATGGGCGTAAAAGGTGGTGCAGCAGGTGGAGGCTATGCACAAGTCTTGCCTATGGAGGACATTAATCTTCATTTTACTGGAGATATGCACGCTATTACAACTGCTAATAATGCCTTGTCTGCCTTGATTGATAATCATCTTCATCAAGGCAATTCCTTGAATATTGATCCAAGACGGATTATTTGGAAGCGTGTTCTGGATTTGAATGATCGAGCTTTGCGTCAAGTGACTGTTGGCTTGGGTGGGCATTTGAATGGCATTCCTAGAGAAGATGGTTTTGACATTACGGTTGCTAGTGAAATGATGGCGATTCTTTGTTTAGCGACGGATTTGGCGGATTTGAAAAAGCGTTTGGGTCAGATTCTTATTGCTTATCGTTATGATCAGACCCCTGTATATGTTAAGGATTTAGCTGTTGAAGGTGCCTTGACTCTAATTTTGAAAGATGCGCTTAAACCCAATTTGGTTCAGACAATTTATGGCACACCAGCTCTTGTTCACGGAGGCCCTTTTGCCAATATTGCTCATGGTTGTAATTCCGTTTTAGCAACTAAAACAGCCTTACAACTGGCAGACTACACGGTTACTGAAGCTGGTTTTGGGGCGGATTTAGGAGCTGAAAAATTTCTTGATATTAAAGTCCCCAATCTTCCCAAGGCACCAGATGTTATTGTCATTGTAGCAACGATTAGAGCCTTAAAAATGCATGGTGGTTTGAATAAGTCTGACTTGACTAAGGAAGACCTAATTGCTCTTGAAAAAGGATGTGCCAATTTGGAACGTCATATTAAAAACATGCAGTCCTATGGTATTCCAGTAGTGGTCGCCATCAATCAATTTGTTTCAGATACTCAAGCTGAACTAGTTTGTTTGAAAGCATTTTGTCAAAAACAAGGTGTCGCAGTTGCCTTAACTAAGGTTTGGGAACAAGGTGCCAAGGGTGGTGTTGAACTAGCTGATTTAGTTGTTCAAACGATAGAACAAGAAAGTAGTTCTTACCAAGCAATTTATCAAGCAGAAGATAGTTTGACTGAAAAAGCTAGAAAGATTGTGACTAAAATTTATGGTGGTCGTTCGATACAGTTTTCAGCTAAAGCTCAAAAACAACTGGTTCAGTTTGAAACAGATGGTTTAGAGAATTTGCCACTTTGCATGGCAAAAACCCAGTATAGTTTTTCAGACAATCCTCAACTTCTAGGAGCACCAGTTGATTTTGACATCACTATTCGTGAATTTGTTCCTAAAACAGGTGCAGGATTTATTGTTGCCTTGACTGGTGACGTTTTAACCATGCCAGGTTTACCTAAACAACCAGCCGCCTTAAACATGGATGTCACAGTTGATGGTAAAGCACTTGGATTATTTTAAGTGACAGTTTAGACAAAACAATATATAATAAAGAAGAGGAATAGAAGTAGAAAAATATCGGCCGCACACGCACCTAGCAATAGGTATCTGAGAGGTGGGGAAGGGCCGTCCCACCTATTCCTAAGCACTTAGTATTCTAAGTGTTTTTTTGTCTGTCCAAATTGTGCTGAAGACATTGTATCACTGATTGAAATGTAATGTCGTTTGGAGCAGGGATGAAAAGTAAGGGACAATTTATCGGTTAATGGAAAGATGTCCTGGATACTCTGGTAGAAAAATTGAAAAGAGAATGCTATTGAGTTGTACATGCGTTATTGTGATTGTTTTAATAGGCATGATATTATTAGTTACTCTATTTTTGGATTATTTTAATTTTTGCCAGCCTCTTCTTTCAAAAAATTGCTCAATTATGATAAAATATGATGAAGCATAAAAGATGGAAAGGATTAGAATGAGCACCAAGAAAAATCAAAAAAACAAGAACAAACTAAAGACCAGGTATTTATTAGATAAGGGACGACGTAGTTTATTAAGAGGAATTTTTAGTCGAACAACGGTGATTGCCATTCTCTTAATTATTCAAGTTCTTTTTCTTATGGCAACATTTTCTTGGTTTAATCAATATCAAGCTTATTTCCGAGCCTTAGAAATTGTCTTAGGTTTGGCAGCTATTTTATACTTAATCAATAGTGAGATGGATGCCCTTTCTCGTCTGACTTGGTCGTTATTGATTATGTTGACGCCACTTTTAGGCGTTTTATTCCTGATTTATACCAAAGTTGATTGGGGTTATCGTGGTTTAAAAACTCGATTGGCTGAATTAACGACCATGAGTCAGCCTTATTTATCTGATAATATTAAAGTAACCAATCAATTAAAAAAAGAAAAATCGACTACCTATAATCTTGTCAAGTATTTTCAACGAACTCGAGATGGTTTTCCAGTCTATCAAGGGACTAAAGTGACTTATTTCCCTAGTGGTGAAGCTAAATTTGCTGAACTCAAACGTCAGCTCTTGCAGGCTAAAAAGTATATCTTTTTAGAATACTTTATTATTGATGAAGGTCTGATGTGGGGGGAAATCTTAGCGATTTTGGAAAAAAAAGCTAGCGAAGGAGTAGAAGTCAGAGTGATGTATGATGGCATGATTGAGTTTTCAACGCTATCATTTGATTATACAAAACGTTTGGAAACTTTGGGAATCAAGGCTAAGGCCTTTCTAGGTATCTCTCCTTTTATTTCGACCTATTATAATTATCGTGATCATCGAAAAATTGTTGTGATTGATGGTAAGGTTGCATTCACAGGTGGTGTCAATCTAGCTGATGAATACATTAACCATATTGAACGTTTTGGTCATTGGAAAGACAGTGCCATCATGTTAGAAGGTAAAGCTGTTGATACTTTTACAGTTTTATTCTTGCAAATGTGGTCAATCACAGATAGTAATCCTGATTTTTCTGCTTATCTGCCTAGGCATCAAGAAGCAAGTAAAAAAGAAGATGGCTATGTGATTCCTTATGGTGATTCCCCTCTTGATTCTGATAAGATAGGGGAAAATGTCTATATTGACCTGCTTAATCATGCCCGTGACTATGTTTATATCATGACCCCTTATTTAATCTTAAATAGTGAACTTGAGCATGCCATTAAGTTTGCCGCTGAACGTGGTGTAGATGTTTGTTTGATTTTACCTGGTATTCCTGATAAGCAAGTACCTTATGCCTTGGCTAAGACTTATTATAAAACCTTGTTAAAATCTGGTGTTAAAATCTATGAATACACTCCTGGTTTTGTTCATGCTAAAGTGTTTGTTAGTGATCATATTAAAGCTGTTGTTGGAACTATTAACCTAGATTATCGTAGTTTGTATCACCATTTTGAATGTGCAACCTATCTTTATAAAGTCCCAGCAATCAAGCAAATTGAACAAGACGTTCAGCAAACCTTAAGTCACTGTCGTCAAGTCAGCTTAGAAAACTTAAAAGAAGAACCGTTAGCAACAAAACTAACTGGTTATGTCGTTAAAACTATTGCACCTTTACTTTAAATATGATATGATAAATAACATGCGATGAGTCGATACATGATTTAGTTAATAAATCATTATTGAGCATGGGACGTCATAAGGCAGGAGCCGACGTTGATAGGTTGTGTGAACCTTCCTATCACATCATGATTTGATGCCCTATCCCCTCTATATCAGAGGGGATTTTTTTATTTTTCTTCATGGGGTACTTGTTATTTGCAAATGAGTTAACAGACAACGAGACTTATTTCAAAAGTATCTAGTAATATTTATAAGGAGAGGTTGGCTAGTATTGTTCAGAGTGAAAACTAAAAATTTATGTACTTTATATCTAACAGTACCTAAACCCTTGATACATCTACAATTGAAGCATAAAGTACATAATTTAAAAAGTGTACTTTATTTTTATTATGTACTTTATTTTAGAGTGCAATATGGTACATAATTTAGTTACGATATTCCAGTTTGGATGGGAATTCAATTGAATAGGTTACACTAAACTTAAACTAGACAGAAATTATAAAGTGTTCTACACTAAAACGATTAAGAAGTTAATATGTCTAGAAAAGTACGTCGCCAATTCACAGATGAATTTAAACAACAAATTGTTGATCTTTACAATGTTGGTAAAAAACGTAGTGAGATTTTCAAGGAATATGACTTGACGCCATCCAGTTTTGATAAATGGGTCAAACAAGCTAAAACAACCGGTTCCTTTAAGAACGTTGATAATCTAGCAGATGAGCAACGTGAGTTAATAGAGCTCAGAAAGCGAAATAAGGAGCTGGAGATGCAGGTCGATATCCTAAAGCAAGCGACAGTGATTATGGCACAAAAAGGAAAGTAATCACTGCCAATAAAGAAAAATACAGTATTTCAGCCATGTGTCGTTTATTGGGAATGCTTCGCTCAAGCTATTATTATAAAGCTGTGGAGCAGGTAGCTGAAGCGGAAGCTGAAGATGCTGTTCAATCTATGTTTTTAGAAAACAAGGCTCGGTATGGTGCTAGAAAAATAAAACAAGCTCTTGAAACGAAAGGGATTATGATATCACGTCGCCGTGTTCGTCGTATGATGAAACGACTTAATCTGGTATCCGTTTATCAAAAAGCTAGCTTTAAGCCTTATACTAAGGGTAAAAACAAGGCCCCTATTACTATATCAAACGCGCATGGCATAGAGAGTTATTGCTTAGGACGTAGAAGAACTTTATGATAATCTATCGGTTGAAATATCAAACTTAGGGATTCATCTTGATAAAAATGTATATCAGGGGACTCAGAAGCAAACACTATTAGATTTTTTAAAAGAATTTGAAGTATTGTGCAAAGATAAGGAGTTTAATGTAGAATTTACTCAAGTAGTTTCCTTGGCTAGTTATGAAAATTTAATTAAGGTCACTGCTCAAGAAAGTGTTGAGTATGTAGCTAATACCATCCAGAAATTCTATACTGATTTTATTGAATCAATCAAGGATGAATTGTACTAACAATAAGTAAAAAAGAGGTGATTCCTCTTTTTTATTCTTCTTTTTCAATTGCTTCATTATTCATAAATGCTTCGAAACTACCAATTGGTGCAAAATCTATATAAATGGTTGAATAATCGTCTTTTTTCTCCAAAGTCTCACTGAATCTGTCCCCTTTTTTTGAAGCCAATCTCTGGTAACAATTTGTCTTTCATTTAGCCCAAGTACATCAACTAGGAGCCATTGACCTAGTGCTGACTGTCCGTAACGTTTATTTGTCTCAGGGTCACGCTCAGTCAAACTACCCGATTGTAGACTTTTCATTCTTTCTTGGCCAACAAGAGCAGGGATCAACTTTCCATTCGGTAATTTTAAATGAAATCGAACTTGTGGTTTATTCTTCTTATCCCCAGTATAGTTATTTTGCATTCGTTCTACTTCAAAAATATCGGAACAGAAAAAGTTAGGAACTTTTTTATGAAATTCTCTTGGGATCGGGATGTATATTTCATTGAGTGGACGTAGTGTTGAACTTCTACGATTTTTAGGTGCGGAATTCCAAGAATTAAGTCCTGATTTTTCTTCTACTTCTTTGCTACGATATGAATAAAGCGGTAAATACACTTCAATAATATCATCCTGATGTGATTTGTTTTTGAAATCATCTATGAAATTAAAATACGATTGTAAGAGAAATTCAAATGGATCATCAATAATATTGACATCAAATGTATTAAGAACTAAAGTATCTTTTTTATTTGAGTCAAAATGTTGCCATATTTGTGAATCACTATAAGTAAATTTATAATCTTTATGACCATCAGACCATTGAAACGCAGTAGAAGTACGTTTAAAATCTCTGAGATTATTCAAGTCAACCAAAGGGTATAGAGTTTCTTGAATAACAAATTTTCCTGCGTCCCTAGTAATATAATGATAGATGTTACCATCTTCTGTGAGCCCTAGACGTTTATAGTCAGCTAACATTCTATCATTTTTAATTTGGGATAATTTTAAAGCGAGTTCTTCATCTGATTTGCTAAAAAATGGATCAATTTCAGCTTTATAGCGTTTCAGTTGCATTACTTTTTGAAAAGATGGGCTTGAGTTCATCCATGTTTTCAAACCTATACCTATTCTTTTATCAGCAAATATTGATAAGATATCATGAGGAGTATTACCGATGTCAACATTCTCACTTTTAAAAACCTTTGCATAGATTGTCTCTTGAAACTTTGAATCAAGATATGGAATAGGATCTCCATGTTTTTGTCTAAAAAGGTTAGTTAATGCACCATATATCTGAAGAAATTTTATATATTCCTCTCTTTCCTCCTTAGTATACTTTTCCCATATTGACATATTCGTCTCCTTTGTAATTCTTGTCTACATACTCTTTATTATAACAGAAAAAGCTAGTCTAAAACTAGCTTTTATCATATTCATTTTCTACGATACTATAAAATTCTAAATTGCCTTTTTTCTTGATAAATCTAAAATATTCTTCGTCTGAAAAAATACTCAATCCATCTTTATAAGATTTAATAATTTTTTTAGCTTGTTCGTAGTTGTCAACAAATTCCTTAACATAAGATTCCCCTTCAAATTGTCCGTTCATCTTAGTATAAATAATTGCAAATTTACCATTTCTAGCTAGTTGTGATTCTCCTTGTTGATTCAAAGCAACAGAAATATTTTCCGCAATACGTTTAATTACTGGGACAACCACACTATTACCAGCCTGTTTATACAGTTGACCATTTGATAGTTTTTCTGGAAGTTTAAACTCTTTAGGAAAACCTTGAACATTAAACGTCTCTTTAGGTGTCAATTTACGAATCTCATGATTATTGGTTAAAATCAATGGCACATTATGCCCACCTGTTCCCATATTAGCAGTTAAAGTAGGTACAACTCCATTTTTATTCTCGCGTACATATTGTCTACGCCATTGATATACTGTATCCTGACTATCAATAGCATGTTTCAGTTCTTCATAAAATTTTTGTTTACCTTCACGGTAGTAATAGGTTTCATCTATCTCTGCCCCAAAATCAATAACGTCTTTTAGTGTTGTTGTTAGTTTAATTTCTTCAGGAAATTCAAAAGCATCATAAGATTCTTTATTATCAAAACCTACTATATAAATTCTCTCCCGATTTTGTGGAATGTTACCATAGTCTTTACCATTTAAGACTTTCCACTTAATAAAATAGTTATTATCCGTCAAAGCTTCTCGTATGACTTTAAAAGTATTACCATGATCATGGGAAACCATATTTTTTACATTTTCGATAAAGACAACTTTTGGTTTCTTGGCTTCAATAATTCGGAGTAATTCAAAGAATAAATCTCCTCTATCATCATCAAAACCTTTTCTATAGCCCGCTATACTAAAAGCTTGACAAGGAAATCCACCAACAACAACATCAATGTTGTCTTTTCCAGTCTCATCCAATACTTCATCAGCCGGTACTTTGTGAATATCTCGGCTATCAAGAGGGGTGTTGGGATGGTTGAGAGCGTAAGTAGCACGAGCATACTTATCAAATTCATTAGCATACACCACTCTGAACTCGTTGGTTTGTTCAAAACCTAACTCAATTCCACCAACTCCACTAAAGAAAGCAGCGATGTTCTGCTTCATGGAAGTTTTGGAACTTACAGAATTTGTCATGTATTTTCTCCTTAATTTAATTATCAACTTGATAATTATATCACTATTAGGTGAAAAAAGCAGCTAGGAGACCTAGAAATATCGTAAAAAAAATAGTAGAATATCTTTATAATTATATAGGAGATATATAAAATATGGAGTTATCCAACTATTCTGATATTGAACAGTTTGCAAAAGATAATTTTACATTATTTGAATCGGACAGTAGACATTATAATATTTCTAGTCAGAGAAAAGCTTTTGAAAACCAAAAACAGGAGCCCCCTAAATCTTTACACAAATCAACTTTGATAAAAGCTGAACTAGAAAATATTGTTAAAGAGCGTTTAAGCTCTATTGAACAATCAATTTTAAGCTACTATCGAGAAAATAGGTATAATAAGGATATTACTATTGAGCATTATCAAAATACACCTTGTTTATCAAGTAATAAGTTAAGAGCATTTTTAATAGAAAAAGATAAAGAGATAGATATAATTTTTACGGAAGAGCATTTTACAGATCCCAAAAAAGAAATTGATAAAATTGATGAAATTGGAGACTTTGTTCGTAATAATATTGTTGCATTTAATTCACAGCCATCAAGGTTTAATAAAAATACAATAGAAACCTATGCAAAACCACTCTTTAGCATCGAACGACCAGAACTTTATTACCGTTCTGATATTGAAAGATATTTAAAGCAAAGATTTTTTGAATTGGATAGTGAACAGCGTGAGTTAATTTATTCACATTATATGCAGGGACATACTCTCTCTCAAACTGCTAAATATTTTTCTGAGAAACTAATACTTAATAAAAATGATATTGAACATTTTTTAACTCAAACCTCTTTTGAAAAGTTAAATGAAAATATCGAAAATGAACAAGAGATTGTAAATGAATTAACCTCAGTATTTGAAAAAAAATTCGACTTAACAGGTATTAAAAATGATTTAAAAAATATTATATCTCGATTTTTACCTTTAATTTTATCCAATGGCTTTCCAACTAACATCACAAATGTAGATTCTGGAATTATGGTAGCGAACGCTGGAGATTCAGCTCAATTTATTTTTATTGCAAGAGCCATTTTAGCAGGGTTTGATAGCTCGAATGTAGATGTTAGAAGTTCTAGATATGATTGTATTGTAGATTTTAAAAATAAAATCTTCCGAGTGCAAGTAAAAGGTATTTCTAAAAATACTGTACATTACAAAGATAGAGATAGAGGCGGTAAGGGAAATACACATAGTGCGAGTACAAATAGAGGTCGAAGAATAACCTCTGAAGATTGTGATATTTACGCAGCTGTCGACAAGAAGACAGGAGTTATTTATCTTATTCCAATTAGCCATTTAGATGAAAATTCAGCTAAAAATTCTGAAAATATTAAAGACTTAGTTCAATTTAGAGAGAATTGGGATATCTTTGAAGAGTTGAGTACCCCTGATTAAACTGAGGTATCGCTACATTCTTCTTATTGACTTTGATACAGTTCTCCTTAAAGTGAGTTATCACAAGGATGGTATTATGTATCATAAATATCAAGTTAGTTTATTAAATCTATTTCCGAGATGACATTTTAACAAAAATATGCTATAGTACGAAAAAAGTAAAAATAACAAAAGTAAACGAAACTTAGTAAAAGAAAAAAGTAAATATCCAACCATAGTGGACATCACACTCATTGCTTGAGGAATTCTACTATGGTTGTTAAGGTTGCTGAACTATTTAATAGTTCCAATTACTAAGATGAAGTTACTTTTGTTATTAGATCAATTTTAAATATCATAACGATCAATGAAAGTACTCATCGATGTTTCCTCTTTGCAGTTTGTTGCATAGATGAGAATGGTACTGAATTGGTCGTTTTTTTTTGTGTGTTTCTGAAATCAGTGAATTAATGTCAGAACGCGGAGACAAGTCCCCTGAGAGTGCTTGGGTGTATTTACAAAACAAAGGGGAAATCGCAAAATAGTATGGTCAGGTAAATGATGGAGTATTTGATTATATGAGTCGGCAAGCAGAAAACTTATTTGGTAATGAGTAAAGGAGGGAACAGTGAGCATTTATGTGAAAGATTTTCTTGAAAAGATATTGAGAGACTTGAATAAGGATAACTTTAAAGTTAGAGAAAAGATAAGTCAATTTTTACTTGATAATAATTGGTTTGGCATCTCAGTGAATACAGATAATAAATACTTTCAAACCTATTTAGCTGAAAATGATTATATGATGTGTAATATTGTTCAGAGTGAGTTTTCCCTATAACATCTTTCCGAAAAACTATAATTTTCTTGAAAGATGGTGAGGTATATGTTATACTAGCTATATAAATATGGAGGATATCTTATGCGTCGTGAACTACTACTCGAAAAAATTGATGACTTGAAACAGATGATGCCTTGGTATGTTTTGGAGTACTATCAGTCCAAACTGGCAATTCCTTATAGTTTGACAACCCTCTATGAATATTTGAAAGAATACCGACGTTTTTTTGCTTGGATTTTAGATTCTGGTTTAAGTCAGGTGGCGACTATTTCTGAGATTCCTTTAGAGACTTTGGAGCATTTGACTAAAAAAGATATGGAGGCTTTCATCCTTTATTTGCGTGAACGTCCTTTATTAAATGCCAATACCCACAAAAATGGTCTATCTCAAACGACAATCAACCGTAGCTTATCAGCCTTATCTAGCTTGTACAAGTATTTGACCGAAGAGGTTGAAAATCAAAATGGTGAACCTTATTTTTATCGCAATGTCATGAAGAAAGTTTCAACAAAGAAAAAAAAAGAAACCTTAGCAACTAGGGCTGAACAAATTAAACAAAAATTATTTTTAGGGGATGAAACCACGGCGTTTTTGGACTATGTTGACCACACTTACGCTACCAAGTTATCCCCACGAGCCCTCTCCTCCTTTCAAAAAAACAAGGAACGTGACCTAGCAATTTTAGCACTACTGCTTGCTTCAGGTGTTCGTCTGTCTGAAGCTGTTAATCTTGATTTGCGGGACCTTAACATGAATCTAATGATTATTGATGTGATTAGAAAAGGTGGGAAACGTGATTCTGTTAATATTGCTGCTTTTGCTAAGCCTTACTTGGAAAATTACCTGGCGATTCGCCAAGTACGTTATAAAGCTGATAAAACTGACTTAGCTCTCTTTTTATCAGAATATGCAGGCAAGGTGAACCGCATGGATGCTTCAAGTATTGAAAAAATGGTGGCTAAATACTCTGCTGACTTTAAGGTTCGTGTTACCCCACATAAATTGCGTCACACGCTAGCTACCCGACTGTATGATGCGACAAAATCTCAAGTTTTGGTTAGTCATCAATTAGGTCATGCCAATACTCAAGTCACAGATCTTTATACTCATATTATTGATGATGAGCAAAAAAATGCCTTGGACAACTTGTAAACATAATAAAATTTATGTAAAATAACTATCTACTGCTTAGGACGGATTTTTTAAAAGTGGAGCACAAAAAAAGACAAAAAGACTGATATTTTGTATAATCAAGGCATAGAAAGAGGAGAATGAGATGAAAAAAGCAGGAAATTTAACAAAAACCTCAGGTAAATTATTGGGAAATGTTAGTAAGGTTTTTGGGCTCTTAGATACGGTTGATATTGTGAGCAAGGTGACCGATAGTACCATTCCCTTAATTGATAAAGCCTTAGATCGTCATCATGAACATCGTCGTAGCTTAGTTCGTTTGGATAATCTAGTTCATATGGATCTCTTTGAAGCCAAGGCGCACTTAGAACAACAAGGTTTTATTGTAAGTACTATTTTAGCCAAACCTAGTAAAAAATATCAACAAGCAAAAATCAATGAAGTGGTTGAGATGTCGCCCAAATCTGGTAAATTACCAATTGGGTCTTTAGTTAAACTATACTATTTGGATCACAGTCTTATGAATCAAATCAAGGAAATGATTAGTTTACCAGATTTAGTTGGTTTACCCATTAGTCAAGCTCAGGACATTCTTGACGAACTAGGTTTAAAGCCTGTTCCACTTCTATTGCCAGCGAGTAAGGAATATGCTAAATATCAGCCTAATCAAGTCATTAACATGTCACCCAAACCAAACTTGGTTAAAAATCAAATCAAAAAAGGAAGCTTGGTTAAACTGAATTATTTAAATGAAGAGAATTTACTAGCCAGTCAAGCATTGGCACAAGCTTGGGCAGAAAAACAGGCAAACCGTCAGGAAAAAGTATTAAAGACTCTTAAACAAACAGGGAAAATCTTTAAGTAGTCTAATTTTGAAGATAATAAAAAGGAGTTGTTTATACAACTCCTTTTAAATTTGTTTAATAAGTTAAATAAGTTTCTAGGTCAGTCAAGGCACGTTTGGCAATGGCTTCATAACGTTCTTTTTTATCGCGGATGCGTGGGCCATCTAATTCTTTGATGATTCCAAAGTTAACATTCATGGGTTGGAAATGTTTGCTTTCTGTATGGGTGATGTAATAAGGCAAGCTACCGATAGCCGTTGTTCGTGGAAAGACAACTTCTGCTTCTGATTTGAATAGACGAGCCGCGTTGATTCCTGCAACTAAGCCACTTGCAGCAGATTCGACATAACCTTCAACCCCTGTCATTTGTCCAGCAAAAAAGAGATTATCTTGACGTTTTGAACGGAATGTCTGAGTTAAGAGATTTGGTGAATCCATGTAAGAATTGCGATGCATCACACCATAACGAACAAAATCTGCATTTTCTAATCCAGGAATCATTGAAAAGACTCGTTTTTGCTCTCCCCATTTCAGATGGGTTTGGAATCCAACAATATTATAAAGGCTACCTGCAGCATTATCTTGACGTAGTTGGACAACAGCATAAGGCGTTTTATAGTCTCCGTCACGTTTGCCAGTATAGTCTTCTGGGTATTCCAAACCAACAGGTTTCATTGGGCCATAAAGCATGGTTTTAATGCCACGCTTTGCCATAACCTCAATTGGCATACAACCTTCAAAATATTTCTCTTTTTCAAAGGAATTAAGTGGTGCCTCTTCAGCATTAACCAAGGCCTCATGGAAAGCCATAAATTCTTCCTTAGTCATCGGACAATTTAGATAGGCTGCTTCTCCTTTATCATAGCGAGATTTCAAATAAACCTTGTTCATATCAATGCTTGATTTATCAATGATTGGAGCTGCTGCGTCATAAAAATAAAAACCAGTGCCACCATTTAAGGCATGAATTTTTTTAGCTAAACGATCACTAGTTAAAGGCCCTGTGGCAATAACGGTAATGGCATCGGTTGGTAAATCTGTAATTTCCTCACGCATTACCTCAATTAAAGGATGTTGATGAAGCTCTTCAGTAACCATTTGTGAAAACTGATCACGATCAACTGCTAAAGCTCCACCAGCCGGGACACGATGAGTTTCTGCAGCTTTCAAAATAAGAGAATCTAACCGTCTCATCTCTTCTTTTAAAAGCCCAACAGCATTGGTTAAGGCATCGCCACGCAAAGAATTTGAACAGACTAATTCCGCAAACTGATCAGTCTTATGCTGAGGTGTTGCTTTAACCCCACGCATTTCATAAAGTTTAACAGGAATACCACGTTTAGCAATTTGATAAGCTGCTTCACTACCAGCAAGACCAGCTCCAATAACATTAATATAAGTTGCAGTCACAATTTTTCCTCCTAGTTTTTACTTGGCTTATTATAGCAAAATTGAGGATAAAAGACCATTACTTTGTAGTTTTTTGCTAAGAGTTTACCTAAAAAACTTGTAAGCGATTAAATTTTTAGATATAATGACATTATCTTACTTTTGAAAGGACTTATTATGAAAAAACGACATTTTTTGGCAATTTTGGGAGCAACTGCATTACTAACAGCCTGTTCTAGCCAAACATCAACGACCCAATCAACAACTTCTGACAGTAAGACAACTTGGCAGGTAATTCAAGAAAAAGGAGAGTTGACAGTAGCAACGCCTATGACTTACCAACCAACTTCTTATTATAATGATAAAAAAGAATTAGTTGGTTATGAAGTTGATCTGATGAAAGAGATTGCTCAACGTCTAAAAGTCAAGGTTAAATTTGTTGAAACTGGCTTTGATCAAGCATTCTCAGCTGTTGACAGTGGGCGTGTTGATGTATCACTTAACAACCTTGACATCACACCAGATCGTCTAGAAAAATATAATATTAGTGAAGCTTACAAATACAGTGTTAGTGGCATGATTGTTCGTGCAGATGACTCTTCTAGTATTTCAGCTAAGGATTTAAGTGACTGGAAAGGCAAGAAGGCGGCTGGTGCTGCTGGGACAAACTTCATGAAGATTGCTAAAAAACAAGGGGCAGAGCTAGTGACTTATGATAACGTTGCTGGTGATGTTTACCTAAACGATGTGGCTAATGGTCGTACAGATTTTATTCCAAACGATTACATTTCTCAAAAGTTATTTGTTGAAGCTATGAAAAAAGAGAACCCAGATCTAAATGTTAAGGTTAGTGATGTTCTCTATAATCCAAGTCAACAAGGGATTGTGATGAGCAATAAAGATGATACCCTAGTTGATGAAATTGATCGTGTCTTGCATGATATGAAAGCAGACGGTAGCCTTAAAAAACTAGCTGAACAGTATTATGGCGAAGATGTTAGCAAGCCTTACGAATCAGATCAAGAAATTCCAACCATTGACATCAGTGATGTTGATAGTGCAGAGTAAAAAATAGAGCCGTTCTAGGCTCTATTTTTTATTTATTAACATAAATAAAATTATGTAACATTAAAATAGGCAATAAGACCTATTTTATTTTTGCTTCTTGATAGTCACAGTTTTCCGTATTACTACAAATAATTTGCTTACCACCACGGATTTTCTTTTCAATCAGATAAGATTGGCATTTAGGACAAGAACGGTCAATCGGAATATCCCAAGATGTAAATTCACACTCTGGAAAACGATCGCAACCGTAGAAAATACGATTTTTCTTACTCTTTCGCTCGATAACCTGTCCTTTTTGACAAGTTGGACAAGTTACACCAATCTCCTTGGTAATAGCTTTGGTATTGCGACAGTCAGGGAAATTACTACAAGCATAGAATTTACCATAACGACCTAATTTGATGACCATGTCATGTCCACAATTATCACAACTAAAGCCAGCAGGTTCATCCTTAATTTGAATTTTTTCGATTTCTTCTTCTGCCTTAGAAAGCTCCTTAGCAAAAGGATGATAGAATTGATCAATGACTTTTTGCCACTGAGCTTCTCCTAGCTCTACCTTGTCTAATTTCCCTTCCATATCGGCAGTGAATGCCACATTAACAATATCTGGGAAAAACTCGACAATCAGGTTATTAACAATCTCACCTAACTCAGTCGGTTCAAA
Organism: Streptococcus sp. sy010; assembly: GCF_007859175.1. NCBI lineage: Bacteria > Bacillati > Bacillota > Bacilli > Lactobacillales > Streptococcaceae > Streptococcus > Streptococcus sp. sy010. The sequence goes on along the minus strand of NZ_VOHO01000001.1, from coordinate 379,145 downwards.
ACGCTTGGCTGCTAACTTAACGTAATAACGTCTTTGAATGGTTTCCAGAGTCGGTGCGTAGGTTGAAGGACGACCAACCCCATTTTCTTCCAAGGTTTTAATCAAGGTTGCTTCTGAGTAGCGAGCTGGGGGTTGAGTAAAGTGTTGTTCAGGATTAAGTGATAATTTATGAACAACTTCTCCTTCTTCCATCTCAGGTAACATCTTATTTTTATCTGAATCATTGTAAACGGCTAAATAGCCGTCAAATTTAATTTGACTACCATTAGCAGTAAAGATAACTTGATTTTGAGTTAAAGTGACTTTAACCGTATCAAAGATAGCCGCTGTCATTTGACTAGCTACAAAACGATTCCAAATTAATGTATAAAGTTTTAATTGATCTTTATCAAGGTATTTTGCGATTGATTCTGGCGTTTGATAAACATTTGATGGACGAATGGCTTCGTGGGCATCTTGAGCACCAGAAGTGTTTTTAGTTGGGTTAGTATTTTTACTATAATGTTTACCAAATTTTTCAGTAATAAATTTAGCAGCGTCAGCTTTAGCCAATGGACTGATACGAGTAGAGTCTGTACGCATATAGGTAATCAGACCTTGTTGGCCACTACTTCCAAGGTTAATTCCTTCATAAAGTTGTTGAGCAACCATCATGGTTTTACGTGTTCGGAAGTTGATTTTGTTAGCGGCATCTTGTTGCAATGAAGAGGTTGTATAAGGAAGAGGAGCATGACGTCGTCTTTCTTTCTTTTCAACCTTTTCGACTAAAAATTCATCAGAAGTCAGACGTGCTAAAACTAGCTTAACATTTTCATTTGTTGCTAATTTGAACTTTTTCCCATCTAGACCATAAAAATTAGCCTTGAATTTCTTAGTTCCTTTTTTGAAAATCCCATCAATAGACCAGTATTCTTCAGGTTTGAATTGTCGGATTTCTGCTTCGCGATCGATAATGAGTTTCAGAGCAACGGATTGAACTCGGCCGGCTGAAAGTCCTTTTTTAACTTTCTTCCATAATAAAGGCGAAATCGAATAACCAACAATACGGTCAAGCACGCGGCGAGCTTGTTGAGCATCGACTAGATCCATATCAATTTCTCTTGGTGCGATAAAGGCATTTTTGACAGCATCTTTGGTAATTTCATTGAAAACCACTCGGTTTTTATCGGATTTATCTAGCCCTAAAATATGAGCTAAATGCCAAGAAATCGCTTCTCCTTCACGATCCGGGTCACTTGCCAAATAGACTTGTTTGGCATTTTTAGCTTCTTTTTTTAGGGAATTGATGAGTGGTCCTTTACCACGGATATTGATATATTCTGGTTCATAATTATTATCAAAATCAATCGACATGGTTGATTTTTTCAAATCACGAATATGGCCAACACTAGCTACAACTTTATATTGACGGCCAAGATATTTTTCAATGGTTTTTGCCTTGGCTGGTGATTCGACAATAACTAAATTTTTTTTAGGTGTGGTCTTTTTACGACCGGTGCTTTTCTTTTTTGTTGCAAGGGTACTTGCCATAGAGTATGATTACACTTTCTTTGAAAATTAAAACTTATAGTATAATATACCACTTTTATTAAACTGTCAAGACTTACCCTAATATAGAAGAAGTCTGTTAAAAAGTGTGGACTACTATTGAATATAAAAGTGCAATCAATCGGTTTTCTTTATTGAAATCAATTACCTTTTCGCTACCAGCTATAGTGATGTTCCTACTTGTAGTTCTGCTAAAATATCGCTAGCTGAGGTGGTACACTTGGCCCCTTCTTGTATGAGATGATGGCAACCGTCTGAATAGCCACTTAAAACATCACCTGGAACAGCAAAGACTTCTCGCCCTTCTTCCAAGGCACGTTCGCAAGTGATTAGACTACCAGAACGTTTCTTGGCTTCTACCACTACTAAACCTCTTGCTAGTCCTGCAATAATGCGATTTCTTTCAGGGAAATGATGGCGTAAAGGTTGGGTATTAACGGGATATTCAGATAAAATCAAATGATTTTTGCCAATATAATCCTGTAGGCTGCGATTTTCCTTTGGATAATAGACATCAAGTCCTGTTCCGATGACTGCAATGGTTGCCCCGCCATTTTTCAAACAAGCTAGATGAGCTGCAGTATCAATACCACGCGCTAAACCACTCACAATAACAAACTGATTGGCAAGTTCACTGACCAGCTTTTTGACAATTTGAGTGCCTGATTTTGAACAGTTTCTAGCACCGACCATAGCTAATTTAGGTTTCTGTAACAGCTCTAAGTTGCCTTGATAAAAGAGTAAGACAGGTGGATTGTAGATTTCTTTCAGTGCGTCTGGATATTCCTTGTCTAAAATAGAGATACAAGGAAATTGATTAAATTCCTGTCGAAGTGTCTTACTATCTAATTTTTTATAGGTTTCGATGAATTGAATGGGATGTTTGCATTTAGACACAACTGCTATGTCACGCAAGGCTAGAGATGATTTAACATTTTTTTGATAAGTTAAGATGTTGAGAAGATTTAGATTGGTTAGTCCAGCTTTTTTAAATTTATACAGTTCAAAATTATTCATGTCTGACCTCCTTATTTTTCTATTCGTAAGAAGCTAATATAAAAAAGACTTTCTAAAACAATTCTTAGAAAGTCTTTTTTGTTTATTTTAGCCTACTTTTAATTGGTTCAAAGCTATGACGATGAATAGGACTGATACCATGTTGGGAGAGAGCTTTTAGATGGTCAGGTGTCCCATAGCCGGCATTTGTTTCAAAATGGTAATTTGGATAAAGATCCGCATAGCTTGCCATAATTTGATCACGAGTGACCTTGGCCACAATAGATGCTGCGGCAATTGACAAGGAGTTAGCATCTCCTTTAATAATAGCTTTTTGTGGTAAATCAACAGGCAATTCCATGGCATCAATCAAAAGGGCATCAGGTTGAGAAACCGCATTAAGTGCATCGAGCATCGCTAGTTTAGTTGCTTCATAAATATTGATTTGATCAATGACCTGATGATCTCGAATACCAAGACCTACTGAGATAGCCTTGTCCATAATTTCTTGATAGAGAGCCTGATGTTTCTTTTTAGCAATCTTTTTGCTATCATTTAAGCCTGTAATATTGCAGTCCTTGGGTAAAATAACACAGGCAGCAACTACAGGACCAGCTAGTGGGCCACGTCCCACTTCGTCAATCCCAGCAACTAGCTCATAGCCTTTAGCCCAATAAGATTTTTCATAGCTAAGCATGGCCTCTAAACGTTCTAGTTCTTTGATTTCTTTGATAATAGCTTTTTTACGTTGACTGATAGCAGCTTGGACTCCCTTACGTTCATCTGCTTCAAATTTTTTCCAACGTTTATCAGTCAATGATGTGATTTTTTTAAGTTCTTCTTTAATTTCTTTAATTGTCATCCTTATTAAAATCTCCAATTCTATCTAGGGTATAATAGCCTAGTTTTCCATCTCGAACATCTTTGATAAATAATTGGTAAAAGCGATCATAATCATCTCGAAAGCCTAACTTTCGTGTTAAATCCATAATAATTTCAGGAGCTTCTGCTTCTAAATTGACTTGCTTAAAGCGTTGAATCAGTCGTTCTGGATAATGCTCTTTAAAATAATTAAGACCAAAAATGGTGACCTCATCTAAAGGTAGCAAATTATCTTTTATTGCTCCTGTTAACGCCAATTTTAAACCAACCAGTTGATCTTCAAACTTCGGCCACAAAATACCAGGTGTGTCTAGAATTTCTAATTCCTTGTTTGATTTTAACCATTGTTGCCCCTTGGTTACACCAGGTTTATTGCCCACAACAGCAATCTTTTTACCGGCTAAGCGATTCATCAAGGTTGATTTTCCTGCATTGGGAATACCGATAATCATGGTTCTAAGCGTTTCTTTTTTGATGCCACGTTCTTGCAACTTATGCAATTTATCAGCCATTAAACTTTTGGCAGCTTCTGTAACTTTTTTAACCGTGGCTTGTTCTTTGGAGTTAATGGCTAAAGTGGTAATTCCTTGTTTTTCAAAATAGTGTCGCCATTCTTTTGTCTGTGCTTTATCTGCCAAATCAGCCTTATTTAAAATTAAGAGTTTAGGCTTATCTCCAACAATCTTAGTCAACATAGGATTTTGACTAGACAAGGGTAGGCGAGCATCTACTAGAATCGTCACAAAATCTACAAATTTTAGATTTTCTTGAACCTGTCGTCTAGCCTTGGACATGTGACCAGGAAACCACTGAATTGTTGCCATAACATTTTTCCTTTCATAACAATAAATAATAATTGAGATAAGTAGGATAAAAATACTTTAATTGTTATACTATTATATCATAAATATCAGATTTTTTAATATTAAGACATAAAAAACTCCCAGTTTTTATGGGAGTTTTAGTATATTATTGCCCTAGTAAGAATAAAATGTAATTGATTACTGATCCGATTACAAAAAGACCGTTATTCAATCCATGGACGACCATAGCATCCTTGATATTTCTTCGACGAGCATAGGCAAGGTAGAAAATAGCTCCCAGAGCAAAATAAATAATGAATTCAATGAAGTTAAATGCCCAAAGATGTGGTAATGAAAATAGCGTTGAGCTAACGATTAAAGGGAGTATTATTTGGTTGTCACGGAAGAAATACCGACTGAGGAATCCACGATAAGCTAATTCTTCTAAAATTGGAGCAAAAAGTCCAATAGCTAGATGAAAACAAATAAAATAAAGTGGGAATGTTTCCTTTAATTGTTGGGCTGTGGCCATAATGGCCGCATCATTTGCTGTTATATCATTGCCATTGAGATAGGCATTAAGAAGGGTGCCCAAAATAGCAATTATTCGAGTGGCTAGAAAAAATAACAAAGCAATTCCAAAATCTTTCCATCCAAAACGTAATTGTTTGACGTGTTCAGATTCCTTAGTGGAATAGTTTTTCCAGACGAATTTAATGATAACAGTTGCAACGAATAAATAAGCCAAGCCAGTTACCCATTGAAGTGGAATTGATAGCTCATTTTGTGCTGCAATTAAAATAAAAGGTGTGCTATTTAAGACCAAAATAAGCAAGAACAATCCAAATTGCTTGGCTAGTTTTTTCATAAAATTCATGGTTTGAGTGACCTTTCTATTTTTGATGAACGGTATGGCGTCTAGTCTTTGACACCTTTGTTATGCTATTATACCACATTACAATTGAGAAAAATATGATATAATGAGAGCAAAATGAGAAAAGGAGACTATTATGAAAGCTATGCTTAAACGTCAAGAAGTTGATACTCAATTAACTTGGGATACCAGTCTTATCTTTGAAACAGATGCAGATTATCAACAAGCACTAAAAGATTACGCTCAAGCAGTTGGTGAATTTGAAAACAACTATAAAGGAAAACTAAATCAAGCAGATGCTATTGTTGCGGCTTTGACAGACTTTGAAAACTTATCAATTTTGCGTGACCAACTGAGCCATTATGCTTTTCTTCCCTTGGAAGTGGATCGGATGAATACCGAATCAGCAAGTCTATCTAATGAATTTGATTTGTTAATGGAAGACACCCTGCCTCGTTTATCCTTTTTAAATATTGAGCTAGGGGCTTTGGAAACAACTTTTTTAGAAGAGTTAATCTCCAAACAGCCACAATGGAAGGCTTACTTTCAACAGTTGATTGATTTTAAACCACATCAACTTCCCCCGCTTCAAGAAGAACTATTAGCTAGTTTATCTACTGTTTGGCAACAGCCCTATAATGCTTACAATACGACCAAGTTTGAAGATTTGACTTTTGAGGCATTTGAAGTTAATGGGCAAACCTATGAAAACAGCTATGTTTATTTTGAAAATGACTATGAACTCAGTCATGATCAAGAAATTCGTCGTCAGTCGGCTAAAAGTTTCTATCGCACCTTAAAGAACTATCAGAATACCGCTGCCACAAGTTTACTTGCTCAGATGAAAAATGAACAAATTCAAGCCAAGTTGCGTGGTTTTGAATCGACGATTGATTATTTGTTATTCCAACAACAGGTATCAAGAGAGTTGTTTGACCGTCAGATAGATGTTATCATGAAAGAGCTAGCCCCTCACATGCGACGCTATGTTAAGCTAGTTGCTAAGGCCCATGGTCTTAAAGAAATTACCCATGCCGATTTGAAAATCAGTATGCCATCAAGTTTCAATCAACGCATTACTCCAGAAGAATCTAAAGCATTCTTGTTAGATTGTCTAAGTATTTTGGGTTCAGATTATCAAAAAATGATTGAGCAAGCATTTGATGAACGCTGGATTGACTTTGCACAAAATGAAGGCAAATCAACAGGTGGATTTTGTGCGACACTTTATAATGGGCCATCTTATATTTTGTTGTCTTGGACTGGTTTGATGAATGAGGTTTTGGTATTGGCTCATGAACTGGGGCATGCAGGTCATTTCCAACTGGCTAAAAAGCAGAGCATTCTCAGTTATGAGCCGTCACTCTACTTTATTGAAGCCCCATCAACTGCCAATGAGGTGCTAACTTGTAATAGCCTACTGAAGAAAAATCAAGATCCTGATTTCCAAATTTACCTAATTAGTGAATTGATTAGTCGAACTTATTTTCATAATATGGTCACTCATTTACTTGAAGCGGCTTTTCAACGAGAAGTCTATACCCGTTTGGATAATAATGAGTATCTAAATGGTGATATACTTTGTCAAATCAAATTGGATGTGATAAAGCAATTTTGGGGAGAGGACTTTGCTATTGGTGATGAGGCAGGCTTAATTTGGATGCGTCAGCCACACTATTACATTGGTCTTTATCCTTATACTTACTCAGCAGGTTTGACCATTGGAACAGCCATGGCTAAACAACTGGAAGAAAATCCTGAACAAGTTGTTGCCAAATGGCTAGATACCCTGTCTTTAGGTGCGAGCCTATCAGCTCAAGAACTAGCACAACATGCAGGAGTTGATGTCACAACTGACCAACCACTTCTAGAAACCATTGCTTATGTGGCTTCTTTGGTTGACCAATTAGAAAATCTACTTGCCTAATCAATAAAAAAAGATTGAGATAGTTTATCTCAATCTTTTTAATTAGCGAATTTGTTCAAAAGTAAGATGAACAATAATCTTATCACCATAGCCATTACGCTCCAAATCACGTTGTAAACGATAAGAAATATAATGTTCAGCGATATTGATATATCCTGCTTCCATCAAACGATTTTCAACCAATGATTGGACCATACTGATGGTCGGACGCTCCACCTGTGCATCTTCTAAGTCAATCACAACTTTTTTAGTCACTTGTGCTAAATCTTTTGCCAATTTATCATCAATCACATAGACGGTTTTAGCTGCTTTTAAAATTGCTTGGTAGATTTTGTCTGGATTAAACTCTACAATTTGTCCATCACGTTTTGTAATTTGCATGTTATTGTCCTCCTTTTATTTCTTTTGTAGTTTATTAGTCTGATTATACCATGTTTTTACTTATAATCAAAGAATTTGTCGAAGCAAGCATAATATTACATAAATTTATTTATGTAATATTATAAGCTCCAATTACATTGGAGCCTATTTTATTATTTTCTTTTCTTCTTAGCTTTTTTGAGTTTGTTAACTTGGCGTTTCATGGCTTGTTTCATTAGGAAGTTACCTGCCTTACCTTTAAGACCACCACCAAGAAGTTGGCTCATGTCCATATCACCTAAGCCAGATAAATCTGGCATACCACCTTGCCCCATCATACTTTCAAGAGCTGACAAGTCCATCCCATCCATATTAGGCATGTTTTTTGGCAAATTATTAGGGTTAATTCCCATTTGCTTCATCATCTTGTTCATATCACCAGACATCATCCCTTGCATCATGCCCTTGGCTTGATTGAAATCTTTGATGAATTTATTGACTTCGACAAAACTGTTTCCTGAACCAGCAGCAATCCGACGACGGCGACTTGGGGTTAAGAGTTCAGGATTTTCTCGTTCGGCTGGGGTCATTGATGATACGATAGCTCGCTTACGAGCAATATCTTTTTCATCTACTTTGATGTTGGCAAGGGCAGGATTATTGGCCATTCCAGGTAACATTTTAAGCAAATCTTCCATTGGCCCCATATTTTGCACTTGATCTAATTGCTCAATGAAATCATTGAAATCAAAGGTATTTTCTCGCATTTTTTCAGCCAGTTCAAATGATTTTTTCTCATCATATTCTTGACTGGCTTTTTCGATAAGGGTTAAAAGGTCACCCATTCCCAAAATACGACTGGCCATGCGATCAGGGTGGAAGGTTTCAATGTCAGTAATCTTCTCTCCAGTCCCTGTAAACTTAATCGGCTTACCAGTAATTTCACGAATAGATAGAGCTGCACCACCACGAGTATCCCCGTCAATCTTGGTTAGCACTACCCCTGTAATATCTAGTTGTTGGTTGAATTCAAAAGCAACATTGGCAGCCTCTTGACCAATCATGCTATCGACAACCAGCAAAATTTCATTTGGTTGAGCAAGTGCTTTGACATCTCGCAATTCTTCCATGAGCTTTTCATCAATTTGCAATCGTCCTGCCGTATCAATGATGACATAATCATGGCGTTTTTCTTTGGCAAGGGTCAAGCCTTGGGCAACAATCTCAACAGCTGACACTTCGGTTCCCAAATCAAAAACAGGAACATTGATTTGCTGACCTAAAGTTTTTAATTGATCAATGGCGGCTGGACGGTAAATATCAGCCGCAATCATCATTGGTCGAGCATTTTTTTCTTTAATCAGTTTATTGGCTAGTTTACCAGCAAAGGTAGTCTTACCTGCCCCTTGTAGCCCGACCATCATGATAATGGTTGGAATTTTATCTGAGACAGTTAATTCTGCTGTTTCAGCTCCCAAGATGGTGGTCAATTCTTCATTGACAATTTTAACAATTTGTTGGGACGCATCAAGTGTTTCAATAATCTCATGGCCCACGGCACGTTCACGCACACGTTTGATAAACGATTTAACGACTGGTAGGGCAACGTCTGCTTCAAGAAGGGCAAGACGAATTTCCTTAGTCACTTCTTGGACGTCTTTTTCAGATAATTTACCTTTACGGCGTAAGTTTTTAAAAACACCTTGTAGGCGCTGGGTTAGATTGTCAAATGCCACGTTTTTCTCCTAATCTCTATTATCAATTTGACTCAAGGTCATAATTTGTTCTTTTAAATACGAATCGTCTGGGTATTTGGCTAACAAATCATCAAAAATCTGACTACGGACGATATAATCCGAATACATGTGCAATTTCATCTCATAGTCTTCTAAAATCTTTTCAGTTCGCTTGATATTATCATACACTGCCTGCCTACTGACCTGAAACTCTTCAGCAATCTCAGTTAAACTGTAATCATCAGCATAGTATAGCTCGATATAGTTCATCTGCTTATCTGTTAATAAGGCAGCGTAAAATTCAAATAAAGCGTTCATTCGATTGGTTTTTTCAATTTCCATAAGCCTTATTTTACCATATTTATCAAGATAATTAAACTCCTATCGTGACTTGGATCAATGGTTTTCAAGATAAAATTCAAACCGCTCGCCAACATATTGACTACGGACATATTCAAAACAAACGCCGTCGTCTAAGTAAGAGGTTTGAATGAGGCTTAAAATAGCAGACTGTGGTTGAATATTTAGATAATGTGCCATCTCTTTGGAAGCCAATTTGGCTGAAATGGTTTGTTTACTTTTACCAATAACAAAACCTGCTTCAGTCAAGGATTGGAAAAAGTGTTCACTAATAGCTTGTTTATCTAATTTTTTAGCAATCTTTTCTGGAATACTGGCAACTTCAAAAACTACAGGCAAGTCATCTGCGTAACGAACACGTTCCATACGAATAATATGGGAATTTGGTGGGATGTTAAGGTGTTTTATTTCCTGCTCATTGGGAAGAATACGTTGATAAGACACCAAATGTGTCGAGGGTGTTTTTCCTTGCGATTTGATGATTTCTGTAAAACTGGTGGTTCCCCTCATGCGCTCTTGTACACGTTGGTTGGCAACATAGGTACCACTGCCGACACGTCTTTCAACAATTCCTTCTTCGACCAAGACGCTAATGGCTTGTCTTAAAGTCATGCGGCTAACAGCAAAACGACTGGCTAAGTCACGTTCACTAGGTAGGCGGCTACCAATTTTCCAAGTTCCTTGATCAATTTCTGATTTTAATTCATCACGAATTTTAATATAGGCTGGTAACATTTGGCTCAAACTCCTTTACTTTCCACTTCTTATTATAGCATGTTATGGTTTGATTTAGAAAAGAGATGAAAGAAAAGCAAGAAAAGAGCTTTTTAATTGAATGAAATATGTTACAATGAGATAAGACATTTCGTCAAATGATGTAAATAAGAAAGGTTAACCATGACTGAATTTTCTCAATCAGCAGAGCTACAAAAAATTATCGTTTTGGATTATGGTAGTCAATACAACCAGCTCATTACTCGACGTATCCGTGAATTTGGGGTGTTTTCTGAACTCATGAGCCATAAGATTTCAGCTCAGGAAGTTAAGGAGCTAAACCCTATCGGTATCGTCTTATCTGGAGGGCCAAACTCTGTCTATGCAGACGGTTCGTTTAGTATTGATCCAGATATTTTGGAGCTCGGCATTCCAATTTTAGGTATTTGTTATGGTATGCAGTTAATTACGCATACGCTTGGTGGCCAGGTACTTCCTGCTGGTGATGCGGGAAATCGTGAATATGGTCAATCAACCCTTAGTCAAGATCAAAGCTCTCAGCTCTTTACTGATACACCTGCTGAACAATTAGTCTTGATGAGTCATGGCGATGCCGTGACCGAAATTCCAGATGGTTTTGTCCGTACCGGTCAATCTGTTGACTGTCCTTATGCAGCGATGGAAAATCCTGACAAGAAAATCTATGGTATCCAATTCCATCCAGAAGTCCGTCATTCTGTTTATGGCAATGATCTTCTCCGCAATTTTGCGATCACTATTTGTGGTGCGCGTGGCGACTGGTCTATGGATAATTTCATTGATATGGAAATTGAAAAAATTCGCCAAACTGTTGGTGATAAAAAAGTTCTCCTTGGTCTATCTGGTGGTGTGGATTCGTCTGTTGTTGGGGTACTGCTTCAACGTGCCATTGGAGACCAACTGACCTGTATCTTTGTCGATCATGGGTTGTTACGAAAAGGCGAATCCGACCAAGTCATGAACATGCTAGGTGGTAAATTTGGCCTAAATATCATCAAGGCTGACGCAGCTAAACGCTTCTTAGACAAGCTGGCAGGTGTTTCTGATCCAGAACAAAAACGTAAAATTATTGGTAACGAATTTGTTTATGTCTTTGATGATGAAGCAAGTAAGTTAGATGATGTTGCCTTTTTGGCTCAAGGAACCCTTTACACTGATATTATCGAATCAGGTACTGAAACAGCCCAAACCATTAAGTCTCACCATAATGTCGGTGGTCTGCCTGAAGACATGCAATTCAAGCTGATTGAACCCTTAAATACCCTTTTCAAAGATGAAGTACGAGCTTTGGGAACTGCCCTAGGCATGCCAGATGAGATTGTTTGGCGACAACCTTTCCCAGGTCCAGGATTAGCCATTCGTGTTATGGGGGAAATTACTGAAGAAAAATTGGCGACTGTCCGTGAGTCTGACGCTATTTTGCGTGAAGAAATTGCGGCAGCAGGTTTAGACCGCGATATTTGGCAATACTTCACTGTTAATACAGGTGTACGCTCAGTCGGTGTTATGGGAGACGGTCGTACCTATGACTATACTCTAGCTATCCGTGCAATCACTTCTGTTGATGGGATGACTGCTGACTTTGCTAAGATTCCTTGGGAAGTTTTGCAAAAAATCTCCGTTCGTATCGTCAATGAAGTTGACCACGTTAACCGTATCGTCTATGACATCACCAGCAAACCCCCAGCAACAGTTGAGTGGGAATAGAATAAGTTACTCAATAAACTGCATGAAACCAATGTTTTCAGCAGTTTTTTGCTATTAAGACCAATTCAGCACTAATAAAGAAAAACTACCATGATATATGGTAGTTCATTTTAATTTAAATAACATATTTCTCGCATTTCACTTTCTGTTAAATCATGTTCACAAGGGATATAATTCAAGTCTTCTTTACTCTTTAAATCACTAGAATATAGTATCCAATTTCCAAATCGAAACATTATTAAATCATTTGGCTTAGCTCCTGTTTCTACTTTTCCCAAGATTAAACAATCATAATCAGTAAATACAACTGGATATTCAGACAAAGCGTTTTCTAGTATATCCCACTCTTTTAACGATATTACATTGTCTGATTGAATAGCAATACGAACCACTTTATCTTTTCTTTTATGTGTACGTGGATGTGTATATTCTCCATATAAATAAACTTTGACAAAGTTCAATGACTTAGCTAAATCAAAAACAATAGACCGAATATTATCTATATCATTCAACCAATCATCATAATAGGAAAAATCTTCATCATCATCCCATAAATCTTCAATTTTATCTGATTTTATCATGCACAATTCTCCATTTATAAATTTATGAAAATATTATATCACTATCAAAATAAAAAATACAGTAAACTTTCGCAGTTTACTGTAACAGTCCACGTTTTTAAAAACAGACTTTGCTAGTTTTTAAAAATTTAGGGCTATAATTTCAAAGTATGCTGATTACCATTAAACTTACTTTTTCTAACCTTGTTGTTGTCTACCACTACTTGTCCTGCCATACGATTAGCAACATCTTTTATAGCATTAGGGCGAAGATGAGAGTATGTCCCTAGTGTTGTCTTAATATCAGCATGACCTAGACGATTTTGCATTTCTAAGTCATTCATACCAAACGAAAGCATAAAATTAGCATGAGAGTGCCCTTAAATCATGAATACGAATAGACTTGATACCAGCATAGTCACTATGAATTTGCAAGACTCTTTTTAGCGTTGGCTTAACTAAGGGGCTATCTGCCAAAGAAAATACAAAACGATGATTTCCTATTTCAGCTTGTATTTCTTGCCAATCTTTTAAGTATTTTAAAGTATCATCATCAAGATATATTAATCGAGTGCCAGAGATTAACTTTGTGTCAGTTATATACCACTCTTTTTGATTTTTATAGTACATAGAGCAATCAATCAAGACTGAGCCAGTATTCCAATTTACTTTTGACCACTCAATAGCTTGCAATTCGCTTGTACGGACACCAGTCATAAAGAAAAAACAAAATGTTGTGAAGTAGAGTAAGTTATAAATATTGGACTTGTCAAACGTGCCAATAAATTTTTGAAACTCTTTAACTGTCCAAAAGTCAACTTTCGGACGGTTTTTTCTCACATTGCCAACTTGTTTAGCTACATTACTAGATAACATATCTAGCCGAACAGCTAAATCAAGGACTTGCTGCAATATTTAATGATTTACCTAGATATTCTTTTAATCGGAAGAGCTCTTCAATTTTAGTTTCTTATAAAATTGTAGAAGAGAAAACTGTTAAAAATTACATTTTGGAAAACAAAAAACAGCCAACAAATAGAGTGGCTGAAATACTAAAACAAAATCATTTTCAAAAAGTCTTAAAAAATGAGAATTTGTGATATTTACTTAAAGTATTTTATCAATTATTTAATGAAAAAAGATTAAAATAGAAAACCCCCACAGCAATTTGTGAGGGTGTCTATGGGGGGATTTCAAATGAAACTTCCCATTTTTTTAATCGCCCTAAGCGACTTGAAAACCTTGATTTACTAGGTTTTCGTAATCAAATTGTGATACTCTATTATTTAAGAGTAACTGAAGCTCCTGCTTCTTCAAGCTTAGCTTTGATTTCTTCAGCTTCAGCTGCTGGAACACCTTCTTTAAGCATAGATGGTGCACCGTCAACGATAGCTTTAGCTTCTTTAAGGCCTTCACCTGTGATTTCACGAACAACTTTGATAACGCCAACTTTTTTGTCGCCAGCAGATGTCAATTCAACGTCGAATGAATCTTTAGCACCAGCATCATCAGCACCACCTGCAGCAGCAACTGCAACAGGAGCAGCAGCTGTTACACCAAATTCTTCTTCGATAGCTTTTACAAGATCGTTAAGCTCAAGGATTGAAGCTTCTTTAATTTCAGCAATAATGTTTTCAATGTTCAATGCCATTGTAATGTCCTCCAAATATGTTTTATAAATATGATAATTGTGGTAACACTAGGCTACCAAACTGCTTATAATTAAGCAGCACCTTCTTTGCTTTCTGCAACCGCTTTGACCGCGTACGCCACATTGCGAACTGGTGCTTGAAGTACAGATAGAAGCATAGAAAGAAGTCCTTCGCGGTTTGGCAATGTCGCAAGGGCAACGATTTCTTCTTTAGAAGCAACAGCACCTTCGATTGCACCACCTTTAATTTCAAGGGCTTCAGCAGTTTTTGAGAAATCGTTAAGGATTTTCGCAGGTGCGATAACATCTTCGTTTGAAAATGCAACTGCAGTTGGTCCTACAAAGACATTTTCCATACCTTCAAGACCAGCTTTTTCAGCAGCACGACGTAGGATTGAGTTTTTAATAACTTTGTACTCAACACCACTCTCACGAAGATTACGACGTAGAACAGTATCTTGATCTACAGTCAATCCACGTGCGTCAACCACAACGATAGACGCTGCTGCTTTCATTTTCTCAGCAACAACTTCAACCAATTCTGCTTTTTTAGCAATACTTGCTTGACTCATTAGTTTTACCTCCGTTTTTATTTTGGCTAGGCACAAAAAAAGTGCCTAAACCCAGACACGAAAGTACAATACGCTCATAAATATCACGTTTTGTGCCTCGGTAGGATTTACGAGCTAGGCTCACCTACTGTCTTAGGTCAGTTTTATTTTAAAACCTCTATTATCATATCATTCTTTGTAAAAGCTGTCAAGGATTTTTATTTATTTTTTGAAAAAACTTCCTAAAAAATTAGGAAGTTTTCATAATTGCTCTAAAATACTATCCCAAGCCTGATCATAACCTTGTTTGGTTTCTGATGAAAAAACGATAAAGGTATCATTTTTATCAAAATCTAATTTTTTCTTGATTTCAGACTCGTGTTTATTCCACTTACCACGGGGAATTTTATCGGCCTTAGTGGCGACGATAATGACTGGAATTTCGTAATATTTTAGAAATTCATACATTTGAACGTCTTCGGTTGTCGGCAAATGGCGAAGATCGACTAAGCTAACCACGGCTCTTAGATTATCTCTTGTGACCAGATATTCTTCAATCATTCTTCCCCATTTGGCACGTTCGGCTTTGGAAACTTTAGCATAGCCATAACCTGGGACATCGACAAAGCGTAGCTTATCATCAATATTATAAAAATTGAGTAACTGAGTTTTTCCAGGTTTACTGGACGTTCTAGCCAGGTTTTTCCGACCTAATAAGGTGTTAATAAAACTGGACTTACCGACGTTTGAACGACCAGCCAATGCAATTTCAGGCAAATCATCTTGGGGATAATGAGATTTATTGGCAGCACTGAGTTGGATAGTCGCATTATGGGTATTCAAATAAACTTCATTCATTCAACTCACCTATGCCGTTTCTAAGATAGGACTATCAGTACCTTCAACGGCTGATTTGGTAATTCGTACCGTTGTGACATTTTGTTGACTTGGCACTTCAAACATGATGTCTAGCATGGTTTCTTCAATGATTGAACGTAAACCACGCGCGCCAGTTTTGCGTTCAATAGCCTTTTGAGCGATCGCTTCTAGAGCAGCTTGTTCAAATTCTAGCGTGACACCATCATAAGATAATAAGGTTTGATATTGTTTAACCAAGGCATTACGAGGTTCAGTTAAGATGTTAACCAAGTCATCTACCGTTAATTGCTCTAGAGCTGCTGTTACTGGTAATCGACCGATAAATTCAGGAATCAGTCCAAATTTTTGGATATCTTCAGCGATAATTTCTTGCATATAAGAGGCATCGTCAGCAATCTTGCGATTATTTTGACCAAAGCCAATGACTTTTTCACCTAAACGTTGTTTGACAATATCTTCAATGCCATCAAAAGCTCCACCCACGATGAAGAGAATATTTTTGGTATCAATTTGAATCATTTCTTGTTGTGGGTGTTTGCGGCCGCCCTGAGGTGGCACACTGGCAACAGTTCCTTCAATGATTTTCAAAAGAGCTTGTTGCACTCCTTCACCTGATACGTCACGAGTAATTGAAACATTTTCACTTTTTTTGGCAATCTTATCAATTTCATCAACGTAGATAATACCACGTTCCGCACGTTCAACATTATAATCTGCTGCTTGAATGAGTTTTAAGAGAATATTTTCGACATCTTCTCCTACATAGCCTGCTTCTGTTAAGGCCGTTGCATCTGCAATAGCAAAAGGAACATTCAAACTTTTGGCCAAGGTTTGAGCTAAGAAGGTCTTCCCAGAACCAGTTGGACCAATCATCAGGATATTTGATTTTTGTAAATCGACATCATCGTCTTCACGGCTTTCTGTAAAGGTGATTCGTTTGTAATGGTTGTAAACGGCAACAGCCAAGGCACGTTTAGCTCGGTCTTGTCCAATAACGTAGTTATTTAGAATCTCTAACAATTCTTTTGGTTTTGGCACTTCTGCCAAGTCGGCTAGAATGTCTTCTGCCAATTCTTCTTTGATAATTTCTTGTGATAAGGCAACACACTCATTACAGATATAAACATGCTTACCTGCAACAATTTTTCTCACTTCATTTTGATTTTTACCACAAAATGAACAATTAACAATTTCAGTCATCGTATCTCCAGACATTTTTCACTTTCCTAATTAAATAATGTGCCATAAAAGGCATGAATGGTGTTGACAAGATTTGTAAAGGCATTTAATAAGAATAAAGTCCCTAATCCATAGCGTTTTTTCTTGATAGCTACTAGGGCGCATAAGACACAAATGCCACACAAAAAGGCGGTAAAGACACCGAAAACACTTCGTTGCATCCTAAAAATTACTCCTTATTTCTCTCTAAAACAACTATATGAAAATCATAAGCGTTTTTTTCATCTTTTTCATAAAATACATTTGATACTTGCTCAAAGGTAGTTAAATCTAGCTTTGGAAAATAAGTATCTCCGTCAAATTCTCCATCTACCTTGGTTACTATCAACCGGTCGTAATAAGGTTCAAACAAGCGATAAATCTCACTGCCCCCAGCAATATAGAGGTTCTTATCTTGTTTGTCAAACCATTCAAGAACTTCTTCTACGGAATGAAGTATCTGTACGCCCTGAGCTTGAAATGTCTTATCTCGGCTAAGAATTAAATTCGTTCGATTGGGTAAGGGACGTCCTCCCAAACCTTCAAAAGTAACTCGTCCCATTAGAATAGCCTGTCCACTTGTTGTGGCTTTAAAATGAGCTAAGTCTTTAGGAAGATGCCAAGGTAGGTGACCGTCTTTGCCAATTAGTCCCTTGTTGTCTTCTGCCCAAATAGCGCTTATTTTTTTTGTCATCAAGGCCTCATTTCTAAATTGCCAAGTCAAATGTTAATTGTGGTTTGATTGGGTCATAGTTCAGCAACTCAAAATCTTCTGATTTTATGGCGAAAAAGTCGGTTTTATCTGGAACATTAAGTACCAACCTTGGTTGACACTGACTTGGTTGACGGCGTAATAGTTCTTCTGCTTGCTCAAATTGATTGTCATAGATGTGGAGATTATTAACAAAATAGAAGAATTTTCCTACCTGCCAACCAAAATGTTTGGCAATCATCATTTGCAAAGCCACATACTGCATGGCATTGATGTGATGAGCAACTAACATGTCATTACTTCTTTGAGTAAGCGTAGCATCTAAATAAATGGTATCTTCGACCTGACGCACGTCAAACATGGTCTGAAAGGCACAAGGCAAAAGTCCTTCTGATTCTTCAAATGCTTCATAGTCCCAAAGAGAAATCACATTACGGCGATTCCAAGGATTTTCTGCGAGTTGTTTTAGCAGTTTGTTGATAATGTCATGCTTTTTAACGACGGCACCATAACGTTGACCAATCGTACCCGTTTTGCCAACCTCCCAATCATTCCAATACTTGACCCCGTACTTGTCATTTAATAGTGACAGGTCGTTACTCTGATCCTGGTAAATCCAAAAAATTTCCTTGATAGCCGACTTTATCGGAATAGGACGCAAGGTGGTAATGGGAAATTCGCCTTGTGACAAATCATATTGGGCAAAAGCACCTGTGATATATTTAGAATGAGCAACACGTCCATCTTTATATTGGGGACGGGCTTGTTGACTAAAGACACCTGTTGTCATGATTTCTTTGATATTATCTTGAAATATCTGATCTGCTTTTGTCATGATTACCTCGTTTGTATTGATTACTTCTAGTTATTTTACCTAAATTAAATCAAAAAATCCAGTAAAAAAGATAGCTACCAATTAGCTTGACATCTCGAAGTTTTTTCAATGGCAAATGGGCTTTTTTATGTTAGAATTAAGAGCAACTAAATAAAGATAAACCTAAATAAGATAGGAGATAAAATCATGCTAATCGGCATTGATAAAATCGGTTTTGCAACCCCAAAATATCAATTAAAAATGACAGAACTGGCTATGGCTCGAGATGTTGATCCAGCTAAATATAGCGAAGGCTTGTTGCTAGACGCATTGAGCATTGCTCCAATTAGTGAAGATATTGTGACGTTAGCGGCCAGTGCAGCTCAAAGTATCCTCACTGATGATGATAAAGAAAAAATTGACATGGTGATTGTGGCGACGGAGTCTAGTATTGACCAAAGTAAAGCGGCAGCCGTTTATGTTCATGCGTTGTTAGGCATTCAACCGTTTGCTAGAAGTTTTGAGATGAAAGAGGCTTGCTATAGTGCCACTGCAGCTCTCAATTATGCTAAATTACACATTGAAAAGTCGCCAACTTCTCGTGTCTTGGTTATTGCTAGCGATATTGCCAAATATGGTATTCAATCAGCAGGCGAGCCAACTCAGGGAGCAGGAAGCCTTGCTATGTTGGTCACTGCCAATCCACGAATACTGGCTTTTGAAGATGATAATGTCGCTCAAACCAGAGATGTCATGGACTTTTGGCGTCCAAATTATTCAGAGGTTCCTTTTGTCAATGGCATGTATTCGACCAAGCAATACCTAGATTCTTTGACAACTACTTGGGCAGAGTATCAAAAACGTACTGGTTTGACCATGGCTGATTTTACGGCTTTTTGTTTCCACCTTCCCTTCCCTAAACTAGCACTCAAGGGTTTAAACAAATTGATAACAAAAGACTTAGCTTTACCTCATCAAGAACAATTAAAGGAAAATTTTGAGCATTCGATCGCTTATAGCAAGCAAGTTGGAAATATCTATACCGGTTCGTTGTACTTGGGATTACTTTCTCTTTTGGAAAATGCAAAAACACTACAAGCAGGTGATCGCCTTGGCTTTTTCAGCTATGGTAGCGGTGCTGTGTCTGAAATTTTTAGTGGACTTTTAGTTGAAGGATTTGAGAATCAACTCTCATCGACTAGACAAAATGACTTAGATCAACGCACTCCTTTGTCTATCTCTGAGTATGAACAACTTTTCTTTGAACAGGCTCAGTTGGATGAAAATGGCTCAGCTAGTTTTGCAGAGCACCAAACCAATACATTTAGATTAACTGGTATCGAGCAGCACCAAAGACAGTATAGCAAGGTGGACTAAGATGAACTGGACTGGATTTGCTAAAAAAACACCCAAAGAACGACAAGAACTGATGAAGCAGCTGCCTCATCTTTCTGACCAAAGTCGTGATATTTTAACCACTAATCAACAACTGCCACTTACTGTGGCAAATCAAATGGCAGAACACGTTTTTGGTCAATTTAGCCTACCATTTAGTTTGGTGCTAGATGTTATGGTAGATGGCCACGTTTATCAAGTTCCTTTTGTTACAGAAGAACCTTCAGTGGTTGCAGCCGCTAGCTTTGCTAGTAAAATCATTAAGCGTTCGGGAGGCTTTGAAACGACCTTGCACAACCGCCAAATGATTGGACAGGTGATTTTGTATGATATTCCTGATTTAGCTATTGCCAGTCAGACAATTTTAGCCAATAAATCTGACTTATTAGAGCTTGCTAATCAAGCCTATCCTTCTATTGTCAAACGTGGTGGTGGAGCGTGTGATTTGTCAGTTGAAACCTATCAAGATGAACAATCCTTTTTAGCTGTATTTGTCACTGTCGATACCCAAGAAGCTATGGGAGCTAATATGGTCAATACGATGATGGAAGCTCTGAAGCAACCACTTGCAGACCTTAGTCAAGGTCAGTCTTTAATGGCAATTTTGTCTAATTATGCGACAGAATCCTTAGTCACGACAAAGTGTGCTGTTGACCTACGTTTTTTGAATCGTAATAAGGAAAAAGCTAAAGAAATTGCCCAAAAAATCGTTTTAGCGAGTCAGTTTGCTAAGCTCGACCCCTATCGAGCAGCCACTCATAATAAAGGGATTTTTAATGGAATTGATGCTCTGATTATGGCTTTAGGAAATGATTGGCGAGCGATTGAGGCGGCAGGACATGCTTATGCCAGTCATACGGGAACTTATCAGGGGTTAAGCACTTGGACCTATGAGGCTGAGCTAGAGCAACTCGTGGGAGAAATGACCCTACCTATGCCGACGGCTAGTAAGGGGGGCTCCATTGGCTTAAATCCTAGTGTTCAGTTAGCACATGATATACTTAGGCAAGTTGACGCCAAATCATTGGCTAGACTTGTCGTGTCTATTGGCTTAGCTCAAAATTTTGCTGCCTTGAAGGCTTTGGTTGATACGGGTATTCAAGATGGTCACATGAAATTACACGCCAAATCATTAGCCCTATTGGCAGGAGCTGATGACAAGGAAGTGACGCCGCTTGTCAAACAATTATTAGTTGAAAAACACATGAATCTTGATACGGCTACTGTTCTTTTAGAAAAACTGCGACAACATTCTAGTGAAAGAATTTAGTAAGAGCAATTCAAAAATAGTGAATAGAAAAAGTCTTATTTTTTAATAAGACTTTTTGTGTGATTATACAAAATTACAATCTTTGTGATTTGGCTTGCTCAAACCACTTCTCTATTTCTTCATATGGTGTCATGTGAACATGATCAGGGCGTGTTTCATAACGAGCTTCATAGCTATAGGTTGTTTGCCATTGCTTGGATGTATGGTCATAGATAATCCATAACTCCGTTGGATAGGATTGTTCATAGCTCAAACATAATTGTTGTAAATCTTCTCCATACTCAAGACCTTTTGTAAGCATATCAAAGACGGTATCAGAAGAATTATCTATTTGCTTATCTGTATCAAAAAAATGATTTAACTCATGCCTGTCAATATAAGTGTCTTTAATTCGATAAAAAAGATCGAAACTTTGTACATATTTTTCTGTGACACAATAAATATAAACACCATCTACTTGATGATTCGCATAATTTAATGCTAAATCAATCATCTGTTTTTCAATGGATTTGAGTTTTGTTTCTAAAGTCATTGTTTTCTCCTAACCTATCTAAAAGAAATGATATCATAATTTACTAAACTCTCTTGGAATACTATCACAAGAGAGTTTAGATTGATTAGCTTTTACAATCCTTGTGATTTGACTTGATCAAACCATTTGTAAAATTCTTCGTATGGTGTTATTTGGACATGCAATGGAGCTTTTTCATAACGAGCTTCATAGCTATAGGTTGTTTGCCATTGATTTGATGTATGGTCATAGATTACCCATAATTCAGTTAGATAGGGGCTATCGCTTGATTGATGTAAATCAATGATTTTAAAAATTAAATCTAAACCATCTTCTAAAAATTCAAATTGATAATCACTTGATTTATCTATTTGATAGTCTGAACTTAAAAAATCATTTAAAAAATGTCGTTCTACGTAATTATTTTGAATACGGTAAAAAGCATCAAAACTTTGTACCGTTCGTTCTAAAACAGCATAAATATAAATACCATCCACTTGGTGATTTGCAAAATCTAATGCTAAATCAATCATCTGTTTTTCAATGGATTTGAGTTCTGTTTGTAAAGTCATATACTTTCTCCTAACCTATCTAAAAGAAATGATATCATAATTTACTAAACTCTCTTGGAATACTGTCCCAAGAGAGTTTAGATTGATTAGCTTTTATAATCCTTGTGATTTGGCTTGCTCAAACCATTTATCAAACTCTTCTTCAGGAGTCATATGAATATGATCAGGACGTGTTTCATAACGAGCGTCATAACTATAGGTTGTTTGCCATTGATTTGATGTATGGTCATAGATTACCCATAATTCAGTTAGATAGGGGCTATTGCTTGATTGATGTAAATCAATGATTTTAAAAATTAAATCTAAACCATCTTCTAAAAATTCAAATTGATAATCACTTGATTTATCTATTTGATAGTCTGAACTTAAAAAATCATTTAAAAAATGTCGTTCTACGTAATTATTTTGAATACGGTAAAAAGCATCAAAACTTTGTACCGTTCGTTCTAAAACAGCATAAATATAAATACCATCCACTTGGTGATTTGCAAAATCTAATGCTAAATCAATCATCTGTTTTTCAATGGATTTGAGTTCTGTTTGTAAAGTCATATACTTTCTCCTAACCTATCTAAAAGAAATGATATCATAATTTACTAAACTCTCTTGGAATACTGTCCCAAGAGAGTTTAGATTGATTAGCTTTTATAATCCTTGTGATTTGGCTTGCTCAAACCATTTATCAAACTCTTCTTCAGGAGTCATATGAATATGATCAGGACGTGTTTCATAGCGAGCATCATAAATATAGTCTATATCTAGTTTATTATTATCAACATCATAAATCATGAAACATTCTGTATGAGAAGGTTTTCCCAATTCAGCATAATGCTTCCTTATTTTTTTAATGAGTTCTAAACATGAATCTAATAAAATATTTTGTTTTTCATCAGATTCATCAATAAATTCAATACCTGACAAAACTTGATTGAGTTCCCCTCTTTCAACATATTTGTCATCAATCTTGTAAAAAACATCAAAACTTAACAAATATCTTTCAGAAACATAATAAATATAAATGCAGTTGGCTAAATGATTAACATATCTACTAGAGGCAATAATCATTTGATCATGATAGTCTCTTAATTGTTCATCTAATATCATTTTGATTTAACCTTTCTAATTGTTACTAATTATTCTACTAATTATTTTACCATTATCAATTTTATATTTGATATTAAACTCACTTGGTCGTTTAGAGGCACCATCATATCTAAGTTTGATAGAAACTTCTACTTGCTTGCCTGCCTTAAGGGCATTACTCCAGATTCTTTCAAAATATTGTCTAGTATAAAAAGATTTAATTCTTTCTATTCAAGTAGAACTAAATCTTAGGTTAATCAGTTTTATGCTAATTGGGATTGGCTGCTGCTAGCTTGCCATAAAGTAAGTAATCAACGTTTTTTAAGTCTTCAATCGTGCGACAATTTAAGGCACACATGATGCGTTTTAGGTCATCTTGCCATTGTTGGATAATCTCAATCACTTCTGCTACGTCTTTTGTTTCAACAAGTTCTAGAATAGGTCGAGATAGTCCAACTCCTTTAGCTCCTAAGACCAAGGCCTTAATCATATCAAGGGGATGACGAATGCCTCCACTAGCCAATAGCTCCACCTTATCAGACAAGTGATGAGCATTTAGTAAGGCTTGAACGGTTGATTGTCCCCACTGGTCTAAGTAATGACGCCTTTGACTGCGTTGGTTTTCAATATAGGCAAAACTAGTTCCCCCACGCCCTGAAATATCAACGGTTTTAATGCCTAAATCATAAGCCTGTTGGATTGTTTTAACATCCATACCAAAACCGACTTCTTTTAAGACTACTGGTATAGGGATATTTTTCACATATTCTGTCAAATGGTTTTTCCAGTGTGAAAATTGTCGCTCGCCTTCTGGCATTAACAATTCTTGCATGACATTGACATGAACTTGCAAAAAGACAGGTTGCAAGGCTTCTACGGCTTGTAAACCTGCTTGATAAGGTTTATCTAAGCCGATATTGGTCGCTAAGAGTAAATCAGAATTCTCCTTTTTCAATTTAAAAGAAGCATCAGAAGGATTGTTTAAGGCAGCACTGTAGGAGCCTGTCACCAATAGAATCCCACAAGTTTCAGCAATTTGAGCCAATTTTTCATTGATAATTCTTGCTTTTTCGCTACCACCAGTCATGGCATTGATATAAAATGGATAAGCAAAATCATGACCTGCAAAATGGGTAGATAAATCAATCTCTGCTAAATCATAATCTGGTAAGGAACAATGAATGAGCTCCATATCATCAAAACTATTATAGGGTGACTGATACGCGAGTGCGTGACGAATATGATCATCTTTACGATTACTAGTCATGCTAACACCTCCTGCCATAATAACTCAATTCCAGCTTGCTGCCACTTTTCAATCAAACAGCAACTGCTTTTTGTATCAAACGTTAGGGCCACGCCACAATCACCCCCACCAGCCCCACTACTTTTAGCAATTGCTGTGAGATTTTTTGTTGCTCCAACCAGGTCTTGTAAAGTTTTTGAATAAATAGCAGGGTGAAGTTTTTCCAATAGTTGCCCAGCTCTTTTTAGCCCAGCACTAACCAGTTCTTGATCAGCCTTTTTTAAGCCTTGCTCAATCTGTTCAACCGCAATTTGAGTTTGTTCAAGAAAATCTGAACTAATTGATGCTTGAACTAACGCAATCATGTCTTTGGAAATCGCAGGTGTTCCTGTCCAACCAACTAAAAATTCACAAGGAAGTGTCACCTTAATTGGTCTAATCTGATACCCCCAATCTGCCGTCAAAACTGTTAATAATTCGTTTTCAGCAATCAATTCTCTGATTTTCTGACGATTAAAACTAGTAAAAGCAATGAAATCTTCATAGGCAATGCAAGCCAAAT
Source organism: Streptococcus sp. sy010 (assembly GCF_007859175.1). NCBI lineage: Bacteria > Bacillati > Bacillota > Bacilli > Lactobacillales > Streptococcaceae > Streptococcus > Streptococcus sp. sy010. The sequence goes on along the minus strand of NZ_VOHO01000001.1, from coordinate 354,175 downwards.
CGCCCATAGACCCATTATCTCCACGTTTTAGAAGCACATAGCTGGCCAAACGAAAAAGTAAATCTGCTGAAAGATGGATTTTGTAAAATTCAGCCATAGCTTTGATGGTTAGGATAATCACACTACCGCTAGATCCAATACCAATTTTTTTACCATTTTTTTCAAATTTACCTGAAATTCGAAGACGAAAAGGAGAAAGTGTGTGCCCTAATTTTACCAGGTAATCATTGACAATCGACACAGTTTCTTGTATCAAGGCATACTGTTTATCTGGATACAAATCGACACTATAATCAAACAGATCAGATGACAACTGATAATCTGGATTGGCTTGTATGGTTGCCTCCATCAAAATAGGAATATATTTAATCAAGGCAGTTTGACCAGGTGTTAAAACGGCATACTCACCTGCCAAGTATAACTTACCTCCTGTAGTCACATGATAGGTTTTAGTCATTAGGCAAATCCTTTGTTTTAGACACAATAATACGATAGTGTTTTTCAAAGAGTGGCACTAACTGATCAAGGTCTTTTTCTAGACAAAGAACCTTAACATTAGGTCCAGCGTCCATTGTAAAATAACACTCATGTCCCTCTTGACGTAAATTTTTTACAAAGGCCATCGCCTGATACGATTGCTCAGTTAGGTAAGAAAAAGCTGGATGGGCAGTTGTAGTCGTTGCGTGCATCGCCAAAGCGTTTTTTTCTGTTAATTGACCAACTTTTGTAAACTCATTGGCTGCCAAAAATTCTAACATCATCTTATAGTCAGTAGTTGATTGCTCAATCCAGTCAGAAAAGTTTGTTGAAGTATCCATACAGCGTTTCATACCGTCACGACTAGAGATTGGTTTTTTTTGATCATTTAACACCAACATAATCATGGCTAATTTCAAATCTGTTTTAACTGGATAAATAGCACCTGTTTCCTTATCCCAAGCGGCCAAAGGGCCAAAAAAACTACGAGCAGATGAACCAGAAGCAAACTTGGCTTCTTGGGCCAATTCGGCTCGACTTAAATCAGTTTTAAAAAAATCATTACAAGCCATAACCAAGGCTGATAACCCACTGGAACTTGATGACAATCCTGCTGCAGTAGGCATGTTATTACTAGTATCAACACGAACAAAAACAGGTTGATCTTGACGAAAACGGTCAATAATTTGACTGATTTTTTGATGTTCAAGATCATTTTGCAAAATACCATCAATATAAAATTGATCCGCTGAAGCATTGGAATCCAAGGCAGTCAAGCGTGTTTGAGTGTACATGTTTTCAAGCGTTAAAGAAATGCTGCTGGTCGCAGGTACCATATTTTTAGCATCTTCTTTTCCCCAATATTTGATAATGGCAATATTGGCATAAGACTTGACACTTACAGATTTCGAATCCATGTCTGACAAGCTCCTTCTTTTTTGAGATATTGGCTCAATTTTTGAGCGTTTGTTTTATTTTTTATAAGGGCAATGACACAACCACCCAAGCCACCACCACTCATTTTGGCTCCTAAGCTCCCATAGGCTAGAGCTTTTTCAACCAGATGATCCGCAACCTCGCAAGACACACCTAATTGGGCTAGTTGTTTATGAGCTTTCGTCATACTATGACCAAGTTTCTCTAACTCCTTAGCTTTAATGGCTTTTTCAGCAGTTAAGGTTAAATCACCTAATTGCTCTAAGTAAGGACTAGCTTTTTTTCCTAAATCTGCGATTTTTTGTACCGCTTCACTGGTATGACCATGAATACCCGTATCAGCAATAACTAAATAGGCATCTAAATCGATTGATAGTGGTTCAAAACCTTGGTTTTTAATAAATTTAATAGCTTGATGACTCATACAAGTTTTAACATCTAAGCCACTAGGATTGCTATGAGCTATTTTTTCTGCTTGATTTGCTAGATTGCTCAAAACATGGTCTGGTAACTCCTCTTGAAAATAATCAAAAACAGCTCGTATTCCTGCTAAACTAACAGCTGCCGAAGACCCCATACCTCTTTTTTCTGGGACTTGTGACACCAATTCATAACGTAATTGACACTCTGTTTTTCCTAAATAATCCTTGGCTAAAGCGATAGCTCGTGCCAAACTATTTTCTGCTTGAGGAACACTTTGATAAGCTGGTTTGATTTGACAAGTGACGTTAATATCGGTTAAGGGAAGAGCAATAGCTGGATAGCCATAAACAACAGCATGTTCTCCCATTAAAATAATCTTACTGTGGGATTTTCCCACTCCTAGATGTTCTTTCATTGTTACATTCTCTTTATATATGATCTTATCTATTTTAATATAAAAGCTCGAAAAATGCGACTACGAACTATAAAATAGAAATATTCCTTGTTCTTATTATTGTATCACAAAAAACCGAGCAGTTAAGCTCGGTTCAGCAGTTATTTAAACTAGCGGATTTCAGCACCTAGTTCTTCTTTGAGTGATTTAACTATTTTATTCATGTAGTTAAGAACTTCGTCATCTGTCAGACTAGCTTCTGGATTTTGGAAAGTTAAGTTATAGGCCATTGATTTTTTATCAAAATCAATATTTTGTCCTGTGTAAACATCAAAGAGTTTAACCGCTGTCAGACGTTTGACTCCCGCTTTTTCAATGGCTTTGATAATGTCACCATGAGTTATTTCACGTTTGACTAAGAGTGCCACATCGCGAGAAATAGCTGGATACTTAGTAATTTCGGTAAAGGTCTTATTGTTAGGCAACAATCGTTCTAACAGGCTAACATTTACTTCAGCCACATAGGTTTCTGAAATATTGTAGGCCTTAGCAGTCTGTGGATGTACTTGACCTAGGAAACCAACTAATTGTTCTTGACAATAAATCAGGGCAGTACGACCTGGATGTAGCTCTGCTAACTCTTGACTAGCTACAAAATCAAATGTTAGATTTAATTTCTCAGCCAATGCCTCAATCATTCCTTTAGCATAGAAGAAATCAACAGGAACTGCTTGTGTTTGGAAATCTTTATCTTGAACTAGACCAGTTAAAGCCAGGGCAAAATGCTCCAACTCAGTTGGTAACTCCTCTTTTACATGACCTGTTTGTTCAAAAACACGACCAAGTTCATAAAGTGACAGATTGGTATTTTTACGAGCGATATTATAGGCTAGTGTTTCTAACATACCAGCAATCATATTTTGACGAAGAGCGGAACGTTCAGTAGTCATCGGCCACATTAATTCAGTTAATTGGCTAGGTTGTGGGGTGAAACTAATCGCTTTTTCAGGTGTCGTTAAAGAATAAGTAATGACTTCAGATAAACCTAAGCCCTCTGCCACCGTTTGTACTTGACGACGCAGTTTTTGCATTTGGGTTAATTCCCCAATTGTGCCATCTGTTTCTGGTAATTTAGTTGGCAACTTATCATAGCCATAGATACGAGCAATTTCTTCAACCAAATCAGCTGGAATACTAATATCCCAACGACGTTTTGGCACGGAAACTGTAAATTCTTTTTTATTATTAGCTGTAAAATCAAAGCCTAATTGAGCAAAAATAGCTTTAATGTCATCCATAGCCAAATCTGTTCCTAAGCGCGTGTTGACATAGTCTAAATCAGTTGAAACGTCAACTGGTTCTAAATCGAGTTGACCTGCTTCGACTCGACCAGCTAATACTTGTCCTTGACTTAGTTCTGCTAACAAACTAGCAGCAAAGTCCAATGCTTCATAAACATCAGCCTGATTGACACCTTTTTCAAAACGAGTTGAACTCTCTGAGCGTAAGCCCAGACGACTGCTTGTCTTACGAATAGATTGCTTCTCAAAAATTGCTACTTCTAGTACCACTCTTTGAGAGTTATCGTCAATTTCAGTATTCGCTCCTCCCATAACACCAGCTAGGGCAACTGGTTTGTCTGCAACAGTGATGACAATATCTTCACTAACTAATTCACGTTCTTCGCCGTCAAGTGTAACTATTTTTTCACCTGCTTTGGCTTGACGTGGTACAATTGTTTGGCCTTCAAATTTATCAAAATCAAAGGCATGCATAGGTTGACCAAAATAAAGCAAGCAATAGTTAGTCACATCAACCACATTGTTGATTGGACGAATGCCTTGGTTCATCAAGAGATTTTGCAACCATTGTGGGCTTGGTTGGATCTTGACATTTTCAATAACTCGTGCTGAATAAAATGGCACTTTATCAGTTTCAAGAGCAATTGAAAGGACTTGACTGGCAGATTTTTCACTTTCAGTAACATCTCGTTTTGGAAACTTGACACTTTTACCGTAAATAGCTGCAACTTCATGAGCAACTCCTCGCATAGAAAGAGCATCCGCACGGTTAGGGGTGATTGATAATTCGATAATTTCATCATGCAAATCAAGATAGGCAAGGGCATCATCTCCAACCTTGGCTTCAAGTGGCAAATGATAAATACCATCAGCATAAGATTTCGGAACGACAGAATCAGAAATGCCTAACTCACTCAATGAACAAATCATCCCTAATGATTCAAAACCGCGAATTTTTCCTTTTTTGATCTTGTAATTATCTTTAATTCGAGCACCAGGAAGGGCGACGATGACCTTAATTCCTGCTTCAACATTAGGAGCACCACAGATAATTTGACGTGGCTCTTCATCTCCTGTATCCACTTGGCAAAGATGAAGATGAGTATCAGGAATGTCTTCACAAGTAACAACTTGACCGACCACGATTTTTGATAGGCCAGCCCCTGCTTGACTAATTCCCTCAACTTCAATTCCTGTTGTTGACATTTTATCTGCTAAGTCTTGACTTGATACGTCAATATCAACCAAGTTTTTTAACCATTTATAATTTACTAGCATTTTTTTCCTTTCTTTTAATACAGTTATTTGAGAGGTCGGCGTAACAACCAATCAATATCAACGGTTTCTCCTGTGATAAACTCATGTTGGCTAAATTTTTCAAAACCATACTTGGTATAAAAGGCTTGCGCTTTATAATTATGCTCCCAAACCCCTAGCCATACCCAGTCGCAACCAGACGCTTTAGCTAAATCTAAAGCAAATTCAAATAATTTTTTACCCAATCCTAGCCCTTGATAGCCTTTTTTCACATATAAACGTTGAATTTCAAAGGCATTGTCTAACTCTTGTTCTGTTTGGGCAAAACCTTGATTGACTTTGACAAAACCAACAGGTTGATGATCGACAAGTATAAAGTAATATTGAGATTCTGGGTTTCTTAATTCTAATGATAGGGTGTCTAAAGATAAGTCTGTTGCAAAGTAAGTTTGTAAATCTTCGTCTTTGATTGACTCTCCAAAAGTATCAGCAAAGGTTTCCATTGCCAATTCTCTTAATATTGATACATCTTTTTCTAAAACGTTAACAATCATCTCAACTCCTAAAATTGTTCAGAAAAACGACTGTCTCCCTGATAAAAACCACGAATATCATTGATTCCATAACGCAACATAGCAATTCGTTCTAGTCCCATTCCAAAAGCAAAGCCAGAGTATTTGTTACTATCAAGACCACTCATTTCTAAGACGCTTGGATGGCTCATCCCCGCACCGAGAATTTCAATCCATCCTGTTTTTTTACAAACTGAACAGCCTTTGCCTTCGCATTTGAAGCATGACACATCAACTTCCACTGACGGTTCTGTAAATGGGAAGTAAGACGGACGCAGACGAATTTCACGATCTTTACCAAACATTTTTTGACTAATCATCAATAAAGTACCTTTGAGGTCTGCCATTGAAATTTTTTTTCCCACCACAAGACCTTCAATTTGATGGAACTGGTGGCTATGTGTGGCATCATCTGTATCACGACGGAAAACTCGCCCTGGCGAAATCATTTTCAACGGTCCTTTGCTAAAATCATGCTGATCCATGGCACGAGCTTCAACAGGACTGGTATGTGTACGAAGTAGAATCTCTTCTGTGATATAGAAGCTATCTTGCATGTCACGTGCTGGATGATTTTTTGGTAAATTCATTCGCTCAAAGTTGTAGTAATCTTTCTCAACTTCAAAACCATCGATAATTTGATAGCCCATACCAAGAAAAATATCTTCGATTTCTTGACAGGTCTGCGTTAAAACATGACGGTGTCCTAGATTTTGTTTGCGACCTGGCAAGGTCACATCAAGACTTTCTTGCTCTAATTGAGCTTGAATCGCCATTTCTTCAACTAATTTAACACGTTCATCAAAGGCTGTCGTCAAAAGGTCACGCACCTCATTGACTTGTTTACCAACAGCAGGACGTAGCTCATTTGGCAAATCTTTTAAGCCCTTTAGTAACTCGGTTAAACTACCTTTTTTGCCCAAAACCTGTACGCGTAAGTCTTGCAAATCACGGGCATGTTTATGAGTCATACCAGCTAATTTTTCCTGCGTGCTACGTTTTAACTCTTCTAGTTGTGCTTGTAAATCCATATTTCCTCCAAATATTTAGTGGCTTAAACAAGAAAAACGTGCCAAAACTCCTAAGCGGAGCGTTGACACGCGGTACCATCCGTTTTTATCTAACATAAAGCTAGACCTTACTTGTTTGATCTTTGATGTGAGTGAATTGGCTAAATTTCCCTTGAGTAAGCTTTCAGTCACGGCTTACACTCCCTAACAAGTTCCCTTTAGTTACTAATCTCACAGACCACTATTAAATTCCTTTTTATTCTATCAAAAAATAGCAAAGCTGACAAGTCAAAAAATTCATTAAAAGGTCTAAATATGCCCTAAGTTATGAGTTAACACTCACTTGTCCTGTTTGATAGTTAAAGGTCAGACCACTTTGAACATTAGGAATAAAAACATTAAATTCTAAGCTGCCATCTGAAGATTTAGCCTCCAAATGACTACCTGAAGCTAAAATGTTGTTGCCATCATAGATAAGAGTTACGCGATAACGAACTCGCTTATTGTTGTCCAAGGCACGACGAATAAGGGTTTCGTAATAATTTTGTCCAGTTGAATCGGCTGTATCAGCTTGATTAGCCCAGGCAGCTTGCGTTGCAATATTTTCAGGGTTACTAGCCGAAGCATCAAACCCCTTCAAACCACCAGTAATGGCATAGCCTAATAGATGACCACGATCGACCGCATGACTGTATTCACCAGCCAAATCATATAATTGGTTCCAACCTGCTGGTTTCCAAGAAGTTGACCCATTGCCTGTCTCTTCACGATTTTTATACTGACGTGTAGCTCTTGATAAGAGAGCATTGGCAACAGTTGGAACGGTTTTTCCTTGTACTTTTTTGGTTTGGTTAGTCGCATAGGGTAAACTAGCGACATCTGCTTCTAAAGAGGTTTTATTATCGTTAATGATAAAGGCACCAGCACCATTGAACTTGATTTTTGTTCCCAGCTGCTTTTTAACGGCTGGAGTTAGAACAGATCGCGCTAGACTTTCTGTCGGGGTACTCTCACTAGCTTTTGATCCATTATTTGTAAGGGATTGATTATTGGTTTGTCCTGTTACTTGACTGATAATGGCTTGAACAGGATTACTAGCACTGTCCGTATTAACACCTAAATAGCCTAATCCCAAACTAGCTAAAACAGCAATAAGCGATAAGGTTGATTTGGCTTTTTTTCCAGATTTCATTTGAACCATTTAATTTATCTCCCTGCAAATTTATCAAAAATCGCTTGCCATTTATCTGGTGATAGAATGGCTAAAGGATTGCGACCTGTTCCTAAGACAGCATAGCCAATCATTAGGCCAATAGCAAAGCATAAAAGACTTAATAAAAACACGAGACCAAGAAGTCGAAACTGTTTTTTGACATACTTTCTTCTATTAGACATGTTCTACCTCACTAACACGTTCAATTTTAGCTCCCAGAGCCTTTAACTTTTCATGGAATTGGTAGTAACCACGATCTAAATGATTTAACTTAGTGACTTTTGTTTGCCCTTTAGCCACCATCCCTGTCAGAATCAAGGCTGCACTAGCACGCAAATCCGTTGACATCACTGGTGCCCCCTGTAAATCTTGTCCTCCATGAATAATTGCAGTGTCACGCAGAATTTCTGAATGTAGTCCCATACGACGCATTTCTTCTAAATGCTGGAATCGATTTTCAAAAACTGTTTCAATCATGGTTGACTCTCCATTAACCACAGCCATTAAGGCTGTAAACTGAGCCTGCATGTCAGTTGGAAAACCAGGATGTGGTAAGGTCTTAACGGTTACAGGTTTTAATTTAGTTAAATCAGACTTGATTCGAATTCCATCTGCTTCTTCTGTTGCTTCAACGCCCATTTCTGTAAGTTTGGCGAGCAATGGACGATTATGTTCCCAAATGGCATCTTTAATCAATACATTCCCAGAAGTCATTGCCGCTGCAACCATAAAAGTTCCTGCTTCAATGCGATCTTGTACCACATCATGTTCAGCACCATGAAGTCGTTCTACGCCTGTGATGATTAAGGTTTCTGTACCAGCTCCTTTGACATCTGCCCCCATTTTATTGAGTAAGACTGCTAAATCGACAATTTCAGGTTCACGAGCAGCATTTTCAATCACAGTCACACCATCAGCCAAGGTAGCTGCCATCATTAGATTTTGTGTGGCTCCAACACTTGGAAAGTCCATATAAATGTTAGCACCTTTTAGCTTTTCTGCTGTGGCAGTAATATCTCCACCCACTTGAGAAATCTTAGCCCCCATCAATTCCAAACCTTTAAGGTGCAAGTCAATGGGACGACTGCCAATACTGCAACCGCCTGGCATCGATACCTTGGCATGTCCTTGACGAGCTAAAATTGGACCTAAAACGACAATAGAAGCTCTCATTTGGCTGACATATTCATAAGGGGCCTCATCAAGAATATCTCCAGTAGCATCTACTAAAATTTCTTTTTTTTCTTGATTAAATTCAAGGGCGATATTTAACCCTTTAACCACATTGTTCATGGTAAAAACATCTGATAAAATAGGAACATTTCGTAATAGTGTTTTACCTTCTTGTGGTAAAATTGTAGCAGCTAGCAAGGGTAAAACAGCATTTTTTGCCCCTTCAATCGTCACTTGACCTTTGAGACGAGTTGAGCCACCTTCAATAATAATCGTATCCATGATTTCTCCATTCTTTTTTCTTAAAGTTAATTGCGCCACATGATTAAGCGACTAAAACTAAGAACATCTAAAACAAAATTGCTGACTAAATAGCCTAAAGCAATACTTAAAAGCAAAATAAAGAGCCTTAATCTCCAGCCATTATCTTGATTAACCTTGATGATACGCGACCAATCAAATAATTGGTAAAATAATTGATGAAAAAGGCTAATAAAAATAAAATGACTAAAAAGATTGATGGTATTTTCTATTAGTTCCATGTTTTTATTATAGCAGTTTTAGAGAACTTCTCAAAATTTTTGACATTAAAAAGAGTAGGCAACACTTTGCCTACTCTTTTCTTTTAACGATGGTTACCAACACGAATACGGTTAATCGCACGTTGAAGAGCAATCTTAGCCCTTTCCATCTCATCCACTCGATGAGTTTTTTCAGCTTCTGCCAATTCTTTTTCGGCTCTGACTTTGGCACGTTCTGCTCGACTTAAGTCAATGTCACAATCACGCTCTGCCGAATCAGCAATAATGGTTACCACGTTATCTTTTACTTCAATAACGCCCTTATTCACGGCTACCCAATCGACATGACTATCATGATCAGTTCGACGAATTTTCATCTCATGCACTTCTAACGGGGCAATTAAATTAACATGATTAGGTAAAATTCCCATTTCACCATCTGGTGTTCTAATGGAAATAAAGCTTGCTTTATGGTTGTAACGAATACCGTCTGGTGTGACAATTTGTACTGTCATTTCTGCCATAAGCCTACCTCACTAAAAGCCCATTTTATTGGCTTTTTCAATCACATCTTCAATACGTCCAACATTACGGAAAGCATCTTCTGGAAGGGCGTCATGCTTGCCTTCTAAAATTTCTTTGAAACCACGAACAGTTTCAGCAACAGGGACATACGATCCTGGTTGACCAGTAAACTGTTCAGCAACATTAAAGTTTTGTGACAGGAAGAATTGAATACGACGTGCACGTCCGACCAAGACTTTTTCATCATCAGATAATTCATCCATTCCCAAGATAGCGATAATATCTTGTAATTCACGATAACGCTGTAATACACGTTGCACTTCTGTTGCCACTTGATAATGTTCTTCCCCAACAATTTCAGGTGCTAATGCACGCGAACTTGATGCCAACGGATCTACTGCTGGATAAATTCCCATCTGTGTTAAACGACGTTCCAAGTTGGTTGTTGAATCAAGATGGGCAAAGGCTGTTGCCGGTGCAGGATCAGTATAGTCATCTGCTGGAACGTAGATGGCTTGGATTGAGGTAACAGATCCTTTTTTAGTTGATGTAATCCGTTCTTGTAGTTGGCCCATCTCAGTCGCTAAGGTTGGCTGATAACCCACTGCAGAAGGCATACGACCCAATAGAGCTGATACTTCTGAACCTGCCTGAGTAAAGCGGAAGATGTTATCAATAAATAGTAAGACATCTTGGCCTTCAACATCACGGAAATATTCAGCAATAGTCAAACCAGTTAAGGCAACGCGCATACGAGCACCAGGTGGTTCATTCATTTGACCAAAAACCATGGCTGTTTTTTCAATAACACCAGATTCTTTCATTTCCCAGTAAAGATCGTTTCCTTCACGAGTACGTTCACCAACACCAGTAAAGACTGAAATCCCTCCATGTTCTTGAGCAATGTTATGAATTAACTCTTGAATCAAGACGGTCTTACCAACACCGGCTCCACCAAATAGTCCAACTTTTCCACCTTTTAGATAGGGCGCTAAAAGGTCAATAACCTTAATTCCTGTTTCTAAGATTTCTGATGAAGCTGACAGCTCATCAAAGGTTGGAGCTTTTTTATGAATTGCATGGCGCTCAACATCTTCACCGAATGGTTCTTCAAGGTCAATTGTATCTCCCAAAACATTGAAAACGCGTCCCAAGGTTTTAGGACCAACTGGTACACTAATAGCACGGCCAGTATCTAATACTTCCAAACCACGTGTTAATCCATCAGTTGATTCCATGGCGATGGTTCTAACAAGACCTTCACCTAATTCAAGAGCCACTTCTAAAACAACCTTCTGTGTTTTATCCTTATCTTTATAGACAATTAAGGCATTGTTAATCTCGGGCAATTGTTCCCCTGTTTCAAATAAAACATCAACAACAGGACCGACTACCTGAGCAATTTTACCTGAACTCATGTCTTTCTCCTTCTAACTAATACTTCTACTCCAAGGCATTGGCACCTGCTACAATTTCAGTAATTTCTTGAGTGATAGTAGCTTGCCTTGCACGATTATACTGAATGGTTAAATCATTGATAATTTGATGAGCATTATCCGTTGCTGTTTGCATGGCAGTCATACCTGCTGCATGCTCTGCCGTTTTAGCATCAATAATCGCACCATAGATTAAACTTTCTGTATATTGTGGGAGTAATTGTTTCAAAATTGCTTCTCTGCTTGGTTCTAATTCAAAGACAGCTTCTTTACTCTCTCTTGCTTCATCCGCAATTAAATCAACGATGGGTAACATTTGTTGAACCCTGACTTGACTCGTCAAGCTATTGACATGATGATTATAGCAAACATAGAGTTTATCAAAAATTTCTTCTTGATACATCTCAACAGATTGAGAGATAATTTTTCTGACTTCTTCAAAGCTTGGCTGATCTTCTAAACCACGTAGTTCAAAACTAACATTCATTCCTCTAGCTTTAAAAAAGTCTGAACCAACACTACCAATGGAAATAATGGTATATTCATTAGGATTATTATCATGATAATCTGCAATCATTTCCATAACGGCTTTAAGAATTTTTGAATTATAGCCGCCAACCAATCCCTTGTCAGAAGTAATGACTAAATAAGCCGTCTTCTTAACAGGTCTAGCGACCAACATTGCATTATCAGAACCAAAAATTAACTCGCTTTTTAGCAAATCTGTTGTGATTTGGCGAACTCGACTGGCATAGAGCTGAAAATCTTTAGTCGCCTGCTCTGATTTCACCAATTTAGCAGATGACACCATACGCATAGCACTGGTAATTTTACTGGTTTTTTCAGTAGAAACAATTTTTCCTTTAATTTCGCTAAGAGATCCTGCCATCTGTTACCCCCTTAGTTAAAGTTTGATTGATTCTTAAATTCTTGAATGGCAGCATCCAGCTTGGTTTCTTCAGGCAAATCTTTAGTCTCACGAATTGTCGCTAAAAGATGCTCATAATGAGTATCAAAATAGTCATACAATGCCATTTCAAAAGCTAGAATATCCTGAACAGGAACACTATCTAAGAATCCATGCGTCAAAGCATACAAAATCAAAACTTGTTTCTCAACTGGAAGCGGCTTATGAAGTGGCTGTTTCAAGACTTCAACTGTTCGACGTCCACGATTCAATTTGGCTTGAGTTGCTGAATCTAAGTCTGAACCAAATTGAGTAAAGGCCTCTAATTCACGATAAGATGCCAGGTCCAAACGTAATGTTCCAGCTACTTTTTTCATGGCCTTAATCTGTGCTGAACCACCGACACGAGATACAGAAGATCCGGCATCAATAGCTGGACGAATCCCAGAATTAAAGAGATTTTCTTGCAAGAAAATTTGACCATCTGTAATCGAAATCACGTTAGTTGCAATATAAGCTGAGATATCTCCTGCTTGTGTTTCAATAAATGGCAAGGCAGTAATTGAACCACCACCCAAAGCATCAGATACCTTAGCTGAACGCTCTAACAGGCGACTATGCAAGTAAAAGACATCTCCAGGGTAGGCCTCACGTCCTGGTGGACGACGAAGCAATAATGAGAGTTCACGATAAGCTACCGCTTGTTTTGACAAATCATCATAAACAATTAGAACATGTTGGCCATTATACATAAATTCTTCAGCCATGGCAACCCCAGCATAAGGTGCGATGTAGAGCAATGGCGAAGGCTGTGACGCTGAAGCAGTCACAACAATTGTATAATCCATCGCACCGTACTGACGTAGGGTTTCAACTTGTGAACGAACTGTTGATTCTTTTTGACCGATGGCAACATAAATACAAATAATATCTTGCCCTTTTTGATTGATAATGGTATCAATCGCCACAGAAGTCTTACCAGTCTGACGGTCTCCGATAATCAATTCACGTTGCCCACGACCTATTGGTACCAAAGCATCAATCGCTTTAATCCCTGTTTGTAAAGGTTCTGAAACTGATTTGCGTTGCATTACTCCAGGAGCCGGTGTTTCAACAGGACGAGTCGCTTGAGTTTGAATAGCTCCCAAACCATCCACTGCTTGCCCTAAAGGATTCACAACACGACCAATTAGTTCTGGGCCAACTGGTACCTCCATGATTTTGCCTGTTCGTTTAATCATATCGCCTTCACGAATAGCAGAAAAATCTCCAAGTATAATAATACCAACATCCGTTGATTCCAAATTTTGTGCCATACCATAGGTGCCATTAGCAAATTCTAATAGCTCGCCACTCATGGCATTATCTAAACCACGAGCACGGGCAATGCCATCACCCACATAAGTAATGACACCTGTTTCTGTGACATCAAAATTTGGCTTAAAATTCTCTATTTGTTGCTTAATTAAAGCACTAAGTTCTTGTGTGTTAATTGCCAAAAGTCACACCACTTTCTATTTTAAATTTAATTTAAAGTCTTGTAATTGACGACGAATACTAGTATCAAGTACCTTATTGTTAGCTGAAACAAGAAAACCAGCAATTAAGCTTGGATCAATGTGTTCAATCAACTGACGCGGTTCAAGATTAAATTTATTTTTAACCATCTTCAAAAGACGTTGCTTTTGTTCTTCAGATAAAGCTTGAGCACTGGTTAAATGAACATCAAAGCTACCTCTGATTTGACTAATTTTCGCAAGAGCCATTTCAAAAATTGGAAAAAGAAAGGCTTCTCGCTCATTTTGCAAAATTACCTCAAGAAAATTTTTCAGATAAACTGAACTAGACTCTTGAAATAACCTAACAAGTTTAATCTTAGCTTGTCGATCATAAGATTGATTTGCTAACAAGCTCGGTAATTGATGCTCTTGTCCTAGTTGGATAAAGGTCGATAGTTCTTGATCAAGCTGTGACAAGCAATTTTTTTCTGTTGCAACCTCGACGATACTTTTTGCATATTGCTCAATGACCTGTTTCATTCACTATTCTCCCAACTGCTCCAAGTATTGATCAATCAATTGACTTTGTTTTTGTTGATCTAATTGAGTCAACATCATTTTTTCAGCTAAAGCAACGGTTAAATCAGAGATTTCTCCCTTAATATCGGCCAAGGCTTCTGTTTTAGACTGAATAATATCCTGCTCGGCTTGTTCTTTCAGTTGCTTAGCATCTGCTTCTGCTTGCTCAATTATTTTAGCACCTTGAAGTGCACCAGTTTCCTTGGCACTATCAATAATTCGTCCTGCTTCTTGACGTGCAGTAGCTAATTCAGCTTGACGTTTATCTGCAAAAATCTCTGCCTGACGACGTGCCGTTTCCGCACCATCAATATCTTGAGCAATCTTTTCTTCACGTTCTTTAAAAACAGCAGTCAACTGTTGCCAAGAAAATTTCTTGATTAAAACGACTAATAGAAGAATGGAGCCCAGCGTAATGATGATGTTACCAAGACTGGTCGCATTAAACAATAACGACATAGTTTATTCCTTTCTTATTCTTCTTCTGAATTGATTTTATTTCCTAAATAAGTTGACGACAGAATGATAAAGACGTATGCTTGAATGCATGAGATAAAAATCGAAAATCCTGCCCACAGCATATTAAGAATAAAAGCAAAAGGTGCCAAAACAATACTTGCACTTGGCATTTGTAAGATTAGACTGGTCATGACTTCACCAACAAAAATATTACCAAACAAACGTAATGATAGAGACAAAATGCTAGTCACTTCTTCAAGAATATTCATCGGTAACATGGCTGGATGTGGTTGTGTAAAACCAGCTAAATAGCCCTTCAAGCCATTCTTTCGAATCCCTTCCACATGGCAAATTACTGCTATGATACCGGCAAGGGTCAAATCAACTGCAAAAACAGAAGTTGGCGAGGTCCATAAATTAAAATGTTCCGTTTCTAATTTAACTAGTAAGCCTAGATTATTGGCAACAATGAGAAACAAGAACAAGACAAAGAAGAAAAGACTATAATTATCTGTATATTTTCCCAGTTTAGGACTAATGGTTTCACGCACAAAATCATAAAGGTATTCTATGACATTTTGCTTACCCTTGGGTTTGATGGTCAATTTTCTAGTGGACCAAGCAACTAGACCAAAAACGACAAATACTGTCATTAAGGACATCGCAAGAATGGTCAAATCAAACTCAATACCAAACAAGGTCACACTGGGATTGGCTAATGTTTCCAATTGTTTCCCTCCTTGTTAATCTAAAAACTTGGTTTATTTGACCAAGAAAGTGAAGACAAAGAGAATGAAGAATGTTCCCTCGATAAAAGCAACGCCTAAAAACATTAAAGCACGAAGTTTGTCAAACATTTCAGGTTGACGAGCAGCGGCTTTGGCAACATTGGATACCAACAAGCCTTCACCGATACTAACACCAAGTACTGCAAGCCCTAAGGCTAAAATCGCTAGATTCATTATGAATCCTCCTTTAGATATAATATTTTTTACTCTTTAAGTCTAGTCCTATTTTTTAAAAATGTCAATCAAAATAGAGGAATAATTTCTTTTTTTCTTTGATATATTAAACCTTTACTGACCTTTGGAATCTCATTATTTTGATTATATAAATAGGAAAAGAACTGGAAATCTTCCAGTTCTTTTCCTATTTAATTGGACTCATTATTTATTTCTAAATCTTCTACTTCATGAGCAAATCTTTCAGCAATTTCTTTTAATTCTGGATCAAAGCTAAGTGCTGCATCAGAAATCTCGTCAGTATTAGCAAAAAAGCTGATATGATTTTTTAAATTTTTTAAGGTAATTGGTGCATCACCGCCATATTCACCATCTAAGTTAATCATCATCCGTCGTTCACTTTGAGGTTCAATTGTTAATTGACTGGTTTTGATATACTCCACTCGAGGATCTTCGATGTGTTTGCCACCTTGAATAACTAAACTAATCAATCGACTAATCTCTAAAAAATTATCTGTCTTAACCAAAATCAAGGTGAAATTGCCATCATCTAACTTGGCATCTGGAGCAATTTGTTCAAAACCACCAACTGAATTGGTTAGTGCAACAAAAATCATCGACACATCTCCTTCGAAGATGCCATCATCATAAGTGATTTTGACAGGAGCGTTGCTAATCTGTGGCAGCAGTTCTACTCCCTTTGCCAAATAGGCAAGATAGCCAAACATGGTTTTCATGTTACTCGGCACACTATAGGTTAATTCTGTTAAACTACCCGCAGCAGCAATATTGATAAAATAACTATCTTGATAAGCCAAGCCAATGTCTTGATAAACCAGTTGTTGTTTGCCAATAATTTTGGCAGCCTCAATTGGATTACTCCGAGGAATTTTAAGGGCACGCGCAAAATCATTAGTTGTCCCTGTAGGAATGATCGCCATTTGAGGTCGTTTATCCAGAGGGGCGATACCATTAACGACTTCATTGATCGTACCGTCTCCCCCTGCTGCAATAATCAAATCAAAGCCAGCTAGGGCTGCTCTGGTGGCTTCATCCATGGCTGAGTTGGCTTCTGCTGTCGTTTGAAAAGCGGATGCTTCATAACCAAAACTCTCTAAAATATGTAAAACATCTGCTACATGTTTTTTCATCATTTCCTGTCCCGAAACAGGATTGTAAATTAAACGTGCTCGCTTGGTTTCTTTTATCATATTATAAATCCTCTAACCATAATTCATCTTTAATGACTAGTCCTAACTCTTGCGCCTTGGTTAACTTACTACCAGCATCTTCTCCAGCTATGACTAGATTGGTTTTTTTAGAAACACTCCCTGTAACTTTGGCACCCAAGGCTTGTAGCTTATCTTTTGCTTCTTGTCGTGTTAAATTTTTGAGTTTACCTGTTAAAACAACTGTTTGACCAGATAATAACGCATCTTTGACAATCCCCTGTCCTTTGAATTGAAGATTAACTCCAGCTTGTTCTAGTTCCATCAATAACTGTTTAGCTCCTTGTCTTTCAAAATAAGAAACAAGAGCCTGTCCCACCGTTTGCCCTAATCCATCAATCTTCGCAATAGTGTCTTGGTCAGCACGACTAAGGCTTAATAGGTCACCAAAAACTTCTAGTAACTGATAGCTAACTTTACTGCCAACATGTCTAATGCCTAAACCAAACAATAGCTTCTCTGCTGAATTGGTTTTAGAGGCTTGAATGGCCTGATAAAGTTTCTCTGCCGACTTATCTTTTATTCCCTCTAAGCTCATCAAATCATCCACAGTTAATTGATAAAGATCAGCCACATCATGAACCAAGCCAGCTTGGAATAATTTGTTAATCACAGATGGTCCCATCCCTGCAATATTCATGGCTTGGCGACTAGCAAAATGAATGAAACGTTCCTTGATTTGACTTGGACAAAGAGGATTGATACAACGTAGAGCAACCTCATCTTCATAATGAATCAATCGACTTTCACAAGATGGACAGTAATCAGGAATAACTAATGGAGTTTGAGTCGTTCGCTTACTCATCACAACTTGTAAAACCGCAGGAATAATGTCACCTGCTTTATAAACCAAAACAGTATCGCCTAGACGAATATCCTTTTCTTTAATGTAGTCAACGTTATGTAAGGTCGCTCGACTAACTTTAGTTCCTGCCAAAGAAACTGGACTTAAATTAGCAGTCGGTGTCACAACCCCTGTGCGCCCAACAGTCCAATCGACACTTTCTAAAACAGCTTCTTTTTCTTCTGCTGGAAACTTATAGGCAACTGCCCAGCGAGGAGCCTTGACGGTAAAGCCCAGTTCTTCTTGTATCGTTAAGTCATTGACTTTAATCACAATGCCATCAATCTCATAGGGAAGTTGATCACGCTTTTGACCAATCTCTTGAATAAACTGCCAAATCTCATCCATAGAGTAAGACACTAAATAGTTTTGATTGACGGAAAAGCCATATTGAGCTAGTTTGGTTAAAACTGCTTCTTGACTTGATTGCTGACTTGGGCTAGCTTCTTGATACAAAAAACTAGCTAGTTGACGTTGAGCGACAATACTAGTATCCAACTGACGTAAGGTTCCTGCTGCTGCATTTCTAGGATTAGCAAATTCCTGTTCCCCTTGTTCACGTCGCTTAGCATTTAAGTTTTCAAAAGAAACCTTAGGAAGATAGGCTTCCCCACGAACTGTTAAATTAACTGGTTGAGGAAGTTTGAGAGGAATATCTTGGATACGACGTAAATTTTCCGTGATATTTTCCCCAATAGTACCATCTCCTCGAGTTGCCCCAACTTGTAGCACCCCCTCAACATAGGTTAGCGAAATGGACAAACCGTCAATTTTTAATTCAGCCAAGTAAACAACTTCAGGAAACTCCTTTTTGATCCGTTGATCAAAAGCATCTAATTCTTCTCTTGAAAAAGCATCTTGTAAGCTATACAAAGGGTATTCATGAGAATATTTTTCAAAGCCCGTCAAAATAGGCCCACCTACTCGATGAGTCGGGCTGTCTGAGCGTTGGTATTGAGGGTAAGCTGCTTCGAGTTCCACTAATTGACGATAAAGTTGATCATATTCATGATCTGAAATACTGGGCTTATCATCAGTGTAATATTCTTTAGCGTAGCGATTTAGTTGAGCTACCAAGTTTGCTATTTTTTTTTCCATAATGTTATTTTAACATAGAAAAAACTGGCAATCAAAAAACAAACGTTAGTTTATCGTCATAAAAGACAAACCATCGCCCTTCTATACGAAAGGACGATGATTAACGTTAATTAGCTTCTATTTTAGCAACAATTTCATCAAGTAACTCTTGATCTGCTAAATGAGTGACTTCCTTAACCACTTCTTTTAATGGTTTTTGAACAAGAAGGTTTTGCAATTGAACAGCTTGTTCATCAGTAGCATCAGTGTAAGTAAAGGTATAAGCCACCGTCTGTAATAATTGTTGATAAGACAATCCTCGTTCCTTGAGTTCGCGAATTGGACGAATAAAGCGTTCATCAAACCCAAGTTTTCGAATAGGAGTACGAGCCACTCGACTAATATCATCTACAATAAAAGGATTTTCGAACCGAGTTAGGATAACCTTGTGGTAGTCTGCTAAATCAGCTTCGTCAAACGCCCACTTAGCTACGAGTAAACTACGAATTTCTGACAAAACAGTTTCCACATTCGTTCTAACCATTTCATTTTTTAGGGCTTCTAAGATTGTCTTTGCTCCATAATAGGCACCTGTATAGGCTGCAGTTGCGTGGCCTGAATTAACAGAAAAAAGTTTTCGTTCAATAAATGGCTCTAAATCTGTCACATAATGAACATTCTCTAATTTTAAATCAGGATTTTTCATGTGATTCGTTTCTACTACCCATTCATTAAAAGGTTCTACAATCACAAATAATGGATCATCGTGGCTCTGAGCTGGAACGATGCGATCCACTGCTGAATTAGGAAAACCAATATAGTCTTTTGCAAAAGCCAACCCATCTTTTGATAAGTGTTTTTGCACTTCTTGATTTAGAAAATCGGACCCACCAATCATATTTTCACAAGCTAAAATATCTAAAGGTGTCGTATTTCCTATTGCTTGACGAGCCTCAATACCTTGTGCAATCAATTCAGCAATAAATGGCAAAATATTGGGGCCAATAGCTGTTGTGACAATTGATGCCTCCGCAATGGCAGCGACAACCTTTTCTGGATGTTTCGCATTATTGATACCACGCACACCAGACACTATAATATGGCGTTGCCCTTCTTCAGCAACTTCAATCTCATAAGTTCCACGCGCATTCAAGGCATCAATAATCTGTTCATTAACATCAACAAAAGCGATTTCAAAGCCGTTTTCAAACAAAATTTCACCAATAAAACCACGGCCAATATTACCTGCACCAAAATGAACTGCTTTTTTCATGTACTCCTCCTTTTTCTCGGTTATCCATTAAACAACACTATTAAGCAGCGCAATAACTTCATCTGCTGATTGTGCATCAGCTAGTTTTACGACATTATCGACATCTGCACAGAAAATAGAAATTTTTTGAATAATTTCCAAATGCTCATCTCCAAGTCCTGCAATACCAAAAAGAATAGTGGCAACTTGGGGATCATCTTCGGTACCAAAATCAACACCTGCTGGAACTTGAACAATCGTAATTCCTGATGAACGCACATCTTTTTTAGCCGCATCAGTTCCGTGAGGAATGGCAATAAAATTCCCCATATACACCGATAAGTCTTTATCACGCTGAATCATGGCTTCAATATAAGATTCATTAACATGACCTGCTTCGAAAAGTTGACGCCCACAGTAACGAATGGCTTCTTCTTTTGTTGCAAAGGCTTGATTTAATTTAACTAGTTGTTTTTGAAATTCCATTTTAATTCTCCAATTTCTTAATTTTTTCAGTAAATATCGTATTGAGTAACTGATAGATAATTTCTTGATTACCGGTACGGTAAATTTCTGTATAAAGATTGCTTTCTATTATAGATTGACTGATCGCAGTCATTAACTCTCGAATTTCTTCTTTTTCTCCCATTTTTGTTAACATGACTAAAATTCGTCGAACACTCTCATTTTGATAGTTCATCGAAACTGCAGGTACTGAGTCAGTTAAATCCGCAATCAGAAACTGACTTTCTGTCACCGTATGAGATTGGGTATGAATTAGAGCTAGATTGGTGTTTGGAATAGCCATTGGACTTAATTTAAAACGAGATAAAAGCTTATTAACGAGGTACTGACGATCGCCAACAAAATCCAAATCTTGCACAATTCTTTTAACAGATGATTCAAAATCTTTTGGGCTATCTAAAACAAACAGTTTGAAATGCTGTAATAATTGGCTAGAAGCTTCTAAATATTTTTGTAAATCATAGGCCTGTTGTGGAATAAGATCGTGACGTCTAGAAATTGTCCGATGTTCCTGAATATCTTGAAGTGTTTTTTGTAAAGAGAGAATTTCTTGAGTATTGGGAAATGTAGAAATTAACTCAATGTCATGATTTGGAAGTGGCTTTGTCGTCAACCAATAATCATACTGGTTTCTGTCGATTTGAGATAAACTTGTTGTGCTTTTGACATCAATCAATTCAACAAAAGGGGCAATATTTTTGATTTTGGAAACCAAGACACTGACTGTCAAGGGACGTTCGTCTGTTACAAGTAAAAGCCGAATAGGATAAATATCTGGACTTCTTCTTAAACTGGAAGTAAAATGCAAAGTCACCAACTCATATTCAAATTCATTTTGCAGAAAGTGTGGAAAAATATCCTGCATAACCAAACTAATCATATGATGTAAAAATTGATTTTGTTGGGTTTCTAAATAAGCGATAGGTAATCTCACTTGTTCAGGAAATAATATAGGAACAGCTAAACTTAGCCTTAGATGATTAAACAGTAATTTGAATAAAAGTTTATCTCGAAAAAAATCAATCTTTGTAAAACGTGAGACGGCATCAATTAGTTGAGACACGCTATAGTAAAACTCACTATCAAATTTTTCTCTAAATAAAGGTACCTCTTGACGTTTAATAATTAACTCGTCAAGTAAATTTGCAAAATAAATAATCTCTTGTAAATTGTAAAACTTCTTGGTAGCTTTAGCCAAATCAGCAAAAATTTTCTGTGAAAAATCCAGAGCTTCCTTAGACACATTGACAGCTGTCAACAGTTCTTTTTGATTATCTGCTAAGCCTAATAGAATAATCAAAAATTGTTTCAACTTAGGATCAATCTCCCCCAGAGCCTGTTGATGTCTTTCAAAAGTAAGACGCGCCTGCTGAATTTGATGACAATCCAAGATTGAAAATCGACTATAGTTATCTTGCCAAAAATCCTGAATAGAAATCGCATTACTAAGGAGAATGGCTAAACAACGCCGTTTTTGAATAGTTGCCCCTTTAATTTGATAGCCTTTTTTCCGATGGATAGAAAGTTCAAACTCTTTAAGTCGCTTTTCAATTTCTGATATATCTTGAATCACTGTCACATTAGAAACACCAAAAAAATCTTGAAGTTCTTCATTGATAATAGGAGCTGAACTCGTCAGCAAACGATAAGTGGTTAAGATTAACCGTTCATGGCTATCATAAACGTCTATTGCTTGTAAATCAGATAACCGACTAACGTCTCCTATCAGATGATATTTTTTTCCTTCCTTGACAATTTTAATGTCTTGACTGGCTAAGGTGTCAGTTAGCTCCGATAGCGTTCGATAAACGGTTCTTGAGGAAACTTGTAAAATATCTGAGATTTCTTTCAATGAAAGCTTCCCTACTTGGAGGAAAGCTTTCACTAGTTGTTCTTCTCTTTTGGTTAGTAACATATTGTTTATTATACTATTTTTATCAAATTATTTGTGCATTCGCTCAACAATTTTATCATATTCTGGTGTTGTTACTAAACTATCTACAACTAAAAGTTGAGCGTTTGGGGCAGCAGCTTGTACTTCTGACTGTTTAGCAATCGTTGTGACCACTAGAATATTTTTAGCATTATGCTCGTTTAATTCTCCATAAGGTACCGTAGCTACTGGAATTTGAATGCCTTTATTTTTGAAAATCGCTCGAAGAATTTCTTGTCCCATTGTGGCAGAACCTTGAGCCTTACCGTAAGCAAATACTACTTCATCGATATAATTTAAATCAACCTCTGATACTGACTCTACAGTGGTCACTTCATCTGTCATAAGATGCTGACCGGATAATTTTGCGATGATTTCATCATATTTTGGTGACGTTAGGAAGTTATCTACTGCCACATGAGCAGCACTTGGAGTTCGTTGTGCTGCACGAGCCGCCAATTCTTCTTGGGTAACGATGAGGACATTAGCTTCATCTGTTAAATTTGAAATAGCTTTATTGGTAACAGGAATCGTCAAGCCGGCTTTTTTGACTTTATCACGCAAGAGTGACGCTCCCATAGCTGAACTACCCATACCTGCATCGCAAGCAAAGATAATTTGTTTAACATTATCTGTTGAAATATCTGCTGAAATTGGTACTACTTGACCTTTAGCTTGAGCCTTAGCTGATTTTGTTGCTGCCTGAGCTTCAGCAAGTTTGTCATCATCTGATTTATCTGTTTTCAAAATAATTGAAGCAACTAAGAATGCCACAACTGCACCAACCAATACACCGGAAATAACTGAAAGATAGCTACCTTTTGCTGTCATTCCCAGAATGGCAATAATTGAACCTGGCGATGCAGCACCTGTCAAACCTGAACCCAATAGTTGATTCACAAAGGTACCAGACACCCCACCAGCAATAACAGCTAAAAACATCAAAGGTTTCATCATGACATAAGGGAAATAGATTTCATGAATCCCACCTAAGAAATGAATCACACTAGCTCCCCAAGATGATGATTTAGCAGATCCTTTACCAAATAGACCATAGGCAAGTAAGATACCTAAACCAGGACCAGGATTAGCCTCAATCAAAAAGAGAATAGATTTACCAGTTTTAGCTACTTGTTCTGCTCCCAATGGAGTGAAAATACCGTGGTTAATCGCATTATTCAAGAAGAGAATTTTTGCTGGCTCAACTAAAATATTAGCCAATGGTAGTAATTTTGCGTCAACAATAGCTTGTACGCCATTACCAATCCATTCAGTCAAGCTTGACACAATTGGCCCAACACCAAGATAAGCCAAAATAATTAAGACAAACCCAATCAAACCTGCTGAGAAATTGTTAACCAACATTTCAAATCCAGCACGGACTTTATGTTGGAAGCTCTCATCAAATTTTTTGATGCACCAACCACCAAGAGGTCCCATAATCATAGCACCAATAAACATTGGTACAGAAGCTCCTGCAATCGCTCCAAAAGTGGCAATGGCCCCTACAACTGCTCCACGTTGACCATGTACCATGTGGCCACCTGTATAACCAATTAAAAGTGGCAATAAATAAGTAATCGCTGGGCCAACCATAGCACCAAGTTGTTCATTTGGTACCCAACCTGTTGGAATGAACAGTGAAGTCAAAACACCCCAAGCAATAAAGGCCCCGATATTTGGCATCACCATGTTTGATAAGGACGTACCGAGTTTTTGAACTCGAACTTTAAAAGAAGATTGTGTTTCCATGTCTTCTCCTTTCTTTTTTCTTGATAATCTTATTATACCGAACCCTTGATGACAAGCAAACTCAAATCTTGTCACTTTTTTTATGACAAATTAAAAAGAAATAGTGTCATACACTATTTCTTTCATTTTATTAAAGCGAATCTTCTATCTAATCATCAGTCAGGGTAATCTTATCCTTTAGAAAGGCAAATTCATCTGGAACCGTAGGTGTTTCGTCAACTGATTCTGATTGGTCGTTCATTTTTTCTTGTCGGTGTTTCTGAGCAAATTCCTGTCGAATTTGATTAAAATCTGCTCGAGGAACCGCTAAAATTTGGGGAGAAAAGCCTGCCGCCTGACTCATAATATTACCAAACATCAAATTTAAGTCACTTCTTTTCATCACCTGTTCAGCATTGAATGCAGCGTCAAATGCTAAAATCGCATGGTCTGCATTGGCTAAAACAGGTTCAGAACCTAGTAACAGGGCACGTTCTTGAGCCGATAGACTCTCTAATATTTCCTGCCAAGCTCCCTTCAACGCTTCCAAATATTGACGCGATTGCTGACTATTTTCTACCGTTTCAGTCATAATCGTTATGATTTTAGTCTTATCAACCTTGAAAGTTGATAAAGGCAGTTTTTGTGGCGAAGGTGTACTAGTTTTCACTTGTCCTTTAGCAATGTCAACTTTCAACTGAGCTAGTTCTCGACGTAATTGTGTGACTTCTTCTTGAAGTTTTGAGAAGACTTCTTTTTTTTCTACACTAGGCAGTTCTTGAGCCAAACGAATGGTCATCATTTCAGCATAAATTTTGGGATGAGAACTGGTTTTTATCTGCTGCAAACTGTCAGTTACTTGTTCAATCATGGCAAACAACCGTTCGTTAGCTAATTGTAAATTAGTTTGAAATAACTCACTAACAACACCCAAATCCTGACCTTGTTTAATCAAGAGCAAATCTCTAAGATAGGCTAATAAATCCGTTGTTAGTCTAGTCATGCTCTTTCCTTGATTAAAAATGTCTTCTAGTCTTGATAGGGCTGTCAAGCTATCGTTTTGAGCTAAACTAGCTACATATTCATCAAGTGCCAAAAGAGAAATACTTCCTGTTATCTCCTCTGCAACAGGTAAGGTCAAGCCCTGACTATCACTCAAACTCAAGGCTTGATCCAAAATAGACAAGGCATCCCTCATACCACCTTCTGCTCTTTTAGCAATCATTTCAAGTGCCAAGGGGTCATACTCAAGGTTTTCCTTAGCCAAAATCATAGCCAAATGCTGGCTGATGTCCTGACTTTTGATTGACTTAAATTCAAAACGTTGAACACGCGATAAAATCGTCGCAGGAATCTTATGCAATTCAGTTGTTGCTAAAATAAACACCACTTGTTCAGTCGGCTCTTCCAAGGTTTTCAAAAGTGCATTGAAAGCACCTGTTGACAGCATGTGGACTTCATCAATGATATAAACCTTGTAACTAGCTCGACTAGGAGCATAGGTTGATTTATCTCGAATGTCACGAATTTCATCGACACCATTGTTTGAAGCAGCGTCAATTTCAATAACATCTTCCAAATTCCCTTTTGTAATATCTCGGCAAATATCACATTGATTACATGGCTCTCCCTCAATCTGATTTGGACAGTTCATCGCCTTGGCAAAAATCTTCGCAGCACTAGTTTTACCTGTTCCTCTTGGGCCAGAAAATAGATAGGCATGGCTGATTTTTCCAGTAGCAACAGCTTGCTTTAAGGCTGTTGATACAACTTCTTGCCCCACCATTTCAGCAAAGGTTTGGCTACGATATTTGCGATAAAGGGCTTGATACATTAAGCTTTTTCTCCAAACATTGCAAAATTCCACTCCGTTTTAGCCAAGAGAATGTCGATAAATTTTGCCAAATATTCTTGATCTACTTGATCATAATCTGCAATTTCGTGAGAATCTAAATCTAAAACACCTAATAACTGACCATCTTTGACCATAGGTAAAACAATCTCACTCATAGCCGCTGAATCACAAGCGATATAATTTTCATGCTCTTTCACGTTATCTACAATGAGCGTTTCTCTTTTTTCAGCAGACTCACCACAAACTCCCTTGCCCAGCGCAATACGAGTACAAGACACTTTGCCTTGGAAAGGTCCTAAAATCAATTCTTTGCCATCGTAAAGATAAAAACCAGTAAAAACAGAGTTAGGTAAAGTTTGCATTAACATGGCAGACGCATTTGATAAATTAGCAAGGACATTATTTTCTGTATCAAATAATAGGTTAGCTTGAGCTAAAAGCAGATCGTAATTTTCTTTTTTAACTTGATTTTCCATGTTCTCTCCCTTTTTATTCTGCAAGAATACTTGCAATTTTCGTATTGATCACATCAATAGCTACCACATTTGACACCCCTTCTGGAATGACAATATCTGCGTAGCGTTTGGTTGGCTCAATAAATTGATGATACATTGGTTTAACCACACCAGTATATTGCTCAATAATACTATCTAGACTTCTTCCACGTTCTTGCATGTCTCGCTTGATACGGCGAATAATACGAATGTCATCATCGGTATCAACAAATAATTTAATATCCATCAAATCACGCAGACGCTTATCTTCAAGTACTAGAATCCCTTCAACAATCAAGACATCTCTAGGTTCTTGACAATAGGTTTCTTCACTCCGAGTATGCTTGGTATAATCATAAATTGGAATATCTACTGATTCTCCCTGAGATAAAGCTGCTAAATGATCAATTAACAAATCCGTATCAAAAGCTAAAGGATGATCGTAATTCGTTTTAATTCTTTCTTCAAAGGTTAAATGACTTTGATCTTTATAATAAGAATCATGCTGAATCATAGCCACTTTAGCATCTGGAAAATTCTCTAAAATCGCATTAGAAACACTGGTTTTACCACCACCTGAACCACCTGTCACACCAATGATAATTGTCTTTTTTTTCATGTCTTCTCCATCTCTACACTAAAATCTTTCTCTCTATTTTATCAAAAATCATGATATAATAAAAGAAACAAAATAGAAAAATAAGGATTTTTACATGATTGATACTTTCCCACCTAGTTGGCAAAAGCAAATCCATTCACTCGGTTTCACTCAACTTACTCCTGTCCAAGAACAAGCTTTTTCCCCTATCCAAGAAGGACAAAATTTGTTGTTAGTTAGCCCGACTGGTACTGGCAAAACCTTGGCTTATTTATTGCCTAGTTTACTTAAATTACAGCCTAAAAAAAGCCAACAATTGTTGATTTTGGCTCCTAATACAGAACTAGCTGGACAGATTTTTGACGTAACTAAAACTTGGGCGGAACACCTCAACTTAACAACTCAACTCTTTATTTCAGGCTCTAGTCAGAAACGGCAGATTGAACGATTAAAAAAAGGACCAGAAATTCTTATTGGTACCCCTGGTCGCATTTTTGAGTTGATTAAATTGAAAAAGATTAAAATGATGTCAGTGGATACTATTATCTTAGATGAGTTTGACCAATTATTAGGCGATTCCCAAGAACATTTTGTTCAAAAAATTACGCATCATGTTCCGAAAACACACCAATTAGTTTATGTTAGTGCCACACAAGCTATTGAAGAAAGTAAGTTGGTTGAAAACACACTTACCTTAGATTTATCTCAACAAAAACTTAATACGATTGAGCATTATTACCTAAGCATAGAGAAACGACAACGTCTAGACATTCTCCGAAAATTTTCCAACATCCCGAATCTTCGTGGTTTAGTTTTTTTCAATAGTCTAGCAGATTTAGGAGCAGCTGAAGAACGTTTGCAATTCTCTAGAGCTAGTGTGGTATCACTTGCAAGTGACATCAACGTCAAATTCCGTAAGACCATTCTTGAAAAATTCAAAAATCATGAGATTTCTCTACTCTTTGCGACTGACTTGGTTAGTCGAGGAATTGATATTGACGCATTAGAATTAGTGATTAACTATGACGTTCCTAGACAAAAAGAAGATTACACTCATCGCTCAGGTCGAACAGGACGCATGGGGAAAAAAGGGATGGTCATTACCTTAATTAGTCATCCAGAAGACTTGAAAAAACTGAAGAAATTTACAAGGGTTCAAGAAGTGATTCTAAAAAATCAAGAATTACACATTAAATAAAAAACAATCATGACATGAAGTCATGATTGTTTTTTAATAACCGTATAGCTCACTAATTGTGACAAATTTATAACCTTGCTCTGTTAAATAATCTAAAACGGCAGGCAATGCTTCAATGGTCGTTTGGTGAATGTCATGCATCAAAATTACACTACCTGGTGCTAAGCCATTTTTTACATTTTCTAAAATCATGCTCGGATTGCGATTTTGCCAATCGTAAGTATCGATTGTCCACATCACTGGTGGAAGTTTCAAGGCTGCCTTAACCAGATCATTATCAGCCCCATAAGGCGGGCGGACGAGTTTAGTGCCCTCTCCGACAATATCTTTTACGGCATTACTGGTTTCATCTACAGAAGCCTTGATTTGCTCAAAGGTCATTTGGCTAAGATTGCTATGATCCCAACTGTGATTACCAATCTCATTGCCTAATTTTTTCATTCGTTTGAGAAGCTGTTCATTTCCAGCTATATTTTTACCGACAAGGAAAAAGGTCGCCTTAGCCTTGTATTTTTCTAAAAGATCTAAAGTTTTAGCTGTCAATTCAGCATTTGGTCCATCATCAAAGGTTAAAGCAACAATTTTTTCAGTAAATACTCTATTTTCTTTTTGATATTGTTGATAAGCTGCTAAATCTTTTTCATTTAGGTAATTGCTATTGATGACATCATAGAGATTTTTCAAAGGAATTTTAGTATCATTTGTCAAAATCAATTGCCCTTGCTGATAAGAAAATTCGTCTGTTTCCGAAATCTGCATGTCTTTTTCTGGATATAAAGTCGCTAATTCTTCATTTAAGCGCTCTAGTCCTTTATTACTATCTGTAAACAGTTGACCAATTTGGAACATCTCATGTTCACTATTTATTTGATAAGTTTCCAAGTTTTGTTCTTGACGATTTTTAACACCAAAAGCACCTATATCATAGCTCACCTGTTTAATAGTTAACTCTTTAACATTTTTTAATTGAGTCTCTTTAGCGACTGGGTAAACCAAAGTTAGCTTAGGATTTTTTTTGTCGTTTGGTAAAGTCTTCTGATCAAGCAAGAGAGTTTGATAAACAGAGGTTCCTTTTTTTGTTGGACTGAGATAATAAACTGGATTGATTTTGTCCTTATTTTGTTCAACAAGTTGAATGGGTAAACTTTTACTCGCTTCAGCTTTTTCCGTGTTAACGGCTTGGTTAATGGAATAATTAACCGTCCAAGTAAAAACAGCGTTCCATATTAGCAAACCAGCTAATAAACCTAAAGAACTCACAAGAGCCATATCCAAATATTTTTTCATCTACTTTTCCTTCTAAATATCCTCTTTATTCTTTTATTCGTCAAACTCCTTCCTTATGATAAACATTAGTTTATTGAATATCAAAAACGACTGATTTGACTTGAGTCATTGCTTCAATGGAATACTTGATTCCTTGTACACCTGCACCAGATTTTTTCGCCCCAAGGAATGGAAAATTATCTGTTCCACGTTGTGTTTTATTGTTAATATGAACTGTACCAACCTCAAGTTGTTCAGCAATCGCAAAGGCTTGAGGGTAGTTTTGAGTAAAGACAGAAGCTTGTAACCCATATTCTGACTCATTTGATAAAGCAATAGCCTCTTCAACAGTTGATACACGAATGATTGGTAATACTGGCCCAAAAGGCTCTTCCCAAGCCAAACGCATTTCTCTTGTAACGTTATCAAACAAAACTGGCGTAATCAAATTACCTTCACGTTTAAATTCAGTGAGAGCCTTAGCTCCTTTATTGGCTGCACCTTCAACTAAACCTTGAATAAAGTCAGCAGAAGCCGTATCAATCAATGGTGTGATGTCTGCATCTTCTTCCGGCATCCCCACACTTAATTGTTCCACTTCTGTTTTAATTAGAGAAGCTAACTGGTCAGCCACACTGTCTATAACCATAACACGTTTAACTGCTGTACAACGTTGACCAGAATAACCAAAAGCACCTGAAACAATGTGCTTAGCTGCTAATTCCAAGTCGGCATCTTCTAAAACAATGGCAGAGTCTTTACCACCTAATTCAAGCATGATTGGACGCATACCTGCCAAACGACCAATTCGCTCACCAACTGGGGTAGATCCTGTAAAGTTAATAAAATTAACTGCTGGGTGTTCAACAATATAATCACCTATTTCTGACCCACGACCTGTGATGGTGTTAAATACACCTGCTGGTAAACCAGCTTCAACAAATGCTTCAGCTAGAAGAAGACCTGAAATAGAGCCTTGTGTTGGTGGTTTGAACATTACCACATTTCCAGCAATCAAAGCCGGTGCAATTTTGGAACCAGCCAAATTAACAGGATAATTAAACGGTGAGATGGCTAAGACAAGACCAACCGGTTCACGACGAACCATAGCAATTTTTTTCTTACTTGCTGCTTCAAAACTACCGCCTTCCAAGACTTCGCCAGATAGACGAACACCTTCTTCTGCGGCATAACGAATAATATCAGCCGTACGTACTACCTCACTGATAGCTGCCTTGTAGCCTTTAGCGACTTCTTTAGATAAGATTGCACCAATCTTTTCTTGATCACGAACCAAAATATCTGCTACTTTATGAAGGTAGGCTGCTCGTTCAACATAAGATAAACTACGCCAAGCTGGTAGTGCTTCACGAGCTGCTGCCATGGCTTGATCTACTTCTGTCTGGCTCATGGCAGGAACTGTACCTAGAGATTCATTGGTTGCTGGAGCAAAAATCTCAATTTCATTTTCAGAAAGTTTCCACTCGCCATTGACATAATTTTTATATTGTTTTGACATCATTGTCTCCTTTTAGTCATACTACTATCATTATAAAACTTTTTTGATTTGTTTTCAAAAAATAAAATTATGTTTCCTATTTAATGTAAAAAAGTTTAGTTCTAAATTGAGAACTAAACTTTTATAAATTTAAGACTAGTCAAAATTGACATATTCTTTTTCCAAAGCAAGTACTTCTTCTGCTGTTGAACATTCAGTCAAAGCACGACGAGCATATTCTTGCATTTTGCTTGTATCAAGTTTCTTCATCAAGCTACGTGTACGAAGAACAGAAGTTGCACTCATAGAGAATTCATCTAATCCCATACCAACAAGAAGTGGAACAGCTTGTTGATCACCTGCCATCTCACCACACATACCTGCCCATTTACCTTCAGCGTGAGCTGCCTTGATGACATTGTCAATCAAACGAAGAATTGATGGGTTGTAAGGTTGGTATAGATAAGATACTTGTTCATTCATACGGTCAGCAGCCATAGTGTATTGAATCAAGTCGTTTGTTCCGATTGAGAAGAAATCAACTTCTTTAGCGAATTGATCAGCTAGCATTGCTGCTGCTGGAATCTCAATCATGATACCAACTTGAATATCATCAGCAACTGCCACACCTTCTGCTAGCAAGTTAGCTTTTTCTTCATCAAATACTGCCTTAGCCGCACGGAATTCTTTCAGTAAAGCAACCATTGGGAACATGATGCGTAGTTGACCGTGAACTGAGGCACGAAGAAGGGCACGAATTTGCGTACGGAACATAGCATCGCCCGTTTCAGAAATAGAGATACGAAGGGCACGGAAACCAAGGAATGGGTTCATTTCTTTTGGCAGGTCGAAGTAAGGTAATTCCTTATCACCACCAATATCCATGGTACGAACAACGACAGGTTTACCATTCATGCCTTCAAGTACAGCCTTATAAGCCTCATATTGCTCATCTTCTGATGGGAAATCTTGAGAATCCATGTATAAGAATTCTGTACGGTAAAGACCAACAGCTTCTGCACCATTATCATTGACACCTTCAACGTCTTTTGGTGTACCGATATTTGCTGCCAACTCGAAGTGCTTACCATCAGCAGTAACCGTTTGAGCGTCTTTCAAAAGAGCCCACTCTGCTTTTTGTTTAGCATAGGCTTCACCAGCAGCTCTAAAGTCAGCGATTTCTTGTTCACTTGGATTGATAACCACTTCACCAGTGATACCATTAACCGCCAAAACATCACCATCTTTAACGAGTTCAGTAATATTGTTAGTTCCTAGTACCGCTGCAATTTCAAGTGTACGAGCCATGATCGCAGAGTGACTTGTACGTCCACCAATATTGGTTACAAAGGCTTTAACAAATTTCTTATCAAGCTGAGCTGTATCTGATGGCGTCAAGTCATGAGCGATAACAATCGATTCTTCAGCAATTGTTGCTGGATTTGGTAATTTAACACCAAGAAGATGTGAAAGAACACGTTTTGCCACATCACGAATATCTGCAGCACGTTCTTGCATGTATGGGTTGTCTTCCATACCTTCAAAAATCATGATGAACATGTCCGTCACTTCTTTTAGACCTGCTTCTGCATTAACTTGCTTAGCACGAATCGTTTCTTTAATCTGACCAATCATTTCTGGGTCAGCAAGAACCATCAGGTGAGCATCGAAAACTGCTGCCGCTTCTTCTCCTAGGCTATCTACTGCTTTTTCACGGATAAGAGAAAGCTCGTTTTGTGAAGCTTCAAGAGCTGCATCTAAACGAGCCTCCTCTGCACTTGTATCTGAAACAGTTACTGTTTCAAATGATAAATCCGGTTGAACCAGTAAATATGCCTTAGCAACAGCAACACCATCAGAGGCAGCAATTCCTTTTAGCATATTTGTCATTTTGATTATACCAAACCTTCTTTTGTCATTGTTTCTTCGATAGCAACAAGAGCTTCATCAGCATCTGCACCTTCAGCTGAAATTGTTACATCTGCACCTTGACCAACACCAAGACTCATAACACCCATGATTGATTTAAGGTTTACTGCTTTACCTTTGTAATCAAGTGTAATATCTGAAGCAAATTTGCTAGCTGCTTGAACAAGCAAAGTTGCTGGACGAGCGTGAATACCTGTTTCTGCCACAATGTGGAAATCTTTTGAAGCCATAATGGTTCTCCTTTAATTATTACTAAAATTTCAGATTATCTATGATAACCCTTACAAAAAAATTATAGCACATTGCTATTTTTTTATCAAGTAGAAAAAGCAAATTATCACCTTAAAATGAAATATTTTCCATTCTTTTACAAGGTGCTTTTTCAAAAATCACAATCTTTGCTAGCAATAAGCATAGCAACGATAAAACACTATATCTTGTGCCTGTTTATCTATCCAACCACAAGATAAGCCAAAACATTAGTTTTCCTAGTTGATTTTTATTTTTTTTTTAGGTATGATATTAAAGTGCTATCACACCTAACAGAAAGGAATCAATAACATGGCTAAAATTACTGTTTTCTCTAAAAACAATTGCATGCAATGTAAAATGACCAAACGTTTTCTTGAAGAAGCTGGAGCTGATTTTGAAGAAATCAATATTGAAGAACATCCTGAGAAAGTTGACTATGTCAAAAGTCTAGGTTTTACTGCTGCTCCTGTAATCGAATCTGGAGATGTTGTTTTTTCTGGTTTCCAACCTGAAAAATTAAAAACTCTACTATGATGCAGTTAGTCTTTTATTCACTGACAGGCCAGTGCCAACGTTTCGTCAAAAAGCTAGGCTTGGAGCAAGTTGCTCTTGAATTAAGTGTAACCACTCCTCTTCCTACTGTTGATACTCCCTTTATTCTTTTAGTTCCTAGTTATGACCAGGGAGATGTTGAAGTGGTTGATGAGTTTTTAGCTGACAATCATCTTCATTGCAAAGGAGTTATTGGTTCTGGTAATCGTAATTTCGGTCCCAATTTTTGTAAAACTGCCCGACGCTATGCTCAAACCTATCAACTACCGCTTTTATACGAATTTGAATTTAATGGTACCGAGCAAGATGTCGATTATGTAAAAGGAATATTATCCCATGAGTCTTAAAAACCTTACTGATGTTTCTTATTTTCGATTAAATAATGAAATCAATCGTCCAATCAATGGACAAATCCCCCTCCACAAAGATAAGGAAGCCTTGAAGGCATTTTTCAAGGAAAATGTTCTACCAAATACCATGACTTTTGCAAGCATGACTGAGAAAATTACTTATCTTTTAGCACATGATTACCTTGAAGAAGGCTTTATCAAAAAATATCAGCCTGAGTTTATTGAAAAGCTCGCTCAAGAATTGAAAGAACAAAACTTCCGCTTCCAGTCCTTTATGGCAGCCTATAAGTTTTATCAACAGTATGCTTTAAAAACAAATGATGGTGATTATTATTTAGAAAGCATTGAAGACCGTGTGCTTTTCAATGCCCTTTATTTTGCTGATGGACAAGAAGAGTTAGCTCGTGACTTGGCAATGGAAATGATTCATCAACGTTATCAACCGGCAACACCAAGTTTTTTGAATGCTGGCCGTAGTCGCCGTGGTGAATTGGTGTCTTGTTTCTTGATTCAAGTCACGGATGACATGAACTCAATTGGACGTTCAATCAATTCAGCTCTACAACTTTCTCGTATTGGTGGTGGGGTTGGAATTTCTCTTAGCAATCTTCGTGAAGCTGGTGCGCCAATCAAAGGATTTGCTGGTGCAGCTAGTGGTGTCGTTCCAGTCATGAAATTGTTTGAAGATAGTTTTTCTTACTCTAATCAACTGGGGCAACGTCAAGGGGCTGGTGTTGTCTATCTCGATGTCTTTCATCCAGACATTCTTAATTTCCTTTCAACCAAAAAGGAAAATGCTGACGAAAAAATTCGTGTTAAAACATTATCTTTGGGCATTACTGTCCCAGATAAATTTTACGAATTAGCTCGTAAAAATGAAGAAATGTATCTATTTAGTCCTTATTCTATTGAACGTGAATATGGGGTGCCATATAGCTACATTGACATCACAGAAAAGTATGATGAATTAGTTGCCAATCCTAAGATTAACAAGACGAAAATCAAGGCGCGTGATTTGGAAACTGAGATTTCTAAACTACAACAAGAATCTGGCTATCCTTATATCATCAATATTGATACTGCCAACAAGACCAGTGCTATTGACGGTAAAATCATTATGAGTAATCTCTGCTCAGAGATTTTGCAGGTGCAAACACCTAGCCAGATTAACGATTCCCAAGAATTTGTCAAAATGGGAACTGATATTTCATGTAACCTTGGTTCAACCAATGTCTTAAATCTAATGACATCTTCTGATTTTGGTCGCTCAGTACGTACCATGACTCGCGCCTTGACCTTTGTTACTGACGCATCAAGTATCGAAGCCGTGCCAACTATTAAACATGGTAATGAACAAGCCCATACCATTGGTTTAGGTGCAATGGGGCTACATAGTTATTTTGCCCAACACCACATGGAATATGGTAGCCCAGAATCAATTGAATTTACCCATATTTATTTCATGTTATTGAATTATTGGACCTTAGTTGAGTCTAATGCCATTGCCAAGGAACGTGGCCTTACTTTCAATAATTTTGAGCAATCGGCTTACGCTGACGGTAGTTATTTTGATAAATATATCACTGGTCAATTTGTGCCAAAATCTGACCAAGTTAAAGAACTCTTTTCTGGTCACTTTATCCCACAGGCTGAAGATTGGCAGGCACTGAAAAAAGCGATTATGGCTGACGGTCTCTATCATCAAAATCGTTTAGCTGTGGCTCCTAATGGCTCAATCAGCTATATCAATGATTGTTCTGCGTCTATTCATCCGATTACGCAACGTATTGAAGAACGTCAAGAAAAGAAAATTGGTAAAATCTACTATCCTGCTAGCGGGCTTTCAACCGATACCATTCCTTATTACACGTCTGCTTACGATATGGACATGCGTAAAGTGATTGATGTCTATGCTGCTGCTACAGAGCATGTGGACCAAGGTCTTTCGATGACACTCTTTATGCGGAGCGAAATTCCACTTGACCTTTATGAATGGAAAACAGAAACCAAACAGACCACTCGTGATCTTTCTATTCTCCGTCATTACGCGTTTAATAAGGGAATTAAATCGATTTACTATATTAGAACCTTCACAGACGATGGCGAAGAAGTCGGATCGAACCAATGTGAAAGTTGTGTCATTTAAAAAGGAGTTTGTCATGAGCTATTATAATGCAATTAACTGGAATGAGATTGAAGATTCGGTTGATAAATCAACTTGGGAAAAATTAACCGAGCAATTTTGGTTGGATACACGAATTCCTTTATCAAATGACCTGGATGATTGGCGTAAACTGTCGGCGGTTGAAAAAGATTTAGTTGGAAAAGTTTTTGGTGGCTTGACCCTTCTTGATACGGTTCAATCTGAAAGTGGTATGTCTGCCCTAAAAAAAGATGTCAGAACCCCACATGAAGAGGCTGTGCTTAATAACATCGAATTTATGGAGTCTGTCCATGCCAAGTCCTACTCGTCTATCTTCTCAACCCTTAACACCAAGTCAGAAATTGAAGAGATCTTTGCTTGGGTAGCTGAAAATCCCTTCTTACAGAAAAAGGCTGAGATTGTCAATGAGATTTACAAAAATGGCAGTCCTTTGGAGAAAAAAGTTGCCAGTGTTTTCCTAGAAACCTTCCTTTTCTACTCAGGATTTTTCACCCCCTTATATTATCTCGGAAATAATAAATTACCCAATGTGGCTGAGATTATCAAGCTAATTATCCGTGATGAATCTGTTCACGGAACTTACATCGGTTATAAATTCCAACTTGGTTTCAATGAATTAAGCGAATCAGAACAAGAAAATCTGAAAAATTGGATGTATGACTTGCTTTATACCCTTTATGAAAATGAGGCAAATTATACCGAGTACCTTTACGATGCTGTTGGCTGGACTGAAGAAGTTAAAACGTTCTTGCGTTACAATGCCAATAAAGCTCTCATGAATCTGGGACAAGAACCTCTCTTTCCAGACACAGCTAATGATGTCAATCCGATTGTTATGAATGGTATCTCAACAGGAACCAGTAACCATGATTTCTTTAGTCAAGTCGGCAATGGCTACTTGCTAGGAACGGTGGAAGCTATGAAAGATGAAGATTATTTGATTGGATTAGATTAAAATTAAAAAGAGCCAACAAAGGCTCTTTTCTTCTCTAAACAATAAAACTCCTTGAATCATTCAAGGAGTTTTATTTATACTAAGCCTGCAAGCAGACCTCTCACAAATTCTTCTGAATTAAATTGACCAATGTCATCAATTTTTTCGCCAAAACCAATAAATTTAACTGGAATGTCTAATTCTTCGCGAATAGCCAAGACCACACCCCCTCGGGCTGTTCCATCTAACTTGGTTAAAATCAAACCAGTCAAAGGTGTCATTTTTGAAAATTCCTTGGCTTGACTCAGAGCGTTTTGACCTGTTGACGCATCCAGTGCTAAAAGGGTTTCATGTGGGGCATCTGGAAGAACACGTTTAATAATTCGTCCCATTTTTTCCAATTCTGCCATCAGATTATCCTTGTTTTGTAAGCGTCCTGCAGTATCAATCAATAAAATATCAACGTCTTGGTCAATGGCTTGTTCCATACCATCATAAACCACACTAGCTGGATCTGATTTTTCTTTTCCTGTCACCACTGGAACATTAACACGTTTGCCCCATTCTACTAGTTGGGCAACTGCACCTGCACGGAAGGTATCGGCTGCCACCAACATGACTTTTTTACCTTCTTGTTGGTATTTATAGGCTAATTTACCTATCGAGGTCGTCTTTCCGACCCCATTCACCCCAACAAACATCATGACGGTTAAGCCTTCTTGCAAGTTGATTTTTTCCTTAAATTGCCCATTTTTTTCATAGATATCAACCAACTTTTCAATAATGACACGTCGTAAAGCTTCTGGTTTCTTGGCCTTTTCCAATTTAGCTTCAAAGCGTAGTTCTTCTACTAGATTAGTCGCTACTTTTACCCCAACATCTGAAAGAATTAAGAGTTCTTCTAGTTCCTCAAAAAATTCCTCATCTACCTGACGAAATTGGGCAAAAAAACTATTTAATTTTGCTCCAAAACCAGTCCTAGTCTTAGCTAGAGTTCGCTCATACTTTTGACTTTCTGTTTCAGGTTCGGTCATTGTCAATGACGATGACGATTCTTCTTCACTAGATTGAACATCTTCTACTACATCAAGTGCTGCCTGATTA
Organism: Streptococcus sp. sy010; assembly: GCF_007859175.1. Lineage (NCBI taxonomy): Bacteria > Bacillati > Bacillota > Bacilli > Lactobacillales > Streptococcaceae > Streptococcus > Streptococcus sp. sy010. The sequence continues at coordinate 315,746 of NZ_VOHO01000001.1, read as the reverse complement.
TTCGTAGCCCTTCTTGAGCTTAGTTCATCTTCAACCATCTCTATTGCTTCTTGAGATGAATTTTCCTGCTCAGATAATGTGCTTACTTCTGTTACTAGACTATCGGTGTCGCCTTGAGTTTGTTCTTGCTCTTTTTCTGCAAATTCTTGACGCAGACGAGCCAACTTGGCCATGACATCTTCTGTTTCCACTGGTGTTTCTGCTACAACACTCTCCTCTTGGATAGTTTCGTCCATGTTTGGCACGTCTTCTTGATGACTGCTACCAAATAATCGATCAAATAATCCCATTATTATTTTCCTTTCAAAATATAGGTTTCAACAGCTTCAGCCACCCCTGATTCTTCATTAGTCTTGGTTGTGACATGATTGGCTTTAACCTTAATCATTTGACTGGCATTGGCCATGGCAATTCCTAGGCCTGCCCAGGTTAGCATGGTCAAATCATTTTCTTCATCCCCCATAGCCATCACTTGAGCGGAACTTAAACCTAAATGTTTGGTTAAATGTTCCAAACCGACTGCTTTATGGATGCCTTTTGGCATGATTTCAAAAACAATATCGCGTGATTTAAAGAGTTCAAATCGTTCTGACAAATCTGCTGGCAAGTGCTTAATCTGCTGATCCAAGACACTTTGCTCACAAACAGACACGACTTTATTGATGACAACATCTTCTGGTAGATCAGTAAGGCTTTCAATTGAAATAAATTCCAACATTGGATTTGCCGTAGGATAAAGTGTCTGACGTGTGGCACTAGATAAACTATAGACAGTGCCACCACTTAAAATATCCATTGGTAAATCTAAGTCCATCAAGGCTTGATAGATAACGGGTAAATCATTTCTTGTTAAGCCACTCTTTGCTAAAATTTTCCCTGTATTGCTTTGAACCAAACCACCATTAAAGGTAATACTATACTCATTTTCCCCCAATAAATCAAGTTCAGTCAAGAGATGTTCGATGGCCTTTAAGGGACGCCCTGTCGTGATAACCACCTTGACCCCCAACTCTCTTGCTGCCTTTAGGGATTCGTGATTAGCTTGAGTGACTTCTTTTTTACTGGTCAAAAGAGTGCCATCTAAATCCAAAGCTAATAATTTAATGTCTGTCATCTTCTCTTCCTTTCTACTTGCTCATCATCGTTTCTGCTTCAGTTAGTTTGACAGAAACTAACTTGGAAACACCCGATTCCTGCATGGTAACCCCATAAATACTATCTGCGGCAGCCATGGTGCCTTTACGATGAGTGACAACAATAAACTGGCTTGATTTATCAAAACGGTTAAGGTAGTCACCAAAACGTTTAACGTTAGCCTCATCCAAGGCTGCTTCCACTTCATCTAGGATAACAAAAGGAATGGTTTTGACTCGAATAATCGCAAAAAGCAAGGCCAAGGCTGTCAACGCTTTTTCTCCACCGCTCATTAAGTTAAGTGATTGGATTTTTTTTCCAGGTGGTTGAACCGAAATATCAATACCAGTCGTCAGCAAATCGTCTTCCGTCAGTAATAAATCACTACGACCACCACCAAACATCTGCTTAAAGGTTTGGTGAAAACTATAGCGAATAGCCTCAAATGTCTCTCTGAATCGCTCTTTCACTTCGTCATTCATTTCCTTAATCGTATCAGTTAATAGGGTTTTAGCTCCCATTAAATCAGCTTTTTGTTCTGAAAGAAAAGCCAGTCGTTGAGAAATCTCTTCAAATTGTTGAATGGCTTCTAGATTGATTGGGCCTAACTGTTTGATTTGTCGTATCAAATCAGCCAATATCTGCCTTGCCTCAACCACATTATCGAGAGGATGACTAATTTTTTGAGCTTCTTCAAAACTGATTTGATAATCTTCTGCCAAACTCTTGGCTAGTTGACGTAACTTATCAGAGTAATGTTCAATGGTTAATTCCAATTGCGTCTGTTGGCGAATTAGCCCTTCATGTTGTTGATTGATCTTGGTTAATTGTAGGGCCACTTCTTCTAAACTAGCTTCACAATCTTCTAAATTTAACTTTAAGCGAATAATTGCTTGTTCTGTTTCTTCTTTTCGATGACAAGCCTGATCTAAATCTGTTCTTAACTGCTCTAGTTTCTCTGGATTGAGTTTTTGTGTTTTACCACTAAGTTGTCCTTGAAGTTTCAATAATTCAGTGGTCACTTGCTCCAAATCAGCTAACAATCGTTTATAATCTTCTTGTTCAAATCTCAAGGTATTGAGCAAATCACGTTCAGCCAGTCTTGCTGCTGCCACTTGTTCAGTCAGATCATCTAATTGTTTTTGCACATGATTTCGATTTTCTTTAATCTGTTCTAATTGTCGAGAAAGGGCTTGTTTGCTCTCAGCTAGTTCTGATAAATCAGTTTTTAATAATGATTCTCTTTCTCCTAAAGATACTAGATAATCTTGATTCGTAATGGCATCGACATCACCCACAATTTGAGTCAGTTCTTGATGACGTTTAATGAACTGCTCTAACTCCAATTGAGCTTTTTGATGCCCCAAACGTGCTTGTTCTCCCTCTTCTTTAATCAGTTGAAGTTCTTCAGTTAAGGTTGACAAGTTCTCCTTAGCTTGTTTCAATTGTTCTTCTTTAAGAACGAGTTCTTCTTTTTGCTGCTTGATTTTTTGAGCTAATTGTTCTAATTCTGGTTTGATAAAGGTCATATTATTTTGACGCTGCGCCCCCCCAGCAAAAGAACCGCCAGGTCTTAACTCTGTGCCATCCAATGTTACTAAACGCACTTGATAATGGGTAAGTCTGGCTGCTTGATTGGCTTGATCAATCGTTTCAAAAATAGCAGTTGCCCCTAAAAGATTTGCAAAAATATTGGCTAGATTGGACTCATAGGTCACTAAATCATTAGCAAAACCTAAAAATCCTGGGCTTTGACGTAAGGTTTGTTCATGTTGTGGAGCAGGTTTTCTCCCCTTAATCGTTGTTAAAGGCAAAAAGGTAGCTCGTCCTTGACGACTTGTTTTCAAGGCTTCAATAGAGCGTTTTGCAGCTTGTTCATCAGCCACAATAATATGCTGGCTACTAGCCCCCAAGGCAACTTCTATGGCAGTTTGATAAGTTAACTCAAAACTAACATGCTCACTAACTGCTCCAATAATTCCACCTAAACGATCTGCCTGCTGCAAGACATACTTAACTCCTGCATAAAAATTACTATGATTTTTTAAGATACTCACCAAACTTGATTGACGTGCTTCCTTAGCTTTAAGTTGGTCTAAGAGAGCAAAAAAGCTAGTCTGCTCTTTTTCATAACATGCTTTTTTTTGATTCAACTCTTGAGTTAAGACTTGATAACGATTACGAAGCTCTGTTAAATGGTGCTCTTGTTTCGTTAACTTAGTTTGAGCATTAGTTTTCGCAATTTCTACTTCCTTTAATTCTTGACTTAATTTATCTAATTCAGCTGATTTTTGTTGAGAAATTTGAGTTTGACTAGCCCTTTCAGCTTGTAATGCTGTTAAATCATTAGATAGGTCTGCTTCTTTCTCTAGTAAACCAACAAACTCTTCCCGCAGATTTTCTATCAATTGATCTGGACTTATCGCATATTGTTCCTGTTGGTTAACTAGTTTATGCAATTCAGCTTGCTTAATTGTTAAGTTTTGTTTTAATTTGGTAATCAAGGCTTGTTTGTCATCAATCTGTTCTTGTAGCTGACCTTGTTGTTTCGTTAATTTGTCTGTTTGTTCTTGAAGTTGTTCTTTTTGTATGGTTTGCTGACTCTGTTCTAATTGAGCCAAATCAAGTTGACCTTCTAAATGTGAAGTCAGACGTGTCAATTCTACCAAATTATCTTGAAGCTGGTCTTGCTTTCTTGAAAGGGACTGACGCTTGTCTTTCTTTGTCGAATAATCAGCCTCTAGTTCTTCTCTTTCTTGATAATAAACGGCTAACTGATTTTGAACCTTTTCTAACTCACTTTGGGTATGAGTTAAATCCTGCTTGTAAGTAGAAACATCAGCAACCAATAAATCTAATTGAACTTGTTTACGCTTTTCATCCAGACCTAAGAATGCTTTGGCGACCTCAGCTTGCTTACCCAATGGTTTGACTTGCAAGTCTAATTCATAAATAATATCATCCAAACGATCCAAATTATCTTGAGTTTGGTTAAGTTTTTGCTCGGTTTCTTTTTTCCGTGTTTTATATTTCAAAACACCTGCAGCTTCTTCAAAAATGGCACGACGTTCTTCTGGCTTACTATTAAAAATAGCTTCTACTCGTCCTTGTGAAATAATAGAAAACGAGTCACGTCCAAGACCTGTATCCATAAACAAATCATGAATATCACGCAGACGAACCTTTTTACCATCAATGAGATAGTCACTATCACCATTGCGATAAAGCTGACGCTCAATGCGGATTTCTTGACCAGCATCAGCAATAAAACCATCTTGGTTATCTAAAATCACAGCAACTTGAGCATAATTTAAGGCATGACGATTCTCTGTTCCTGCAAAAATCACATCGGGCATCTTGCCACCACGCAAACTTTTAGCACTCGATTCACCTAAGGCCCACCGCAAACTTTCTGTAATGTTACTTTTACCCGAACCATTTGGTCCGACAATAGCAGTAACACCCTGGTCAAATTCAATCTTGGTCTTGTCAGCGAAAGACTTAAAGCCTTGCATTTCAATTGCTTTTAAAAACATGCTCACCCTCGTCCCAAGATAGCTAGAGCCTGTTTTGCGGCTGCTTGCTCAGCTAATTTTTTAGATTTCCCAGAACCACTACTAATCTGTTCTTCATTAACCCAAACTGTCACCTCAAAGGTTTTGGCATGGGCTGGTCCTGTTTCTGAAACTACTTGATAATCAATGGATACTTCTCCTTTGGCTTGTAGGAACTCTTGTAAACTGGTTTTATAATCCTTAACCTGTTCAAAATTACCACGTTCAATTTCTGGAATCATCACTTGATTGATAAAACGGGCAACGGCATCCACTCCCTTATCCAATAACACAGCTCCTAAAAAGGCTTCGAATAAGTCCCCTAAAATCGTCGCACGATCGCGTCCGCCAGAACGTTCTTCTCCTTTTCCGAGTTTAATGTAATCCGCAAAACCTAGCTGACGAGAAAAGCCTGCCAAACTTTCTTCACGAACAATCATTGAACGCAATTTGGACAAGTCCCCCTCAGGTTTTTTGGGATATTTACTGAAAAGGTACTGGGAAATCATTAACTGTAAAACAGCGTCTCCTAAAAATTCCAAACGTTCATTATGTGAAATCTTTAGGAGGCGGTGCTCATTGGCGTAGCTAGTATGAGTAAAGGCTGTTTCTAGTAAGGTTAAATCCGAAAAAACAATACCAAAATCATCTGCAATTTTTTGTTCAAGTGCTTTCATAGCTTATCCTTTCTAAATACCCTATTATTTCCATTATAGCAAAAATCATATAAAATTACTTCTTCTAATTGATTTATTCGTCAGAAAAAACTAGGATAAGTCCTAGTTTTATTAGTCTTTTATTAAATTCTAGTCAATGGACTGGCTGAATCAGGTGACGTGTCATAGATTTTAACATCTTGACCAACTGCAATATCTGCTTGTAGCAGTGCCGTTTTCATGGTCATGTGAGCTAGTTCCTTGATATTATTTTCCTTACTCAAATGTCCCAAATAAATCTTTTTAGTCTGTTGCCCCATGGTACGCAAAATACTATCTGCCCCATCTTCATTTGACAAATGGCCCTTGTCTGACAAGATTCTTTGTTTGGTTCGCCAAGGATAAGAACCTGCACGCAAAATTTCAACATCATGATTAGACTCAATCAGATAAGCATCTGCATTGGTTAGTAAATCTGCCATCCGATCACTGACATAACCTGTATCGGTTAACATGACAAAGGATTTATTGTCCTTCATAAAGCGATAAAATTGTGGGGCTACTGCATCATGGCTGACGCCAAAACTTTCAATGTCCAAATCACCAAAGGTAATCACCTGTCCTTGTTCAAAGACGTGTTTTTGAGCCACATCAAGTTTACCTAGCATATTATTTTCATCCATAATTTGCCAAGTTTTTTGATTGGCATAAATATCTAAATGATATTTACGAGCCAATACCCCTACACCATGAATGTGATCACTATGCTCATGTGTAATAAAAATAGCATCTAAATCTTCTGGTTTGCGATCGATTTCTGCCAATAACTGACTAATTTTCTTACCTGACAGACCCGCATCTACAAGGATTTTTTTTTGAGGACTTTCCAAATAAAAAGAATTGCCACTGGAGCCAGAAGCTAAGATACTGTAACGAAATCCTTTTTCTTCCATTAGTCTAATTCTACATCCTCCCATTCCTCAAAACTTGTCTGTGCTTTTTCATAAGGTAGAATAATATTAAACGTAGAGCCCTTTCCTTCTTGACTTTTAGCCCAAATAAAGCCCTTATGCTGTTTGATAATTTCTTTAGCAATTGATAAACCAAGCCCTGTTCCACCTTGAGCACGACTGCGTGCCTTATCAACACGATAAAAGCGATCAAAAATCAATGGCAAATCTTTCTTGGGAATACCCAGACCTTGATCGGTAATTGATAGCATCAGACGATTTTCACTGGTTGCCATGGTGACAATAATCTGACCACCATCTGGTGAATACTTAATGGCATTATTTAGCAAATTATCCAAAACCTGTGTCATCTTATCAGTATCAATTTCCAACCAAGCAGGATTTAAGGGGTAATCCCTGATGATTTCAAATCGTTTGCCATCACTATTATTTTGATTTTTTATCTGCTCAAAACGGTTAAGAATAGCTGTCACAAAAGCTGTGAAATTGGTCATTTCCACATTTAATTGATTGGCCTTATTATCAATTCGTGACAAGTTTAGCAAATCTGAAATCATTCGCATCATCCGATTGGTTTCATCTAAGGAAACCTTGATAAATTCTGGGGCAACAGGTTCATTTAAGGCACCATCATCTAGGGCTTCTAAGTAAGATTTAACAGAAGTTAAAGGGGTTCGTAACTCATGACTAACATTAGAAACAAACATGCGACGCTCTCGTTCTTCTTTTTCCAAATTGGTGGTATCATGTAGTACCGCAATTAAGCCTGACACAAAACCATTTTCCTTACGATTGAGGGCAAAACGAATCCGTAAAGTAATAAATTCGCCATTTTCATCTCGACTATTTAAAACCACTTCTGGTGTTTTTGTGATCAAATCTTGATAACTATAAGGATTATCACGACCTAAAATATCTAAAATCGACAAATCAAATGCCTTTTCACGAGAAATATTAAGGTATTTTTCTGCTGTGGCATTGATCATGATAATACGACCAGTACGGTTGGTAGCTAGCACCCCATCGGTCATATAAGCCAAAACACTGGCTAGGCGATTACGTTCTTGAGCCAGACTGTCGTGGGTATAACTCAAAACATTAGACAAATCATTGAGATGATTGGCGAGATCTACCATTTCATGATCACCCTTAATTTCAGGCAAAGTATCACTGTAATCTCCAGAAATCATTTGCTTGACTTTAATATTTAGACTCTTAACATTTTGAGCGTGGCGATAATCCCTAATAGCCAACCAAATAAAATAGAAGGCTACAAAACTCAGTAAAAATAGTAAGGCTAGTTCAAACTGCGTTAAATTATTAATAACAAGATTTGTATCATTCATGAATTCTCATATAATAGCCCACACCCCGTCTCGTCATAATATAGTCAGGACGGCTAGGCGTATCCTCCAATTTTTCTCTCAAACGACGAATGGTCACATCAACGGTTCTGACATCTCCAAAATAATCATAGCCCCAAACAGTTTCTAAAAGATGCTCACGCGTCATCACTTGACCAATATGGTTGGCTAAGTGATGCAACAACTCAAACTCACGATGTGTCAATTCTAAGTCTTCTCCACGCTTTTGTGCAAGAAAGGCATTAGGAATAATCTCTAACTCACCTATGGTAATCTTGTCAACGCCAAGTTCACCTTGTTCTTCACTAAGCGCTGTTTCAATATTTTCAGTACGACGCAAATGAGCCTTGATACGAGCAAGTAACTCACGATTAGAGAAAGGTTTGGTGACATAATCATCTGCACCAATTTCCAGTCCAATTACCTTATCAAATTCACTATCTTTAGCTGATAGCATGATAATCGGCACATGGCTTGTTTTTCTAACTTCTTTAGCAACTTCCAAGCCGTCCAATTCTGGCAGCATCAAATCCAACACAATCAAGTCAGGTTCTTCAGCTGCAAAAATCTCTAAGGCTTCTCGACCATCAAAGGCCGTCAGTGTGTCATAACCTTCCTTGGTTAGATTAAACTTAATAATATCCGAAATCGGTTTTTCATCATCAACGATTAGAATCTTTTTCATCTAAATCCTCATTTCTACTGGATTTTATTTTTTTACATTATATCAAAAATACCACAAGAAACCTATTATTTAACTAAGTAGTCAATTACTTCTACGTAAGAGCTTGGCAAAATGGCGAGTCGCCTGTTTCACTAATTGATAATTAGAACATCCATTTTCTGCATAAAATCCCTGGGGATTAAAGTAACTATGGCTGTAATTTGCTTGTCGCCTATGACTACGATTAGGGGCTTTGAAACCTTTCTTCATTTGCCTACGAAAGTTTGGGTCATGTGGACTGACAGGATTAACATCGAGTTCCCAATGCCGTTTATTTGGCCTGCCATAATTAAAACTAGCCCCATTAACCACACCATTTTCAGTGATTGCTTGCGTATCCACTTCATTAAGAAAATTACCCTGACTATCAAGGATAAACTCCGTATGAAAGTTAATCAACACCTTAATATTAACCGATGGATAGCCAGATGGATACTGTTTCTTACCATCACTCAACTTAATTTTATTATGTAAACGAGCTGAATAAGACAAGCGATAACTAAAGCGTCGCCACCAAGGAAAAGTCGTCTTGAGATAGCTCGCCAGAGCCTCGGCATCTGTTCTTTGAGATTGACCAAAATGGTGACGAATATACTGGGCCTGTTGACTGGAAATAACATAGCGAAGCTGATGAATCTGCCTAGCCAACAAACCTTTTTGAACTAGCTCTTGATTTGGAAAGGCTTGATTGACCAAATTAGCCAAGTCCCACCAGAACACATCATGGGGGGCTAGATTTATCGAAAAACGATTGACTAATGTCTGATTTTCTAAGATAGTTCCTGACAATTCTGCTGGAAAACGAAGATATCGAACCAATAAACCCAACAATTCCTTGGCTGACAGATTTTCTTTTTCTATCTGCCACAGCGTCATAAAATCAACTGTTCCCACCCTTAAATCCAACAACTCATTTTTAGATGAAAGAAGAGCTTTTAGGCTGCTTTCAGACCAGCCCATATCCAAGAGTTCCAATAACTGTTGAGCCAAGGCATAACGCTTTTTCAGATGATTTTGATTAAACTCGTTAAGTCCAGTTTCTGATAGTAAACGCCACATAAACTTCTCCTTTCTATCTTATCTATTATACCATAGAAAAAGGAGCTGATAAATCAGCTCCTTCAAGTCTAGTCAACCACACGAGAATAGTTAGCAATATCTGCCAAAATATTATCAACAAAAGCAGCCAACTCTTCTGTATGGGTTTCCTTGCTACCATAGCGACGAACATTAACTGCTTGATCCGCCATTTCCTTATCACCAACAATCAACTGGTAAGGAATTTTCTTGGTTTGACTTTGACGAATCTTGTACTGCATTTTCTCATTACGCTCATCAACAACTGCACGAATACCACGATCTTGGAGTGTCTTAGCCACTTGCCAAGCATAGTCAGCATGAGCTTCATTAGAAATTGGAATCACAGTCACTTGAGTTGGTGCCAACCAAGTTGGGAAAGCGCCTTTATAAGTTTCAATCAAGTAAGCTGTAAAACGTTCCATGGTCGATACAACACCACGGTGAATCATAACTGGACGATGTTCTTCACCATCAGCTCCGACATAAGATAGTTCAAATTTCTCAGGTAACAAGAAATCTAGCTGAATCGTTGATAAGGTTTCATCATTACCAAGAGCTGTTTTAACCTGAATATCTAATTTTGGTCCATAGAAAGCCGCTTCACCTTCTGCTTCATAGTAGTCTAATACCATGTCATCCATCGCAGCTTTCAGCATGGCTTGAGCATTTTCCCACATCTCATCATTATCAAAATATTTTTCCTTATCTTCCGGATCACGATAAGATAAACGGAATGAATAATCAGTCAAGTTGAAGTCTGCATAAACATCAATGATTAGTTGCAAAGTACGCTTAAATTCCTCACGAATTTGCTCTGGTGTGACAAAGATGTGACCATCATTAAGGGTCATTTCACGCACACGTTGCAAACCAGATAGCGAACCTGATTTTTCATAACGGTGCATCATCCCAAGTTCAGCAATACGAATCGGCAACTCACGGTAAGAATGAACATGGTTTTTATAAACTTGAATATGGTGTGGGCAGTTCATTGGACGCAAAACAAGATGTTCCCCTTCACCCATATCCATTGGTGGAAACATATCGTCACGGTAATGATCCCAGTGACCAGAAGTTTTATAAAGATTAACGTTCGCTAACGGTGGCGTATAGACATGTTGGTAACCAGACGCAATTTCCTTATCTGTGATATAACGCTCAACTGTACGACGAATCGTCGCCCCATCTGGTAACCAGAATGGCAGACCTTGTCCAACTTCTGGATTAACCATGAACAAATCCAATTCTTTACCGAGTTTACGATGATCACGTTCCTTGGCTTCTTCACGCATTTGAATATATTTCTTCAAATCTTTCTTATCAAACCAAGCTGTACCATAAACACGTTGCATCATTGGATTTTCACTCTTACCACGCCAGTAAGCCCCAGCAACATTTAACAGTTGGAATACTTGAATATGACCTGTCGTTGGCACATGTGGGCCACGGCAAAGATCAGTGTATTCTCCTTGGCTGTAAATGGTCAAGCCACCCTCATCTTCTGAATGTTCTTCAATCAATTCGAGCTTATAAGGGTCATTTTTGAAGATTTCACGCGCTTCTTCTTTAGACACTTCCTTACGGATACTTGGGAAGTTTTCTTTGACGATTTTACGCATTTCTTCCTCAATCATCGGTAAGTCTTCATTAGAAATTTGCCCTGCTGCATTATCCGTATCGTAGTAGAAACCGTCTTGAATAGCTGGTCCAACCCCTAAGTGAATATCTGGGAAGTGACGACGTGCCGCTTGAGCAAACAAGTGAGCTGCTGAATGACGCAAGAGATCAAATGCGTCTTCATGATCTGGCGTCACAATTTCCAAGCTACCATCTTCTGTAATGGCACGAGTGGTATCAATCAACTTACCATTAAATTTACCTGCAAGAGCTTTTTTAGCGAGAGAATTACTAATTGATTGAGCAATCTCAAACGTTGTTACACCAGATTGAAACTCACGAACCGCTCCATCTGGAAAAGTAATTTGTACCATTTATAGATACCTCCTTAATCTTTTTTAATTTGTAGTAACTGTTCCTTATCGTTCAAAAATGTTTCCATTTCTGTTTGAACATCAATATCTAATCGATCAGCCAAGGTGATCAACCACCAAATATTTTCAACCAGTTTTTGTTCTAGTTGATAAGGCGTTTCATCATAATATCGCCCTTGATGTGTCATAACCAAACGATTTAAGTTTCCAATATCATTCCCCAATGCCAGTAAATCTTCTTCTATCGACCATTCCTGACCATGATGACGTATTTCTAATTGCCGATAGGCTTGACGAATAGCTTGACAACGCTTAATCCAATCATCTGATACCATATCGTCTCCTTTATTTTTATAAAATAAAAACGTCCTTACAAAAAGGACGTCGTAACGTGGTTCCACCTTAATTTGTGTGAACTTAGTCCACACCTCATTAACGGTTATAAGGTGACCACCCTTTTATGTTTGCATAAAATCAAGGGAAGAGTATTTACTCGCTAAGGTTTACGTCACTCTCAGCAAACGGACGCTCTCTTAGAAACCTAACACAAGAAACATGTTTCCACTTACATTATAGCACACCAATCAAAAAAATGGCAAGAACTAATCTAAAAAATCTTTGATTGAACGAATCATGTGTCTTGGAACTTTGACAACCTTAACAGATGTTCTAGCAGTTTTCTTCACCGCTTTCTTGGGTAAGCTCATGGCTGAACGAACTAATTTTACTGACTTCTCTGTTCGACTGCTTTCAATGGTCAATGAAATCGGAGTTGTTTTTTGCGACTTAGAAATCAAGACATCCAAATAGAACTGATAGACGGATTGACCAAAATGTTGTGCTGAAATCTGATAGAGTTTTTCATCCCACTGGGTCATATCCTTTTCTGGTTTAACCAATAAGGCCTCTAAAATAGCACCTGCCAAGTCGTCTGGATCGGCATACAAGACACCAAACATTGAATCACTAATCAAGTCATCTAAGTAGGGATTAGTTTGGGCAATAATCGGCGTCCCACTGGCTAGACTTTCTGTATAGGTCAGTCCTTGGGTTTCACTGGTTGACGCACTGATAAAAAAGTCAGCAGCCTTATAATAAAGAGCCGTTTTTTCATGAGATATCATGCCAGTAAAGACTACATGCTCCGTAATACCTAGCTCCTTAGCCTGAGCTTTCAGCGTTTCAAGATAAGGTCCATCGCCCACAACGACTAATTTAACAGTTTGAATTTGAGAAAGTACATCAGGCAGACTTGATAAAATCGCTTGGATATTTTTCTCATAAGACACTCTTGATAGGCTAAGCAAAATCTTTTCATCGGCTCTTAGATTAAGCTCCGCTCTCAAATCAGCAATCATCTGTGGAGAAATATCATCACGACGATAGTTTTCCAGATAAATTCCTGTCGGAATAATGCGTTTTGGCACCTTAATCTCATAATTGTTCATCAGATTAAGCACAATACGACTAGGACAAATCAAGCCATCAAGATCCTTCAAATAGCCACGCATAATATACTTAACCATGCTCGGTCTGATAATCATCCCTTTAGCAATATAGTTAACATAATCTTCATACTGGGTATGGTAGGTATGAACTACAGGGATTTTTAAGGCTCTGCCCAATATTTTTCCTAAAACACCCACGTTAAACTCAGTCTGTGTATGGATAATATCAAGTCGATACTTTTTAGCAATCTTATACGATGACAAGAGCCCACGATAAGCCACTCGCCGATCGGTAAATGAAATAAAAGGAACGCTTGGTAAACGGATAATGGTTGGGTCATTATACGAACCTAAATTTTTATCTGTTGTGGTAAAAATATAAACCTGATGACCTGCTTCTTCCAAAACTTGTTTCAAGGTTTGAATACTAGTCGCAACACCCGACACCTGTGGAAAATAAGTGTCCGTAAATAAACCAATTCTCATCTGTCGCTCCTTTCCATTATGTTTATCTTATCATAAAATAGTTTAAATTAAAAGCCAAGTAAAACCCTCTCAACTCAAAGTCAAGAGGGTTAAAAGTTATATCAAAATTAGCTTAGTCTAAAGCGTTTTACTTACTATCATCATCCATACTAAGCACACTCAAGAAAGCTTCTTGTGGGACTTCTACTGAACCGATTGATTTCATGCGCTTTTTACCAGCTTTTTGTTTTTCTAGAAGTTTACGTTTACGAGAGACATCTCCACCATAACATTTAGCCAAGACATTTTTGCGAAGGGCCTTAATGTCTGTTCTCGCCACAATTTTATGACCAATAGCTGCCTGAATTGGCACTTCAAATTGCTGACGAGGAATGATTTTTTTCAGTTTTTCAACGATAATTTTACCACGTTCGTAGGCAAAATCACGGTGGACGATAAAGCTAAGGGCATCAACCTTATCACCATTTAGGAGAATATCCATCTTAACTAAGCGAGAGGTACGATATTCAGAGATTTCATAGTCAAAGCTGGCATAGCCACGCGTTGATGACTTGAGCTTGTCAAAGAAATCAAAGACAATCTCAGCCAGTGGAATTTGATAAATGACATTAACACGATTATCATCAATGTATTCCATGGTCACAAAGTCACCACGTTTTCGTTGGGCAAGTTCCATAACGGCACCGACAAACTCCTGTGGCACCATAATTTGTGCCTTAACGTAAGGTTCTTCAATGCTATCAACCTTGGTTGGATCTGGAAACTCACTTGGGTTGGATACTTCAAGCTGATTACCATCTGTGGTATTGACATGATAAACCACCGATGGTGCAGTCATGATTAAGTCAATGTTAAATTCACGCTCCAAACGCTCTTGAATAACGTCCATGTGAAGTAAGCCCAAGAAACCACAACGGAAACCAAAACCAAGAGCTTGAGATGTTTCTGGTTCAAATTGCAGACTAGCATCATTGAGTTGTAATTTTTCTAGGGCTTCTCGCAAATCATTGTATTTATTAGACTCGATTGGATAAATCCCTGCAAACACCATTGGATTCATCTGCTTGTAGCCTGCAAGAGCTTCTTGGGCTGGATTGTTGGCTAGGGTAACGGTGTCACCCACTCGAGTATCAGCAACCGTCTTAATAGACGCTGCAATGTAACCAACATCTCCTGTTGCTAGAAAATCACGTCCCATAGCCTTAGGAGTAAAAATCCCAACTTCAGTCACATCAAAGGTCTTGCCATTAGACATCATCTGAATCTTATCGCCTGGCTTGACCATGCCATCCATGATACGAACTTGAAGAATAACCCCACGATAAGCGTCATAAACCGAATCAAAAATCAAGGCTTTCAGTGGAGCTTTCACATCACCCGTTGGGGCTGGTACCTTTTCAACAATCTGCTCTAAAATGTCTTCAATCCCAATTCCTGCCTTGGCAGACGCCAAAACAGCTTCACTGGCATCTAAACCAATCACATCCTCAACCTCAGCTCGAACACGCTCAGGGTCAGCGGCAGGCAAATCAATCTTATTGATAACTGGCAAGATTTCCAAATCATTATCCAAGGCCAAGTAAACGTTGGCCAAGGTTTGTGCTTCAATCCCTTGAGCCGCATCAACGACCAAAATTGCTCCCTCACAGGCAGCCAAACTGCGTGATACTTCATAGGTAAAGTCAACGTGACCTGGTGTGTCAATCAAGTGGAAAATATAGGTTTCGCCATCTTTAGCCGTGTAATTCAACTCAATCGCATTAAGTTTAATGGTGATCCCACGCTCACGCTCCAAATCCATGCTATCAAGGAGCTGATCTTGCATTTCACGACTTGATACGGTTTCTGTTTTTTCTAAGATACGGTCAGCCAAGGTTGACTTCCCATGGTCAATATGGGCAATGATGGAAAAATTACGAATTTTTTCCTGCCGTTTTTTCAAATCACTACTATTCATTTCTTATCCTTTACTATATCTTATCAATTCATTTTATTATATCAAAAAACTTACCTAATGACACTCCTTTACACAGTAAAGTCTATCTTTTTCGCCCCCAAAAATACAGTCCCCAAAAGACTAATTCATACAAGACGAAAAAAATGACAAAACAATGTAAGAAAAAGGTTTCTGGCAAAATTAGAATCACTGGATCTGTAAAAGGATTAAATAGCCAGTTGCTCTTGCCGGCAAAAAAGATTTGATGGAAAAGATAAAAGAAGGTTTCAAACCCAACTAACATCACAACAACTGCGATACCCAAAGGCAAAAGTGCAAAGCCTTTTATGGCCAGGCGATAGGATGCAAAGCTGGTTTGACGCCAATCTTGTCCAAAAAAGCGTATGGCTGGCCAAAGGGTTAACAAAAAAATGCCTTGAGTTAGTAAAAACAAGCCTTTCACATCTGCAAAATGCTTTAAGCCTGCTTCTGACGATGGAAAATCCGTCATGCTTAACCTAGGCGACCAAAATTGAGTGAGATAGGTCATCAGTTGATTAAAATTGCTTAAAATCACTGATGAACTAAGCGACACTTGCTTAGGCAAATCTAGCCAACCAATCTCTAACGGAAATATCAGCCAAGCTAAATAAATGGTCGCTAGAACAAGACTTGTCAGTAAACATAGCAAGGTCAGATAAAATCGCCACTTACTCGTCATCATCAATAGACCATTCTGAAAGACTAGCAACCACATGGCTAGGTGCTTGTGGTAGGTTTGGCACTTCTTCTAGTTTAGTAAATCCTGTCGTCACTAAAAGGGTAGGAAAGCCATTATCCAAACCTGCTCGAATATCCGTCAAATAATTGTCACCCACCATAACCGTTTCTTCTTTTGGTGTACCTAAGCGTTGCAAGGCTTTTTCCATAATAATGGCATTGGGTTTTCCAATCACTGTTGGGACAACTCCTGTTGCTGCTTCAAGTAAGGCAAGCAATGACCCACCACCTGGTAAAAGTCCTTGTTCTGTTGGGATATTAAGATCTGGATTGGTCCCAATAAATCTAGCACCTTTTTGAATGGCTAGGGTGGCAAGAGCCAATTTGTCATAGGTGACTTGACGATCTAGCCCAACCACAACATAGGCTGGATTGTCCTTATCCTCTTGATAGCCTGCCTCAAAAATGGCAGACTTTAGCCCGTCTTCGCCAATGACATAGACTGTTTTAGCTAGATTAAGGTCATCCATATAATCCACTGTCGCCAAGGTTGCTGTATAAATCTGACCTAAATCCGTGTCAATCGCAAAGGTCTTGTCTAGCAATTCTTGGACTTGCTTCGGAGTTCGTGTGGTGTTATTAGTTAAAAATAAATGCGGTAGTTGTTTTTCTTGTAAACGATAGATAAAGTCACGTCCGGCTTCAATCACTTGATTGCCTGTGTAAATCGTACCATCTAAATCAATTAAATAACCCTTATAGTTCATCTTTTTTCCATTCTATGATTGCTTTGGCGTGAGTGCCTTGATGAGAGGTGATGACATAATGACTGGTTAGCCCATCTTGCTGATAGTGAGTGGTTAGCTCTGTCTGTGCTTGTATTTCCTTTAGATAACTCAAACGAATGCGACTTGGGTAATGATGTGTCAGAAAATCAAATGGCAGCTCATCATAGAACCAATCTAAGTAGCGTGTGTTATTAACATGCCCATTCAAATCCAAGTCAGAATATACCACTTGAACCAAGCGTGAATGAGCTTTGGTTAACTCTGGATAGGTATAGGTTGGCAAACGCTTTTGCCATTTTTCTGAGCCAAATGGGCTGATGATGTCCTCTAACACACGATGAGGACGGCGACTTTGGTAATTCAACAAGACAAAGGTCGCCTGAATACTGACCAATAACTCGCCTGATTCTGATAAGATGTGAAAATCACGGTAACAAGTATAGGTTGTATAAGCCGTCGGCTCCGTCTTTATCCTTAACCGTTCATGATAAGACGGCAAACGATTGATGACCACATCATAAGCTGTCACTACCCAGACTAGACCATGTTCTTGAAATAACCACTGGTCGCTAATTCCCAGTGCTTCTGACTGTTGAGTAGATACTTGTAAGGCTAAAGAAATCAGATGAGCTAGGCGCATTCTCCCATGACAATCCATCTGATAAAAAGGCACTTGCAACTGGTATTCAAATAGTTTTCCCATAGCTTCTTACTCCAAAATAAATTTTTCAGCAACGGTATCTCCCAAAAAGAGACCCTTTTTCGTCATGCGGATAAACTCTCTGTCTGCTGACAATAGACCATCTGCTCGCAATTCTTCAACAATCTGACCATACTGGGCGTCAAAGGACACGCCAAACTTTTCCTCAAATCGCTTGATGGATACACCAGATTTTTTACGCAAGCCAAGGAAAAATTCTTCTTCCATTTGTTCATTTTTGGTCAAAAACTCTTCGGACAGGCGTGAATGTTTTTCTTCACGAATAGCCTTCAAATAGTGTTGAATTGGCCCGCGGTTGCGATAACGCATACCATTGATGTAGCCAGACGCTCCCGCTCCACAAGCAAAGTACTCGGCATTGTCCCAATAAACGAGATTATGACGACTCTCAAAACCTGGCTTGGTGAAGTTAGAAATCTCATAATGCTCAAAACCATTAAGTTCTAACTGCTCGATGATATATTCAAACATCTCGGCTTCTAAATCTTCCGTCGGGAGATTGAGTTTGCCCCGACGCATCTTGTTCATAAAGACCGTGTGATGTTCTAAAATCAAACTATAAAGACTAAGATGAGGAATATCCAAGGCCAAGGCTTTTTTTACATTTTCCTTGACATCTTCCATGGTCTGACGTGGCAGAGCATAGATTAAATCAATGGAAATGTTATTAAAACCAGCTTGTTTAAGGCTGTCAATGGTGCTATAAATCTGAGCTTCGTTATGACTACGACCAATCTGTTTCAAATGCTTGTCATTAAAGGTCTGAACACCAAGAGATACTCGATTGACTGCCGAATTTTGCATGACTGCAATCTTGTCAGGTGTCAAATCACCAGGATTGGCTTCAATGGTAAATTCTTCGAGCATGTCAAGATTAAGCTCTTTGGTTAAATTGCTCAACAGATAGTCTAGTTGTTCAGCAGAGATTGCTGTTGGAGTTCCCCCACCGATATAAAGGGTTCTTAAATCATGAATATCATAAGTCCTAAACTCAGTCATCAAGGCTTCTAAGTAGTCATCAACTGGCTGATTTTTGATAAATACCTTAGAAAAATCACAGTAGTAACAAATCTGAGTACAAAAAGGAATATGGACATAAGCTGATGTTGGTTTGTTTAACATAGTTCTATTTTATCATTTTTAGAGCTAAATGCTAAGGAATTGTTTGAGTTAATCTCCTTTTTGCCTAAGTTAAGTTCCTAGACTGTCAAAAATAGGCTGAGTTGACAAACTTGTACTATTGACCTTATCCCAATCACAAGTCTAGACAGTTAAAAAACTTTAGGATTGTTCGGGAATTACTGCTTGAACTGCTCTGCCCTTTTTGGGCAAACACCATCACACTTTTAGACAGCAAAAAACCTTTGGAATTGTTCGGGAATTACTGCTTGAACTACTCTGCCCTTTTTGGGCAAACACCGTCACACTTTTAGACAGTAAAAAACCTTTGGAAATAGTCAAGAATTACCGTTTGAGCTGCTCTGCCAAAAAAAGGCAGACCTCAGCACACCTACTGAGTAAGCAAGTTCTTATCAAAAACTCTAACCAGTAACCAGTTTACTCACCTATTCTTTTAAGGTGCTTCAATCTCTCTTTTATCTAGTGACTAACAAAAAAATAGCCCACTAGATTTCTCTAGTCGGGCTATGCTTATTTTCCAATTTCAGCTTGAACAACTTGGGCAATGGTATCCACGTAATAGTTAACTTCATCATCTGTTGGTGCTTCTGCCATGACACGCAAGAGTGGCTCTGTTCCACTTGGACGTACCAAAATGCGACCGTTACCTGCCATCTCAGTTTCCATTTTTTCAATAATGGCTGCAATAGCTGGCACTTCCATTGCTCGATGCTTCATTTGATTATCAACAGGAATATTGACTAATTTTTGTGGGTAAATCGTCACCTCAGCTGCTAACTCTGATAAGGACTTACCTGTTTCTTTCATAATCTTGGTTAGTTGAATGGCTGTCAGTTGACCATCACCAGTCGTATTATAATCCATGATAATCACATGACCTGATTGTTCGCCACCAAAATTATAGCCAGAGCGACGCATTTCCTCAACGACATAACGGTCACCAACTGCTGTAACAACCTTGTTGATCCCTTGACTATCCAAGGCCTTGTGGAAACCTAGATTGGACATAACTGTGGTCACAATGGTATTTTTAGCCAGTTGCCCTTTTTCAGACAGGTACTTACCGATGATGAACATAATCTTATCACCATCCACCAACTGTCCTTTTTCATCAACGGCAATCAGACGGTCGCTATCCCCATCAAAAGCTAAACCAACTGCTGCTTGTTCGGCAAGCACCAATTCTTGCAATTGTTCTGGATGAGTTGAGCCAACCGCTTCATTGATGTTAAGACCATTTGGTGTTTCACCAATCATGCTCAACTCTGCTCCCAAATCCAAAAAGACATTACGAGCCGAAGCAACTGCTGCACCATTAGCAGCGTCAATCGCCACTTTCATGCCATCAAGTGCAACCCCTGTCGAAGTTAGGAATTTTTCATACTTACGAATCCCTTCAGGATAAGCGACCAAACGACCCAAACCTTGGGCACTTGGACGTGGCAAGTCGTCTTGTTCGGCATCTAGGAGGGCTTCGATTTCAAGTTCCACGTCATCATTGAGCTTGAAACCATCACTACCAAAGAACTTAATCCCATTATCCCTAGCTGGATTGTGACTGGCTGAAATCATGACACCTGCACTTGCATTTTCAGTGCGTACAAGATAAGACACGCCTGGTGTAGCTAAAACACCTAATTGATACACTTCAATGCCAACTGATAACAGCCCTGCAATCAAAGCCGACTCTAACATCTGACCTGAAATGCGTGTATCTCGTGCGACAAAGACACGTGGTTGATTCACTTCATGTTGACTTAAAATATAACCGCCAAAACGTCCCAACTTAAAAGCTAACTCTGGTGTTAACTCCAGATTTGCTTCACCACGAACACCGTCTGTTCCAAAATATTTACCCATAATTGTTTACTGTGCGACTTGCACTTCCTCAACTTTCTATCTTACTAAATTTATTTTTTGACCGGTGATAACTTCACTTCAACTTGACTAATAGATGCCGTTATCCCTTCTGGTACTTGTAAAGATGTCATCTGAATAACTTCTTTATTCACACCTGTAATATCCACCTTGGTTGTGATCTCGTTAATCGTATCCAACTGTTCTTGACTACCTTGAATGGTTACCTGTTCCTCTGTTAGTTTATAAAGGACATTGGATAGACTTTCTTCCATTTTTCCAGATAACTCAACCTTGATTGGTACTGTCTTTGTGATAGCTTCTACATTGACGGTCAATTTTGATTTTGACGGCTCAATGATGCTTGGCAAAACCGTGCCATCAGCTGCCACTGCCTGCAAGGTCACTGCACCGCTATATTTTTCTGATAGAGTCACATCTTCTGGTAGTTTAGCAATGACTCGACTGACTTGATCGATTGTATTTTCATCGCTGGTCACTTCTACCTTTTTATCAGCTATATCAACATCTAACAGACGATAACCCTGAGCTAGATTTATGCTATCCATATCAACTTCAACATTGAAGGTTTTGGTTTTCTTCAATCCTAAGGTGACACTCATGCTGGCTGGTATGACCTTTGCTGTCATTCCACTAGGTAGATTTCTAACTTTTAATTCCACCTTACTCGTGCCTTCTTTAACATTAGTTAAATCAGCCATCACCTTAAACTTCCTCGTATCACTGTTGATTTCTGAATCCAATTTCACACGATTGGTCGCTGTTAAATAGACTTCTGCATCATAAGAATAACCCACGATAAAATACTTACTATTGTCATATTGAATATCAATAGGAACATGTTCAATGGTATAAGTATAGGTTTCTGCTGATTCTTTGGTTGTATTGACCTTATTGCTATAACGTACCGACGTCGCTGTTAAAAAGAGCAAGAAGCTCAAGACTAACGATAACAGAACCATACTAAATTTGGTTTGAAAAAATCGTCTAAGCATGAGAACCTCCTAACAAACGAGACAACCAACTTATCTTTTTAGGCTTATCTGTTTTAAAGGTTTCTCGTAAGAGATCTTCAAACTGTGTCAGAGTCAAATCATGGTAAAACTGACTCATGTGGGTCACTGAAATGCCACCCGTTTCCTCAGACACAACAATGGTAAAGGCATCAGATAGTTCTGACAATCCAATAGCCGCTCGATGTCTCGTTCCAAATGTTTTTGAGATGTCCATAGATTCTGACAAAGGAAGGTAAGAACAGGCTGTGACAATCTCTTTTCCCCTAATGATTACTGCTCCATCATGTAAAGGAGTATTCGGAATGAAAATATTGATTAAGAGCTGGCTGGAAATCTCAGCGTTAAGTGCAATACCAGAGGCAATGTATTCTTGTAGGGTTTGAGTTTGTTCAACTGCGATTAAAGCACCTATCTTACGTGGACTCAGATAGGCCACTGATTTAACAAAAGCCTCAATCATTTGATCCTCATCATTATCTACTTTTTGTTTCATCAAGATATTGGTTGTTCGTCCAAAACGCTCTAATCCAGCTCGAATTTCTGGAGCAAAAATGATTACAAGGGCAATAACCCCATAGGTTAAGACCTGATTCATTAGCCAAGCTAGTGTGGGAAACCCAATAATTTCAATGACAAAACGTAACATAACAAAAAGAATAATCCCTTGAATCAAGGACATCAATTTTGTTCCAGCTAGGCTTTTGATAAAACGATAAATCAGCCAGGTTACGATGACAATATCAAATAAGTTTACTAAAATTGTCCATGGATCAGTAACCAAATCAGCCCAGAATCTAGCATCTAGTGCCAATATACTATTCATGCAACCCTTCCTTTCTCTTTTCAATCTATACTATTATGCTTATTATATCATTTTCTATGGAGTTTTTCCTTATCTTAATTCAAGATTTTGTGATAAAATAATGTCATGACAATAAAATCAACTTTTGCAAAATTAGCTGGGCAATCTGCCCATTTTATTCTTAATAAACTCGGTCGTGGTTCGACTTTACCAGGTAAAATTGCTCTGAAGATTGACAAGAATCTCTTGGATGACTTAGCCAAAGACTATGAAATCGTCGTTATCACTGGTTCAAATGGTAAAACCTTGACGACTGCTCTGACCGTTGGCATTTTACAAGAGGCTTATGGTCAAGTCTTGACCAATCCTAGTGGAGCTAACATGATTACAGGGATTACGTCAACTTTCTTGACTGCAAAAACAGGTGCTTCTGGCAAAAAAATTGCCGTCTTGGAAATTGATGAGGCTAGTCTGCCTAAAATTACTCAATATATCAAACCAAGTCTGTTTGTCTTCACCAATATTTTTAAGGATCAGATGGATCGTTATGGGGAAATTTATACCACCTATCGCTTTATCTTAGACGGAGCAAAAAATGCACCGGAAGCAACCATTTTAGCCAATGGGGATAGCCCACTCTTTCACCCTAGTAGCATGACAAATCCTGTCAAATATTATGGTTTTGATACTGAAAAGACGGCTGCTCATCTCCCTCATTACAACACCGAAGGAATTGTCTGCCCAGACTGTCATCAGATTTTGACTTATCAACTCAATACCTATGCTAATCTTGGGGATTATATCTGTCAAAATTGTGGTTTCAAGCGTCCACAACTTGACTATCGCTTGACCCAGTTAACAGAATTAACTCATGTGTCGTCACAATTTATCATTGATGGTCAAGAATATAAAATAAATGTTGGTGGGCTTTACAATATCTATAACGCCCTAGCCAGTGTTGCTGTTGCTGAACAGTTGGGAGTTTCTCCTGAAAAAATCAAGGCTGGATTTGAAAAGAGTAAGGCAGTCTTTGGGCGTCAAGAAACCTTCAAGATTGGCAATACCGATTGTACGCTTATCCTAATTAAAAATCCTGTCGGTGCCAGTCAAGCTCTTGAAATGATTAAACTAGCTCCTTATCCATTTACGCTATCTGTTCTATTAAACGCCAACTATGCTGATGGGATTGACACTAGCTGGATTTGGGATGCTGATTTTGAAAGTATTACCGAAATGAACATCACGCAAGTCTTTGCAGGAGGGGTTCGTCAGGCAGAAATTGCTCGTCGCTTACGTGTCACTGGCTATGATTCAGAAAAAATCCAAGCAACAGACAGTCTAGAAGACTTGGTTAACTTGATTAGTCAACAAGAAACACCAAATGCCTATATCCTTGCGACTTATACGGCCATGTTAGAATTGCGTGAGCTATTGACCAAGAAAAATGCTATCAGAAAGGAGGGGAACTAAATGACTTATACTTCTTTGCAATCACCAACAGACCGTGATTACTCCTACCAACTCAATTTAGCCCACCTTTATGGCAATCTCATGAATACCTATGGTGACAATGGCAATGTTTTGATGATGAAATACGTTGGTGAAAAATTAGGGGCTTCAGTAACGGTTGATATTGTTTCTATTGATGACCGTTTTGACCCAGACCACTATGACCTTGCCTTTTTTGGTGGTGGACAGGACTATGAACAAACTCTTGTTGCCAAAGATTTACCAAGCAAACGTCATGATGTTGCTCAGTTTATTGAAAACAACAAGGTCATTTTAGCTATCTGTGGTGGTTTTCAACTACTCGGCCAGTATTATATTCAAGCTAATGGGGTTAGGATTGAAGGAATTGGTGTCATGGGACACTATACCCTTAATCAGCAAAATAACCGTTTTATCGGTGACATTAAAATCCACAATGAAGAATTTAACGAAACCTACTACGGTTTTGAAAATCATCAAGGTCGAACCTTTCTTTCTGATGATGAAAAACCACTAGGTAAAGTTGTTTATGGCTGTGGCAACAACAAGGAAGACGGTACTGAGGGCGTTCACTATAGAAACGTCTATGGTAGCTACTTCCACGGCCCAATCTTAGCTCGAAATCCTCGCTTGGCTTATCGCCTAGTGACTACTGCACTGCGTAATAAATATGGTCAAGATCTCCAGTTACCAGCTTATGACGACATTCTTAAAGATGAAGTGGCTCAAGAATACGCTGATGTCAAACAAAAAGCTGATTTTGAAGGCTAAATAAAATGAAAAAACTTCCCAAGTTAAGACTTGAGGAAGATTTTTTATAGATTGGGCTGATAACGATAGATACGATTCCCATCACTATCTTGATAAATTTCTTGGAAAGATTGACCAAATAAATCAGTTAAATTGCGATTGGTTAAAATATAATCAATCCCCAAATTATTTAATGTTGTCATATTAAGTGAGATCGTTACATTATCAGGTGCGGGATTGCTAAATATCGTGGCTTCTGTTGTCAACAAATAACGTAGATGAGAATAACGATTCCACTCTGTTTCATAGAGATTTTGTTCATCTAGCTTGGTCATTAGTTGACGATCAGGATAGAATCTAACACCATCAATAGATTTAGCACCAAAAATTTGTAGGTAATTATAAAAATTGCCATTTTCACTCAACCACAAACCATTTGGATCTCGATTAACTAGTTTTCTTACTTGAATTGATAAGGCTTTCTCTTCAATAACGGCTGTTCCTTGTACCAAGGGATTAACTGTCATTCCTGATAAGATAATGAGACACATCAAAGCAAGGCTAGCTAATTTTCTATAGCCAAAACATATCAAGAAAAAGATAAAAATGAACCAAAACCAAGCCAGACTTAGCAAAATAGAATCAACGTAATCTTGATAAAGCTTATTTCCCAGTAATAAGAAATAAGAGAGAGCTGAACAAACACCTAACAGTAAGCCTGCCCACAGACTATTGACTTGATTTTTTTGTTCCCAAATATAAGACATAAACCAAATACTTACCCAAACAGAGATTACGGCCATAGCCTGCCACGCTCTACTAGAAGTTACATAGCTAAATAGACTTAATTTTGCTAAG
Organism: Streptococcus sp. sy010; assembly: GCF_007859175.1. Taxonomy (NCBI): domain Bacteria; kingdom Bacillati; phylum Bacillota; class Bacilli; order Lactobacillales; family Streptococcaceae; genus Streptococcus; species Streptococcus sp. sy010. Next base: position 290,241 of record NZ_VOHO01000001.1, on the reverse strand, counting down.
ATTTCAGGTAAGCCAATCAAAGCATAAAAGAGTAAGAAACTTGCTAAAACAATCAAGAAGAAACCTAGGCGATTTTCCTTGATTTGCCAGAATTTCTTAGACGATTTCAAATAAAAGGGAAGTAATAATAAGATGAAAGGAAGAAAATGATAGGAGCTTGCTAATTCAACCTGATTAGAAAAACTTGGAATATTGAATGGCAGAAACACGTTTAAGAGCATTTCAACCAGTTGGCTAAGATTTATTTCACCACCTGTTGAGATGCGACTTCCAGGATAAACTGTTGCTAGACTGGCTTGAATGGCGTCTCTACTTTGGTAAAGAGATAGACCAACGATTCCTAAAGACCAAACTAATGTAATAGCAATCATTAGCCAATCAAATCGTTTTATCATTTGTTTCTTATAGGCAGCTCTGAAACACCATACACTAAATCCTAGTAACAGATAAGCAAAAGGTACTTGAAAAGCCGGATAAATCACTAGAACATAACCAATAATACCAGATCCTAGACAGGCAGAAAGAAATACTTTTTTCTTTTTACTCTTGACTTCAAAATAGTGATACATGCTGACCATGATCAGTAAGGTAAAAAAGACAATATCTCCTAGGTGCTGCATGAACCACCATTGAATCGTTGGGGTAAAGGTCAACCACAAACTACCAAGTAAGGACAGGTATTTATTTTTTCGAGTTAAAATCATAGCAAACTCAAAAGCTAAAAGTAATAGAGCAATTAACTTAAAAGACCAATACCAAGCCAGTCCCCTACTGCTACCCAAGAAAAGAAAGCCCCAGTTAAATGGCTTACCAATCACAGATGGGTGCCAAACAGGTGCATTGTAGGCTACAATCATGTTTTGACCAGAAAGAGCATAACGATCATTGATTAACTGATTACCTGTATTGGCTTGCGATAGGTAAAAACTAGTTTGCACAAACCATTCATCACTTCGAATTAATCTTGGTACTCCCAAGATAACCCCATCTTCTGAGTTGAACTGAGGTAACCATAAGTTAGCTTTTTCCCAGCCTTTCAAATCACTAATCGTTGTCGTTTCAATTTTTTGACCATTACTAGCTTCTTGTAAGCCAAATTTATTCCAAACACTAATTGAGCTACCGTGCAGATTAAACATTACACCTAGTAAAAAGGCAAAAACAGCAATATAATACCGCCACTTAATTAGTCCGTCAAGACTTGCTTTCAAATATGTTTTCATACCTCTTTACTTTGGTACTTTTCATAGTACTCATACACTTTCAATTCATAATGCATGCGATTTTGACGAACAACGGTATCTAAAATGACTCCTGAAATAAAGAAGAGTCCTGCAAAAATCATCAAACCAGTTGCTAAAATGGCTGATGGGAATTTAGCAATCAATCCTGTCCGAGTAAATTCGCTAATGACAGGCAGACCTACCAATAAGCCCAAAATGACAAAGATAAGGGATAAAAGACTAAAGAAAAGTAAGGGCTTGTAATCTTTGAACAGGTTAAAGATAGTGCGTAAGACCTTAAAACCATCAGAAAACGTGCTTAACTTGGATTCACTTCCTTCTGGACGGTCTTGATAGGTGATTGGCACTTCAACCAACTTAAAGCGTTTATCTAAAGCATGAATTGACAATTCTGTTTCAATTTCAAAGCCTGGCGACAAGACTGGAAAGGTTTTGACAAACAAACGATTAAAGCCACGATAGCCAGTCATAATATCTTCATAATTTCCTTGATAAAGTCGGTTAATCAAACCCTTGACTAAATTATTACCAAAATCATGGAATCCTCGCTTGTTTTCCTTGGCATAACTACCATTAGATAAGCGATCACCAATGGTCATATCAGCCTGCCCTTGTCGCAAAGGATCTAACAACTTGTTGACCTCATCTGCAGGATAAGTGTCATCCGCATCAACCATGATGTAGTAATCCGCGTCAATTTCACGAAACATCGAACGCACCACATTTCCCTTACCTTGACGAGGTTCAAAACGAACCACTGCTCCGGACGCTTTAGCTAATTGGTTGGTCTTGTCCTTAGAGTTATTGTCATAAACATAAATGGTCGCTTGCGGCAATACCTTTTGGAAATCAGAAATAACCTTTTGAATGGTTACTTCTTCATTATAGGCTGGCAACAAAACAGCAATTTTTTCTTGCATTTTCTCTCCTTATTTAATTTCAAAAAAACTTGGTCTTGCTTTAATATAAGCCTTACCTATAGTCATATCATACTGCAATAGTTTCAGATCAGCTTCCACTTCTTCTAACTCTTTTTCACTCAACTCCGCACGGTTAAGCAATTGGGTCAATAAAGCATAATAAGGGGAAACCTTGGCATTAGTATGAGCTAACAAGGCTGCTGGAAAATCATTAGAGCGAATAAGTGGGTACTCTAATTGTTGATTTTCTTGGTTGTTCCAAATAAAATAATCGGTTTGATACTTGCTATCTGCTTGCTCACTAAACACTTGTTCTGGATATAAACTTGGCAAATGGTCCCCATAAAAAACAACGGTTATCGGCTTGTCAATTTCTTGAAGGGCTTCTAAAAAAGCAATGGTGGCTTCATCTGTCTGTGCTAATAAACGAGCATAACTGGTTAGATTAGCATTTTCTTTTGCAGAAAAATTTTGTCCTGTCACCATCACTTCTTCTGGTGTGCTAGCTGACCAAGGGACATGATTTTGCATGGTAATGACAGAGAAAAATTGACTGTTTTTTGTATCCAAACGTGCCAAAATATTATCATAAACCGTTTGATCACTGATATTGACACCCGCACGATTAACATCAAGCAACTTGTCCTTCGTGCTATTAGTAAAGACTTGTTTGCCAAAGCCTAACTGCTGATAGATAAGATGACGACTATAATTAAGCCTATTTTCTGGATGAATCACCACTTTATTTTGTTTTTGATAAAGATCGCTAATCGAAGGAAATACCTTCATTTTAGGCACAACTTCAGTATAAAGGACGGAAACTGATGACGAAAAATTGGGTAAAGGAAGGCCTGTCAAAGATTGAAATTCCATATTTGCAGTGCCACCACCATAACCATCTGATGTCATCAAGCCAGATGTTGTTTCTTCTTTAATGGCATCAATATTAGGCAATACACTAGCTGATAAATCAATACCATCTAAACGTTCCGGATTGGCTAAACTCTCACTCAACAGATAGATAACAGTTTGTTGGTCAATTTTTTCTGTTCTTTCTCGATTGATATCCTTGGCTAGTTGACTATATTTTTTTACTAATTCTTCTATTTTAGCCTGATTATATTGACTTGGTTTTTCCATAATCGGTGTCGTCAACTGTTTAGTCCATACATAAGCTAGTGATTTATAGCGAGCATTACTTGAAAATCCTAACCAGTTAATATTTAAAACCTTATCTAATTTAGCCAAACTAGGTAATGGGTTAAGGTAACTAGCATTGCCATAAACCACAGCTACAAGACTAACTAAAACGAAGAGACTCCCAAAAAATCGTTGTAACCAAGAAAAAATTGGAGGGGAAACCAGACGCCTTCTAACATAAGAATAAATAAAACCAAGACCAATAAGAAAGAATAGACTCAACCAAATTACGCTTGGACTAACAAAACCAATCAGTAATCCTAATTGACGTAACCAAACAAAGTCAATTAACAAGAGTGGTTCACTACGCATGAATTCTTTTAGGTAATTGACTAACGATAGACTGCTACCCAAGCCAAAAATCAGAAGACTTCCTATCAAGTAGCGATTGGTCACCAAATAAACCAGTAAAGCTAAGGCAAAAAGTATAAGTAATTGAAAACTGATCGCTCCAGGCAAAACATAATAATTAGCAATACTCTCTGATTTTTTGACACCAAGCTGAAAGGTATAATTAAAGAATAAGGCAAAAAAAGCACTAGAAGCTACAGCTAGATAAGGAGTTGCCAAAGCCATGCGTAATCCCTGCCAAGCTTTAGAAAAGATGAAAATCAAGGCAGCAAAACATAATAAAGAACTGGTAACTTGTACTAATAAGCCTAAATGATAACTAGCTAATTCATCTGAAGCAAACAATGGGCGCAAAGGCAACAAAAGACTAGCACGATATTGACTATCTTGTAACAAGAAGGAAGCACTCAAAAGATAGAAAAGAAGTTCCTCATGACCAGTATAATCTGGCAACCATTCCTGTTTATCATAGGCAACAAGTAGGCGATGAAGAAAAAAGGCCAATAGAATCATAAAAAACAGTGGTAGGAGAAAATTCCCTTGCCAAAATTGATTTTTTTGAAACGCTCCAACAATAAAATCCTTGTTATTGAGTTGGCGAGTCAACCTCAAAAAATAGGACAAGAAAAGATAAATTAAATAAACCGTGCTTAATCTTTTAAAAAATGACCACGTCAACAGTTTGGGTAAATAAAGTACCAAACCTAGACCTGAAATATAGAACAAGAGGTAACTAAAATTTTTAATCCCAACAAGGTCTGAGGCCGTATTGTTGGCTAAGATTGACAGATTGATTAGTTGAAGATTGAAATAAATACTCAATAATAAAATAATCAATCCATGTAAAGCAAATAGCCAATCTATAGATTTTAAGCCCTGTTTCATGATGACCACTTTCCCATTAGTCGCTTGATAATATACTTAATAGCGCGTGCAGGCCCAATCACAATATATTTTAAAGCACCTTTTATCCCACCCATATAGGTAAAATCAACATAAGTACTTGGAGCACTGCCTTGACGTTCATTAAGTAATTTATTATCAATAAAAGGACTCAGACGGATTGGGTTGGCTGCAATTCTGAAATCATAATGTTGATTCCAAGCAATATAGACTAGCAACCGCTCAATCGCATGGAGAATAGAATTTTGTGGTAGGGGTTCAGCTGGCACATCTGCATCCGTCAAATCCAAATCAAACAGTGGCTTCAAAGCGTCATACTTGAACCAAACAAACGTTCCATAGCTCATCACAAAGGTCTGCATGGCTTGAAAATCAATAGTCTTTTTCATCCCCATTTTTTGCCATAAATCGTTCATTTCAGGAGCAATTAAGTGTTCATTCCAAGCATCCACAATCTTATTATAACGGAAAAAACTAGGAATATCGGCAATCACCAAACCGATATTTTCCTTGCTTAGTTGAGCTAATATTTGATTGGCTGGTTTGATGAGCATCTCAATCAATTCCTGACGCCAAGATTGTCCTGCCCAAAAATCAGCTTCTTTTGATTTTTTAGTATGAAAATGTCCAACATAATCATAAGCAGATAGTTGCTCTTTTAATTTTAACATCGGCAACACATCACGGCCAATATTACCAGTCACTATAATCTCAGCTTTTTGATTAAATGCCGCTAACACTTGTTTTATGTCTTCTTGTTTTTCTACCTGGTCTGTCGTGATAAACAAATCATAAGAAAAGCTAAATTGCTTAAAGGCTTCTAAAAATTCAGCCAATAAATCAACATAAAAGACATGAAGGTGAACTGCTACTTTTTGATGTTCAAGAATAGGTTCTTGTACATCTGTTAGCTCAAGATATTTACGCCCCAACAAATAGCTACTGTCTGGTAAACCAACGTCAGACATGTGTGTCACAATTAGTTCAACAGGATAGCTTGTTGTTCGCTCAATTTCTGCTAGCAAGTAGGGACTGATATGCTGATTGGCGTCAATCGCTTTAACCTTAATAAAGGGCACACGATTGTTCAAAATAGCTGTCGGATGATAGTATGAAAAATCAGGGTGCAACATACCAGTCGTGTCTTCTTCCACCGTATCAAAAACGGTCTGATAATTGAAGCCCGCCTTTAATAAAGTCGTGGTTACTTGTGTTTCATAATGACTGATAACATCTGCAACATCTGTAAAATCCTTAACAGAAGACCAAAAATTGCGAAATACTGACGATTCAACGACGGTTTGCTTAAAACTGATAAAATAACTTTGAATATGTTCTGCAAAATCCTTGGTCTTACGATTGTTAGTCATGCCCCAAAAATCAATTTCAGAAACTGCTTCATATTTAAGATAATAATCTTTCAAATCCCATAAAGGACCAAAACAAGTATCGTTCATAATGGTCACATTATCATACATCGTCAGATGATCAAACCCTAATTTCAGCATACCATCACGCCAAGCCGCAAAATCAAACCCTTGATTTTCTCGCTGAATAAACTCATCCATCAATCTTTGATCCACTAACTGTTGATAATCCATTTCTTGAATTTGACTATTAGAAATGAATAGAATCTTAGAAAACAACGGACGAAGCTGATTTAATTGATGGTAAACATGTGGGCTAACACGATTGTATTTATTAAAATGCACATATAAAAGCAAACGCTTCATTATTTTCTCCTAAAAAAGTTAATCAGCTTAGTTGGAATACGCCAACGACGAGAATGAACGACAGAATTATAACGAACAACCATTTGCTCTAACTCTTGTTTATAATAATCTTTTTCTGATTCCAACATAAGTAGCTGACGTTGACTGTTATCTAAATTTTGTCTAAGCTCTTGATAAGTCAACAAGTCTGAACTAAGTAATTTGACAATGTAGTCATCTTCAGCCACATCATCGACATTATACATCTGATAAGATAGGCTGAACTGCTTTTGTGGTAAATGACCTACATCATAATAAAGATAAGCATCCCCCTGATTGAAAAAATAAGTTTCTTGAAATCTAACACCATTTGTAAAATTAGGTAGTAGTTCTGTTTGATAGCTATCATCAATAACACGAATATAACGATAAAAACTAGGTAGTTTAGATAAATCGATTCGTAAAGTGATAGCATCATCTGGCAAGGTAAAGGTCAAGGTATCCTGATAAGACATCGTGGCGGACAAAACCTGATTAGCATCAGATGCTTCCTTTTTTATATAACTAATGCTGATTTCTTGAGTACTTAGATGAGACACTGGATAGTCTTTTTGAGCCAAGGCCAGACTGAACTCATTATGTCTGTCTAGCAGTAATTTCAACATAGCCACCATATCTCGCTTGGGGTACTTATCTAAATAATAGTATTGTGTTTGTAATAGGCGATCAAAGCGTTGTTGTAATTGCTTGAAAGCCTTAGGCCGTGAATCTGAGCCTTGATTGACACGATAAGCCACGGTCACTTCTGGCAAAAAGACAAACTCAGTCAGATTGAACAAGTCTAGTTGTAAATTAAAGGTATCATCTGCTGTGTCTTTGTCCTCTAGTAACATTTGATTAGCTTGTCGCATAACTTGGGTTTCGACCAACCAACTAGACGGCGCTGTAAAACCACGGGTGACCAGCATTTTTTCATAAGTGTCTGCCAAATCGACCACTCCTTGTTCAAAAACACCTTGAGCTAAGATACGACCATTCTCATCAATGTAGTTAATATCTGTTCCACACCACTTAGCTGCTTGATGTTCAAGTAATTGAACTTGTTTGGCCAATTTTAAGTCATCAATCCAACAATCATCTCCATCACAACGAGCAATGTAATCCCCCCTAGCTTCTTGACAAATCGAAATCCAAGTTTGGTTAATCCCTTGATTCTCTTCATGATAAAAGGCTCGAATCAGCTCAGGGTATTTTTTCGCATAGGACTCAATAATCACTCTTGACCCATCAGTTGAACAATCATCAACTAAAAGAATTTCATAATTAACCTCTTTTTGACCTAAAAAACTATCAATGGTCTGTTCCAACCACTGGGCTTTATTGTAAACCGTACAAATAATCGAAACTAGGGTAGGTGATGTTTTCATAACTTTCCTCAACTATTCTGACAAGATTTCCCACGAACCGTTGCGTTGAATAATACCAGAAGCAGAATCCAAAGCAGATAAATCATCTAGGGCAATATCATCACGATTAATCATAATAATCGGTGCATTACTAGCATTAGCAAATGCCAACATTTCCTTAGACGGACCAAGTATGGTAACCTGTAATTTCAACTTAATATCGTTAATATTGGGAATGTCACAGGTATAACGATAAGACTTATGCCCTGTTCCCTTGGTCGGTATATCCCAAGCATTGTCATTATAAATCCAAATCTGACGATCAATATCGGTTAGGGAAAAAACAATGTGGGTATCAATATCGGTCAGCACATCATAGGAAATTTCAAAGCTAATCTTATCTTTTGGTGTCATTTGAGCTTGGGACAGTAGTTTAACCTTGAGATTATCGACTTGTAAAATCTCTTCTACTGATTCTGATTCTTCTTCACTGGTTTCCACCACTTCAGTTTGTACGGCATTGTCAAAACTATATTGGTTGGCTACATCATCTGGTTCTCCATTAACCTTGATCAAACCATCTTCAATCAAAATAGCCTTATTACAGTATTTTTTTACTGCTCCCATGTCATGGGTCACTAAAATGGTTGTCTTGCCACTCGCTTTTCGTTCCAAAAAATAATCATTACATTTACGCTGAAAGGCCTCGTCACCTACGGCTAAAACTTCATCTAGAATGAGAATGTCACCTTGGGCCTTGATGGCTACTGAAAATGCCAGACGAACCTGCATACCACTGGAATAGTTTTTCAGCTTTTGATTCATAAATTCTCGCAACTCAGCAAAATCAACAATGTCATCATACATGGCATCGACTTCTTCTGTGGTAAAACCTAACATGGCACCATTCATATAAACATTTTCGCGCCCAGTCAATTCGGGATTAAACCCAACCCCCAACTCGATAAAGGAAACCAACTTCCCATCAATCGTTACTTGTCCCTTTTCTGGTGTGTAAATCTGTGAAATGATTTTGAGTAAGGTTGATTTTCCTGACCCATTGCGTCCAACAATTCCAAAAAAATCACCCTTTTCTACCTCAAAGCTAATGTCTTTAAGAACATGGTATTCCTTGTAGCCCTTAATCCCCTTGAAGCGATTAACCAAACTGGTTCGCAAACTATGGGTACTTTCTGTTGGAAGTTTGAAAAACTTACTAACCTGCTCTACTTTTACTGCAATTTGCTTAGCTGTCATTAAAGAATCTCCGCGAATGTTTTAGCATGTTTATTAAAATACCAAAAACCAAAAGCAAAAATAGCCACTGGTAAAAGGTAAGGAATTAAAGAATAAGGAAGTCTGACAATCTGCCAAACGGTTGTATTGGCTGGATTGATTAGTAGATAGCGTAAATCTTGGATAATTTGAGCCATGGGATTGAGCATGACAATCTTGGCTGCCAGCATACTGGTATTTGAAATTTGACTAAGCGGGTAAATAATTGGTGTCGCATACATACCTGCTTGCATCAAGACTTCCCATACTGGACCAATGTCACGAAATTTAACGAAAAGAGCTGATAAAAAGAGAGCAATTCCCATAGCCAAGAGCGCCACTTCAACCACTAAAAAAATAGATAACATGGCAGGCCATGTGAACTCAACACCGTTAATTAAGGCAAAAAGCATGACAACTAAAAGGTTAATACCGTAGTTAATCAAGGCTCCTACAACTGAGGATAAGACAATGATACTTTTTGAAAAATTTAACTTTCTCAACAAATCACCACGACTAACAATAGACATCATCCCCATGTTCGTTGCTTCAGAAAAGAAAGACCAAGTCACCATACCTAGAAGAAGCGCTACGGCAAAATGTGGCACATCTTGACCAAATCTCAAAAAATGAATAAAAACCACATACATAATAGCGAAAAGCATGACTGGTTTTAAAATTGACCAAAGGTAGCCAATCACGCTCCCTTGATAACGTAGCTTAAAATCAGTTTTGACCAATTCTTTTAATAAAATTCGATTTTCTTTTTTAAAGAAATCCATTATTTTCTCCTGTAAGCAAATTTTGTAACGATTAACATCCTAAAAATAAAGGTATGAAACCACCTGTTCTTAGCAAATTGATATTTTTTCAACAAACCAATGCGTTCTACCAACGGTTTGTCTAGCAACCCAACATACGCTTCAATTAAGTCACGATTGGGTTGAGATAAGTCTTTATCCAAAAGCAGAGCAGCTTGTTTTTGACTAGCTGTAATTAACCACCAATATTTAGTAACCAACTTATGAGGTTGTAACCAATTTTTCATCCGCTTAGACCAAGTTCTAGCTCCTAAAACATTATCACTATGCTGACGATACAGTTCAGTCGGCGTATCTAGATAGACTAATTGTCCTAAAGCAGTCGCTAGCAGAGCCAAATACCAATCATGCATGAGCAAATTTTCTATTTCCGTCCAATTCTGAGCCAAGGCATGATTGATCATCATGGTGCCACCTGTGACCGTATTTTCAGTCAGTTCTTGTCGCAAGTTGGTATTGGCATGATGAGATTGTGTCTTTATCATGCTAGGATACAAGACATTTAACTGTTCATCTACCACAGACAAGTCTGTATAAATGAGTAAAGGGCACTCCTTGGCAAATTCTTGTGCTTTTTCTAGACAAAGTGATAATTTTTCTGGCAACCAGACATCATCTTGGTCACTAAAAAAATAATAATCTGCCTGTTCCTGTTTTAGCAACCGATGAAAACTCTTAATAACACCTAGATTTTTTTGATTAGGATTTGGCAACAGACGAATACGTTCATCTTCTGCCATATAAGATTTGACAACATCAAGGGTTTTATCCGTTGAACCATCATCGCGAATCCATAACGTCCAATCGGTAAAGGTCTGTTGTTGAATACTTTCAATCTGTTGACCAATGAAAGATTGACCATTGTAGCTGGCAAGAAGAATATTAACCTTCATCTAAAAACAACTCCTCATACTGTTCAACAATTCTTTCCCAAGTGTAAGATTCCCTCATCAACTGCTTGGCTTTTTGTCCCAAGGCTGAAAAATCAAGTTCTTTCTCATAAGCATCCAGTAAGTCTGTCAAACTATCATCATCTTTTTTCCAATACAAAACCGTATCTTGAGCCACTTGGCGATTAAAATCCACATCTAAAACCAAGTTGAGATTGGTATGGGCGAGAGCCTCTAACAAACCTGGGTTGGTCCCACCCACTTCATGCCCATGTAAATAAGCAAAGGCTTCTTGACGAAGATAAGTCAACAATTCACGGTCATAAACTGTACCGACAAACTTAATTCTTCTATCCTTATCAAAGCCTGTTTCTTGTCGTAAACGCTCAAAATAAGGATTTTCTTCATGATTGCAAACAATTAAGAGATCACGCTGACTCTTGCTCTTCATAAAAGACTTTATCATGTAAGCATAGTTATTTTCTGGCACAAAGCGTCCCACAATCAGATAATACGCCTTCTCCTGACAAGACCAGTTGTCAAAAAAATCTCTAACTACTTGACTATCCTGCCTTAAAGAGCTTGCTGACAAATCTGTTCCATAAGCAATAAATGTCGTTTTAGCCCAAGGATATGCTTGCTTGATATAACTTTCAATTCCCTTATTGTCACAAATGACCAAGTCTGCCGCCTGGGTCATCTTTTTCTCAGCATGCTTTAAATAGGCTTGAATAGGCTTAGACCATTTGGAACGTTTCCACTCCAAGCCATCTGGATTAACATAGAGTTGACCACCTACTTTTTTTATCTGGTGTGCAACAGGGCCTATCATTCCTCCTATGGTATTTCCCAAGATATAAAAAATAGGATTTTTGATTGCTTGTTCTTTAATCATATCCAAGGCGTAGGCAATCGCTTTAAGGTCATAAGCAATCACTCGAGCTGGACCTAAAAACTTGGGAACCTTGATGGTGAAACAGTCTGCTCCTTCGTACATAAAATGATGCCCTGTTTTATCATCTGTTAGACAAGCCACATGGTAACGAACCATCGGAGTTTGTTGATTTTTGACTAATTCTTCCACAAAAGTTTCAAAGCCACCATACTGGGCTGGCAAACCCCTACTTCCAATCACAAAAACATCTTGCATGGCTCACCTCTTTTTCATTACAATCATAGTCTATTATATCATATTTTATCTTGATTCAAACCTAAAAAGCTAGAGCCTAAGCCCTAGCTAACATCACTAATTATTTAAGCTCTTGACGATAAAATTCTTTGAGTGCATCTTGCCAGCTTGGAATAACAAATCCTGTCGCCTTAGCTTTATCAAGATTAAGCGTCGAATTAAATGGTCGCTTGGCCTTAGCTGGAAACTGACTAGAATCAACAGGGGATACCTTGACATCATGATTTTTTAGAATCTCACAGGCAAAATCATACCAAGTCATGTCTTCCTTAGCATCATTTGACAAATGGTAATAACCATAAGCCTTGCGATTTTCTGCCAAATAAGTCATAAATTCCGCCAGAGTACGTGTCCATGTTGGACGTCCATGTTGGTCATTGACCACTGTTAATTCCGGGTGTTTGTCTGCCAAAGACTGCATGGTAAAGACAAAGTTTTTACCATACTGACCAAATACCCAAGCTGTACGGATAATGTAGTAATCAGCCAAATACTTTTCAACAAGCTCTTCACCCAAACGTTTGGTGCGGCCATACTCCGTTTGTGGATTTGGTTGATCTGTTTCCAACCATTCTTGACCAACCGGCTTTTCTCCATCAAACACATAATCCGTAGAAATATAAACTAGCGTTGCCTTAAATTTGGCACAAGCCTTAGCGACATTTTCAGTACCCGTCACGTTAATGGCATAATTGAGTTCTTTTCCTTCATCTTCTGCTGCATCAACTGCCGTGTAAGCTGCACAATGATAGACCAAAGTTGGTTTGACTTGGGCAAATACTGCTTCGACTTTTTCTGCGTCAAGAATATCCATTTCAGCCACATCAACTGCTACATACTCTTCTTGACGTTCGTCCAAAAGATGACAAAGCTCTGTCCCTAATTGCCCCTTACTACCTGTTACTAAAATCATGATGTTCTCCTTTAGCTATTTTTTTCTATTCTACACTAAAAAAAGATATTTTCATCCTTTTTCTTTAATAATATAGACAGGTCGTTTTTTAGTTTCAAGGAAAATCTTGGCAATATACTTACCAATAATCCCTAGACTGAGTAACTGTAAACCACCAATAAATAAAATAATGGAAACCAAACTAGCCCAGCCAGTCACACTACCACCAATGGTTAGCTTGCGAATCACTACAAATAAAATCCCTAAAATCGAGGTCAAGAAAAATAAGGTTCCTGTCCACATTGAGAAATTAAGTGGGGCTTCTGAAAAGTTGATAAAACCATCCAAGGAATATTTGAAAAGACTCCAAAAATCCCAAGAGGTTTCACCCGCCACTCGTTCACGATTTTCATAACTGACATAGGTTACCTTAAAACCGACCCAAGAAAATAGCCCCTTAGAAAAACGATTAACCTCACTCAAAGAAAGGATACTATCGACGACTTGTCTTGTCATCAGACGAAAATCACGAGCCCCATCTACCATTTCAGTATCTGAAATTTTATTGATTAAAAAATAGAAAGAACGTGCAAAGAAAGAGCGAATAGGTGGTTCACCCTTTCTATCTGCCCGTCTGGTTCCAACCACATCATAACCCTCTTGGATTTTTTGATACATTTCTACCAACAGTTCAGGCGGATCTTGTAAATCCACATCCATGACCGTAATAAAATCACCAGTTGCTGCTTCAAGACCTGCCAATAGAGCTGCTTCTTTGCCGAAATTTCGTGAAAAAGATAGATAATGAACATTGTCAAACTGACTAGCTACATCACGCAGAACATCTAAAGTCTGATCTTTTGAGCCATCATTGATGAAAATATAATCAAAAGCCAATGCTTTTTCCATTTTTTTCTCAACCAATTGAGTGGCTGAGAGAAATGTTCTAATCGTTGCCTCTTCATTATAACAAGGCACCACTAATGATAAACGTTTCATCTCATCCTACCTTATTCCTAACGCAATGCGAGCATAGCGACTCAATTTTTCAGTTGACCAAGCTGGTGTCCAGACTAATTTTACCTCTGTCTTTGTGACTTCTGGAATTTCCTTCATCACATCATAAATCTGGTCAGTAATCAAATCAGCCAAGGGACATCCCATGGTCGTCAGGGTCATGTCAATTTCTGTTTCACCATTTTGTTCAAAACGAATATCATAAATTAAACCTAGATTAACAATATCAATTCCTAATTCTGGATCTAAGACCAATTCTAATTGCTCTAAAATTCGATCTTTGATGTGAAGAATTTCTTCTTCCGTATATCTTGCTGACATTTTTCTCCCTTAATTTATTGATGATAGCACTAATTAACTGATTAGTCTTCCATAAAATCGCGTAATTGCTTGCTACGACTTGGATGGCGTAATTTACGTAAGGCCTTAGCTTCAATTTGACGAATACGTTCACGCGTGACATTAAAGACCTTGCCGACATCTTCAAGAGTACGCATTTTCCCATCATCAAGTCCGAAACGCAAACGCAAGACATTTTCTTCACGATCAGTTAGGGTATCTAAAATTTCATCTAGTTGTTCGCGCAAGACAACTCGTGTTGTGTAATCTTCAGGATTTTCAATCACTTCATCCTCAATGAAATCACCCAAATGACTATCGTCTTCTTCACCAATTGGGGTTTCAAGAGATACAGGTTCTTGAGCAATTTTCAAAATCTCACGAACCTTATCCGGTGCCATATCCATACGTTCTGCAATCTGCTCCGGCGTTGGATCTTGCCCCAATTCTTGTAGAAGATTACGCTGTTCACGAACCAACTTATTGATGGTTTCAACCATGTGAACTGGAATCCGAATGGTACGAGCTTGATCGGCAATAGCACGCGTAATGGCTTGACGAATCCACCAAGTCGCATAGGTTGAAAACTTAAAACCTTTTTCATAATCAAATTTATCCACAGCTTTCATCAAGCCCATGTTACCTTCTTGGATTAAGTCCAAAAACTGCATGCCACGACCAACATAGCGTTTGGCAATTGAAACAACCAAGCGTAGATTGGCCTCAGCTAGACGTTGTTTGGCATACAAATCACCCGCAGCAACTGCTACCGCCAATTCTTTTTCCTCTTCATTCGTCAAAAGAGGCACAACCCCGATTTCCTTCAAATACATTCTAACAGGGTCATTAACCTTAGCGGAATTACTCCCCAAAAGCTCTTCGTCTGTTAATTCTTCTGGTTCAACTTCTTCTATGACGTACTTAGTCGAAGGGTTACCTTGCTTATCTGTAATCGCAATACCACCATCTGTCAAACGCTCTAACAAGTCATCAATTTGATCCGCATTTAAAGCAAAAGGAATGACCAATTTATCCGTAATCTCATCATCAACAGCCATACCAGCTTTTTTATGATGACGAATAAACTCTGCCACCTGCACATTAAAAGTTGTGATTTCTTTTGTTTCTGTCATAAGTCCTCTTTTTCCATTTGTCGTCGTTGGGCAATCATGGCTTCTAAATCCAAAATTGCCTGTTCTTGATTACCATAACGATTAGCCTGACGAATCCGTTCTTCCTGCTCTTTCACCTCTTTTTGTTGACGGTAATAATGCAAACGTTTTTCCAACTGGCTTAATTCTTCCTCACTAGGAACTACTGGCAACTCTTGCTCTAAAATATAATAATACATGTCTTGTTCTGCTTGCCCTAATTGTTCCAAACGCAAGCGATCCAATTCACCCTCAGCCAAGAGAATATCATACAAGTGTTGAATTTCTTTAGTTTGAAATAAGTCTCCCTCATGATAACGAAAATCTTGTAATAGATAATCATGATGCAATAAGCGATGAAATAATTGCATTTCTGCTCGAATTAAGGGAGATAGTTGTCGGCTCTTAGGCAGTTCAACAAAGGTGGCTATGTCATTGCTAGTAGATTTACCTTGAGATTTTCGATAGCGCCACCGCTCTTGATTGACTGCCTGCTCTACCTGTTCATAATTAAAATCAGGTAGAAGCTCCGCCATTTTGTGAATATAGGTTGTTTGTGCTGTAATAGACTGCTCTTTAGCCAAAAGCCTAGCTAAACGCTCAACATAGGTAATTTGAGCTTGTAAATTATCAATATTGTCAGGTAAGTAATGATGAATTAAAAACTCCATCTGACTAATTCGATTCTGCGTTAACAATTTAGCTAAATCTTCAGGTGAATTTTTTTGAACAAACTCATCTGGATCCATCTGCTCAGGTAAATGAACAACTTCTACCTTAAAGCCTTCTAAGATTGGTAGGGCCTTAGCCACTGCTTCTTGACCTGCCTGATCACCATCATAGGTCAAAATAATCTTTTTTGCATAAGATTTTAGATGTTTAGCATGCTCTGCTGTCAAAGCTGTTCCCATAGACGCCACACTATTCACCAAACCCGCACGATAAGCTGCAATGACATCCATAAACCCTTCCATGACATAGATTTCATCTTGCTTTTTAGCCACCGCCTTAGCTCGATCAAGATGATAAAGTTCGTAGGATTTATTGAAAATAGCTGTCGCTCGAGTGTTTTTATACTTGGCTTCTCCTGCCTGTTCTGCTTGCCAAATCCGACCAGAAAAACCAATCGTCTGTCCCTTATCATTGGTTAAAGGAAACATAATCCGATTTCTAAAGCTATCAAAAACCCGATTTCGCTCTGTTAACTGAAACAAACCTGATTGAAAAATTATCTTTTCTTCATACTTCTCAGCAACCGTTTGATAAAGATAATCACTCGCTTCAGGAGACAAGCCAATCTTAAAGTAAGTCAACAACTCATCAGTCAAACCACGTTGATAAAGGTATTGTTTGGCTGCCTGTCCTTCTTTGGTTGTCATTAAAATCGCATGATAAAAATTAACCGCTTCTTCATGAAGGTCATAAAATTTTTGCTGGGGGTTAGCTCGAAGTTTGGGTGTTTGTGCTGTAACAGTTGTCGTGATACCAACACGTTCTGCTAAAACTTGAACACTTTCCATAAAAGTAATTTGACGATAGTCTTCTAAAAAACGAAAAACGTCACCAGATTTCCCACAACCAAAACAGTGGTAAAATTGTCGGTCTTCCAAAACACTAAAGGACGGTGTTTTTTCTTTATGAAATGGACAATTTCCCAAATAATGACGACCAGAACGAGAAAGATTAACCACTTCGCCAATAACTTCTACAATATTGACTCGACTTTTAACCTCTTCAATCATCGCCTTATTCATTAAAAACACCTCCCCCACCCTAGCTTATTTTCATTTTACTTCTCATTATAGCATAGAGCAAAAAACTTGTAAAATAAAACAAACATAGGGCTTGCACACTCTACCAATTTCTTGTATAATAAATAAGAATGTTAAAAGAAAGGAGATTTGCAATCAGTATGTTAAAAGAACTTAAAGATTTTTTGTTCAAAGGAAATATTGTTGATTTGGCTGTCGCTGTGATTATCGGTGCTGCATTTAGCGCTATTGTG
Source organism: Streptococcus sp. sy010 (assembly GCF_007859175.1). NCBI lineage: Bacteria > Bacillati > Bacillota > Bacilli > Lactobacillales > Streptococcaceae > Streptococcus > Streptococcus sp. sy010. The sequence continues at coordinate 272,926 of NZ_VOHO01000001.1, read as the reverse complement.
ACATCTTTGGTAGCTGACATCATCACACCAATCATTGGTATGATTATTGGTCAACCAGATTTCTCAGGAATCATGCTTGGCTCTATCGCAATCGGTAAATTCATCAATGCAGTGGTTAACTTCCTTATTGTTGGTACAGTCATGTTCTTCATCGTTAAGGCTGCTAACAAAGCCATGAAAGCTCCTGCAGAAGAAGCGCCAGCTGGTCCAAGTCAAGAAGAACTTCTTGCTGAAATCCGTGACTTGCTTGCTAAAAAATAATCAAGTTTAACTGATTCAAAACTCCCAGTTTTTCTGGGTTTTTTCTTTTACCAGTATATAAAACAAAAAGACAGGAATCCCCTGTCTTTTAGCTAATCTCAATTAGAATTTTTTACGTTTACGAGCCGCTTCTGATTTACGTTTACGTTTTACAGAAGGTTTTTCGTAGAATTCACGCTTACGTGATTCTTGAAGTGTACCAGCTTTAGTAACAGAACGTTTGAAACGACGAAGAGCATCGTCAAGCGATTCATTCTTGCGTACAACTGTTTTTGACATGTGTTTCACTCCCCTCAATTTCAATGTAACATTTTCACGTTCCTTAATAGGATAGCTAATTTTTCATCTTTTGTCAACCATTTTCTATCTAATTTCTTATATTTCTCTCACTGTTAAGCAAAAAGAGCTAATCAAAATTAGCTCTTTTAACAAATTATGATTTTAAGCCTTAGCTGCTTCGTAGAGTTCATTAACCTTTGTCCAATTGATTATATCAAAGAAGGCTTTAATATAGTTTGGACGAACATTACGGTAGCTAAGGTAGTAAGCATGCTCCCAAACATCCAAACCAAGAATAGCTTGTTTGCCTTCCATAACTGGATTATCCTGATTACCTGTTGACATGATTTCCAATTTGCCTTCAGCATTAACTACAAGCCATGCCCAACCCGAACCAAAACGAGTTGTTGCCGCTGTTGTGAAAGCTTCTTTAAAGGCGTCAAACGAGCCAAATGTCGCTTCAATATCTGCTTGTAACTCAGCTGACGGACTTGTTTTCTCTAAAGTTAACAAGTCCCAAAACAAAGCATGATTCAAATGACCACCACCATTGTTGATGACTGCTTGACGAATATCAGCCGGAATACTCTTAACGTCTGCTAGTAAAGTTTCTAGGTCTTCACCAATTTCCGGGTATTTTTCAAGTGCTGCATTAACATTGGCTACATAAGTCGCATGATGCTTGTCATGGTGTAAGGTCATTGTTTCTGCATCAATATAAGGCTCCAAAGCATCGTAAGCATAAGGAAGATCTGGTAAAATAATCGCCATGTATTAGTCCTCTTTTCTTTTCTGATTTACTCTTTCATACTACCGAAAATTTTCCCATCTGACAAGTATTTTAACTTACTTGAGTTGACTAATCTTCAAAAGGGCCAAGTCAAACAAATAATCTTTTTCATAGCGTCCTTGCTTAATCTGATAATCCGTTTCAATCAAAATTTTCATGCTTTCTTGTAAAAAGTCTAACGAATAGTGCCTCATATCGCGCAAGGCAAATTTGACCTGATAAGGATTAACCTTGCGACCGAGATATTCAGACAAGTCTGAAATCAACTGATTCTCTGCTTTCCCCATTGATTGCAACGTTTTAAGTTGAGCAAAAAAACGAATTTGCCCTAACATAACGGCAATCAACTTAATCACATCTTCACCTTGCAAGGTTAAATCATGAGCTAATTCACGCGCTGACAACAATTTAGCTTGTAAGACAAACTGGGTTAAATCAAAAATATTATCTTGTAAACTCTTTGGTAATAAGTCATTGACATCCGTTGAGGTAATCTTTTCCTTCCCCTTATATGTTTTTAGAAAAAGTAGATTTTTCAAACTCGTACTAAAATCAAAATTCGATTTTAATAGTAACTGTTCTAAGGCTCCTGAAGTAAAAGTTAAACCTAAAGCTTGAGCTTCTCTATCAATATAGGCTCTTAATTCAGGCTCTTTTAGACTTTCTGCTTCAAATACCAAACCATCACGTTTAAGTAATTTGACCAAGCGACGCTTACCATCCAACTTTCCTGCACAGCAAATAATCAAACGTGTGCTTACAACTGGATTAGCCAAATACGACTCAAACTGTTTCATTTCCGTATCCGTCAAAATATTTTTCTTATTGGTCGTCATGTCAAAAAAATTGTCAAAAATAACAATTTTCTCATCAGCAAAAAAGGGAAGGCTTTCCAAATCTAAGGCTGCTTGCTCAAAACTTGTTTCCTCCAAATCAAAATAAGAATAGGTCAAATCACTCGCCTCAAAGCCAATACTGGCAAGCAAGGCTGCCTTACACTCTTGGTATTGTCCCAAATCATCACCAGCTAAAACTAAAATGGGTGGCAATTGACTTGCTTTGAGTTTTTTTATCTTGTCCAATATTATCATAGGGTTCATTATAACAAAAATCAAAACAATTTTCTTCACTAAACCAACAAATTTTATGCAATAAAAATTCCCTCTAATGATAGAGGGAAGGGCTTTATTTATCTGCGTAGTATTCTTGACCGAAATTCGCAACTTCTGCGTTAATCTGCCAAGTGATGCCAAACTGATCTGTTAAGTTGGCATAAGCTGGTGACCAAGGTGTTGCTTGTAATTCCAAGTTAATGGCTTTAGCGTTAACCGATAACTTGCGATAAAGGTCTTCTGCTGTCTGAGCATCATCCGTTACTAGCGCAACCGAAATATTATCTCCCATGGTATAAGGCAATTTAGGATCATTATCTGATAGCATAAAACGTTGGCCGTTTAGACGGAATTGAGCATTCATGACCAAATGTTCCATCTCAACGGGGCAATCTGGTAAGAAATCTTTGAACAGATTAACTTGTTCAACCGTTGCTCCCAAGGCTTCTTTATAAAACTCAATCGCCTTCAAGCCATCACCATTTGTTACTAAATAAACTTCCATTGCTTTTAACATCATTCATTTCCTTATCTAAATCACTAATTTTTGTTTCATTTTAACATAATTCCAACTCTCGACACAAGTAAAAACACCAACTAATAATCCGTATCTTCTGCAGCATCCCAAACATAACCATCTACAATGGCTGCTCTCTCTGTCATATAAACATAGTCATAAATATCTGTAACGCTTTTGACATCATCATAATAGTAATAATAGCCCGTTTTTGCATCTACATAAACATACTCATCATAAAACCATTCATAACCCTTGTCAATCGCTTCTGATTCTGGCATGGCAAGGTACTTATTACCGTTCTCTTCAAATTCCTTATTGTCATCAAAATAATAATAACTAGACTTATCATCAACATAAACAATCTCAACATCATTTTCTGTTTCTGTGTTTGCCGAAACAAAAACCTCTCCTGTGATCTCACCGGTTAGGTAATCAATGGTTACATGTGGTGCGATATTATCAAGTGTGACTGTTGCGATACCATTGGCATCAAAGTCTTCTTCGCCTTCAAGGTCTATTTTTTCAAGCTCACCTTTTGGCGTCAAACCAACATAACGAAGCTGCACTTGACGTGGAACAAGCTCTTCCCCTTGATAAATCAACTCTATTTTGTAATCGATCATATAGGATTTGTTTTTGGAGAATTGTTTCTTATCTGAATTCTTTTGCTTCATCCACTCAACAAGAGCTTTTTCATATTGGCTAATACTAAACAAACCTGTTCGCTTATCAAGAGGAAAACCGTTATCTGTATAATTTGTAATTAGAGCATGATTTCTTATAAAATTCATTACATCTCTAAATTTAAAATCTCCATGTTGCAATAAGTATCTCTGAGACCAAACCCTTTGTATGTAACCTTGGTCTAATTCGGTAGGAATTAGGTAACGGTCATTATTGACTTGATATCCTGGCAAATCACAATCTTGCAAGGAAGATTCAGCTGGATAAGTTTCAGCAGCCTTGGCCTCAGTATAAATACTTAATTGACCCTGTCCCCAAGTGGGACGACCGAGTTTGTCTAACTCTCCCAACTTAAAATAAGGCTTTGCTTTATAGGGTAACAGCCCCATATTTTCATAATCTTGTGCTGTTAAGGCTGTAACCTTGGTCGATAAGAGCAAACAAGCTATAAAAACCATCAAGATCACTGGCTTAATGATTCGTTTCATCATCCCTCTCCTTTATATTATCTAGTTATAGCTTTATTTTAACATATTTTCAGTGAGCAAATTAGCAAAAAATTAACGAACGGTGTCAAGTTGCCAGTTGTTTTGTCCAGAAAATCGAATGGCTCCTTGTTGGTCAGTGCGATAAATTTTTATAGCTCGTTCATTAAGACGGTCTAGAGTTTCTTGATGAGGGTGCTGATACCGATTATTTGGACCAGCTGAAATCAAAGCAATTTTTGGCATCACCTTATCTAAAAAATTCGACGACGATGAACCACGACTGCCATGATGACCAACTTTCAAAACATCCACCTGTAAATTAGGATAGGTTGCTAGTAGCTCTTGCTCCCCTGCTTCTTCTAAATCACCTGTAAACAGAAAAGTCAACCCCAACAAGCGACCATATAAAACCACAGAGTCATCATTGTCGCCATCACCTTGTTTCAATGGAGCAAGAACTTTTAAGGCAGAGTTCATAATTGGTAAGTTATCTCCAGCACTTACTGTTTTTACCTTACTATTCAAACGACCTAAACGATTACGAAAACCTGTTTTTGTTAAACTTCCTTGACTGACCAAGAGTTGATCAACTTTAAGCTCTTTCGTTAACATTTCCAAATCCCCCATGTGATCTTCATGAGCATGGGTAACGATTAACTGATTGATTCGTCCAATCCCTCGACTTTTTAGATACGGAATTAGACTGTCTTTAGCATTGACTGATTGAACTCCTTGACGCCACACTTCTTTTTTATTTACAGTCAAACGTCCCCCAGTATCAATCAAAATGGTCTTACCTGACATATCTCTGATTAAAATACTATCACCTTGTCCAACATTAACCATAGTAACTTCATTTTCCAAAGGATTTTTAACTAAGAAAAATAGCAGAGCTAATATGATACTAAAACCAATGACAAATTGTTTGTTTCGATAATAATCATAAAGAAAAGCTAAAATCAATAACACAACAAATAATAACCAAGCACTTGGACTTCCTAAAATCAATGGTTTTGTCAACCAAGAACCAAACCCTTTCAACAAGCTTTCCAAGATGACAAATAATGGATTTAGCCAAGTTAACTTATAAATGGGAGAGATGATAAATGCTAGCGATAGCAGGGGCAAAATGACTTGGTCAAATACAAAGGATAAGAGAGCCGTTAATACAATCGACCATGGTTGAAAAACGGAAAAATAAGTCAATAAAATAGGAACACTACCTAGACTAATGGTCAGCACTTCTGCTAATTTTCTTCTCATCTGATTTAATTGACTAAAATCCATCATACTGATGATAAACGCATAAGTAAAACTCAACACACCTGCTGTCGTTAGTAAAACATTGGGCATAGCTAGTAAACAGATCAGTAAAGTCAAAGCAAAATTGTCTAGTTTTTTAAGACCCAAACGTCCTAGAAAAGCCTGTATCAGACTCCGAATAACTGAAATTGAAAAACCAGTTAATCCAGCATAAAAAAAAGAAAATAGTAATTGCAATCCATCAACCCAGTCTTGCCTTAACCCTAAACGCAAGCAGATTTTACGAAAATAATGGATAAAAAAGCCCACTTGCATACCAGAAAGTGCAAAAAGATGAATAATACCAAGCTCTTGATAAAGATCGCTCATCTCTGAAAAATCCTTATCTAAATAGCCAAATAGCAATCCTGTCATGTAATGACTCATAGGAGCTGGAAAACCTTGCTTAATGCTCACGATAGCCTGTCGTCGCCATTGATGCAGGTAATCAAGTAGAGATAGCTTTTGTATAATCGTCATTTTTTTAATAGACTGGATACTTAAAATTCGATAAATCCCTTGATTTTTAAGATAGGCACGATAATCAAAACCAGAGAAATTTCTTTTTTCACTAGCTTGGCTCAATTCCCCTTCAACTTCTAGGGTCATTGTTTGGCTCAAACGGCTAAAATATTCTTTTTCTTCAACTGATTTTAAAGTATAAAAGGTTTGATAACGCCAGCCATCTGCTGTGGCTTGAAACGTCAGCCGATCTCCATTGATACTCATGGTATCTGGAATCACTTGGACTTGGTTGACTTGAATAGGGGCTTTTTTATCATTTAGTTCCATCTGCTGAAAATGATAAACAAAATAAAGTAAAAATCCTACTAAAAGAATTAAATTAGATACAAAAACTTTTAACGGATAAAAATACCATAAACCAATTAGGGCAATAGATAATAGAATCCCTAAACCCAAAAAATGATAGGCTAAAATAAGGTAACTTAAACACACCAAAAAAGTCAAATAAATCATAGGTAGTCCCAAAGATTTAATCAACGCTAATCAACTCCCTTAATTTTTCAAACGTTTTCTCTCCAATACCTGATACTTTTTTCAAATCATCCACAGTCTGAAAAGAGCCGTTACTCTCACGATAATCAATAATATCCTGAGCTCGCTTAGCTCCGATTCCTGAAATGGTCTGCAAGTCACTAAGGCTAGCTTGATTGATATTGACCTTAGATGAAGCTAACTGGCTTTCCTCATCAGTCTTTATTTGAGGTGTAACAACACTGATATTTTCTCCTTGACTTGCCACATAAATAACACTAGCATCGGTCAACTTTTGAGCTAAATTGACAGATTTTTTATCAGCTAATTCAGTCAAACCACCTGCTGCCTTAATGGCATCATTTACTCGGCTACCTGCGGGTAGTTGATAAACACCTTCTTTTTTAACTTCTCCCTTGATGTCAACCACTAAAACATCTTGCTCACTTTCAGAACTAAGACTGCGGTCACTAGTTAATACTTCCCTTTGTTCAACCACTTGATTACTCGAACTGGTCAACAATAGATCATCTTGTTCTTTTGTAGGTTGAAAAAAGCTAAAATAAGTTAAGAATAAAAAGATGACACCACCTAAGCCTACTAGTAAAAATTTTTTATTTTTGATTTCGGTTAATATGTGATCCATAAGTCCCCTCCTTATCCTTTTATTCGTAATCAAACACACAAAAAAGAACACCTGACATCAGGTGTTCAACAAGGATTTAGTTACGATGCTTATCAGGATTCCAAACAAAGCTAGCTAACCAGCTAAAAACAAGTGTCAAGAAGACTAAAATGATTGCGACAAAAGCCGCTGGAATCCGAATCAGATACCATAAAACAGATGGTTTTTTAGGATTATGATAATTTTGATTTCCTTGATCTAATTGATCAAAAGCCGTTTGAATTCGACTAGCCACTTCTTCGACACCTACATTATCCATACGTTTAATGTCTGAAATGTCAATCGGTTCTCCAAAATTCATATCCACTCGCTCACGAGAAATCAATCCCTTTAAGGTCATTGGTCCAAGATAGGCTGATGGTACAATACGAACCTTTGCCATCTTAGCAATTAAGGCAACACCACCTTTAACATCATTAGAATGTCTGCTACCACTTGGAAACATAATCAAAGAGCGTGAGCTTTTTTTCAGCATATTGATAGGATAACGAATGGCTTCTTGACCTGGATTTTCACGATCAATAGGAAAGGCACCACACATACGAATCCACCAACCAAAAATCCGATTGGTAAATAATTCCTTTTTAGCCATAAAGATAAACTGTTTGGGACGAGCAGCAAAGGCCATAAAAACAGGATCCCACCAAGTACGATGAGGGGCTACTAGGATATAATTTTCCTCGGCATCAGGAATCTTATCTTGATTATGATAATGGACATTGCCATTGATAATCCAAAGTAAAAAGACCACTAAACCACGAAGATAGGTATAAAACATAGGTTTTCCTTACTTTCTTACTGAAATAACTTATTCTTTTATTGTACCATATTTGAAATGAAACAACAATCAAGTAAATATGATATAATAAAGTCATGGAAAATCCGCATTTACTAGAAAATGAACGAATCGATCAACTCTTTTCAACTGATGTGAAAATTATTCAAAATCGTGACGTTTTTAGTTACTCTGTTGACTCTGTCTTACTCTCTCGCTTTCCCAAATACCCACAAAAAAACGGTTTAATCGTCGATCTTTGTAGTGGCAATGGCGCAGTTGCCCTTTTTGCCAGCAGTCAGACTAAAAGTTCCATTCTGGCAATTGAATTACAGGAACGCTTGGCAGACATGGCAAAACGCTCTGTTCAACTCAATCAACTAGACCAACAAGTAACCGTTGTTCAAGACGATTTGAAAAATCTACTTCAACACGTCCCACGTTCGCAAGTTGATTTAATCGTGTGTAACCCTCCTTATTTTAAGGCTAGTGACACATCGAAAAAAAATCTATCTGAACACTATCTTTTAGCCCGTCACGAAATCACAACCAACTTAGATGAAATTTGTCAGGTGAGTCAACAAGCGCTAAAATCCAATGGTCGTTTAGCCCTTGTTCATCGTCCTGACCGTTTTTTAGAGATTATTGACACCTTAAAAGCATATAAGTTAGCTCCTAAGCAAGTGCAGTTTGTTTATCCCAAGTTGGAAAAAGAAGCTAACATGCTCTTGATTGAAGCCATTAAAGATGGCTCAATGGATGGCTTTAAGATTTTGCCACCACTGATTATCCACAAGGATAATGGCGACTACACAGATGAGATTTTTGAGATTTATTATGGTAAAAGAAACTAAAGCTTATCTTTATGTGCTACGTTGCCGAGATAATTCGCTTTATACAGGCTATACCACCAATATAGATAGACGACTGAAGACCCACCAAACAGGAAAAGGAGCCAAATACACCAAAAGTAGATTGCCTGTCGAATTGATTTATTGGGAAAGTTTTGACAGCAAATCCCAAGCTATGTCAGCAGAAAGCTTGTTTAAACAAAAAACAAGGCGACAAAAGTTAGATTATATTGCTAGCAAAACTGCTTCGTTTAAAGATTAAATAAAAAGACAAGGCCTATTAGACCTTGTCTTTTTATTTATCGCCTTTGTTACGAATAACAAAACCATTTTTCTTTTCACTAGAAGTACGATGAGGACGCTTATTGCCTTTATTTTCAAAATCACGACTATTTTTATTAGAACGACGTTTGAAATCACGGCGACCACCATCACGTTGATCCGATTTGCGACCAGAACGTTGTTGATTTCTACCACCTTTATGACCAAAGCCATTACCTGATGGCTTAAATGGCAATGGTTTTTCACGAGCAATCTCAATCTCTGGCATCGTATCTGGGTCTTGAACCGTCAAACTCAAGATGTAGAGTGCCAATTCTTCTGGCGTAAATTGACCAGCTAATTTAATGGCATCACTCTTGAATTTATCAAATCCAGCAGTGATTTTTTCATCCGCCAAATCACGAGCAATTTTTTTCAAAGCGACTTTCTTTTTAGCTTGGAAAGCTTCTTGAGCTGTTGCTGGTTTAAGACCTTTCATGCGTTTCTTGGTTAGGTTCTCAATGATAGAGAGGTAACCCATTTCATTTGGCGACACAAAAGTAATAGACTGACCATGCTTACCTGCTCGACCTGTACGACCGATACGGTGAACATAGCTTTCTGGGTCTTGTGGAATATCGTAGTTATAAACGTGGGTCACTCCTGAAATATCCAAACCACGAGCTGCCACATCTGTTGCCACCAAAATATCTAACTCATCGTTTTTAAAATCACGAAGAACACGAAGGCGTTTACCTTGATCAAGATCACCATGGATACCTTCCGCACGGAAACCACGTAATTTCAAGCCACGAGTCAACTCATCCACACGGCGTTTGGTACGACCAAATACAATGGCTAATTCTGGCTGATCAACGTCCATCAAACGAGTCATGGTGTCAAATTTTTCTTGCTCACGCACACGAATATAGTATTGGTCAACCAATTCAGTTGTCAATTCCTTAGCAGCGATTTTAACATGCTCAGGCTCTTTCATAAAGGTCACACCGATTCGCTTAATCGCTTCTGGCATAGTCGCTGAAAAGAGCAAAGTCTGACGACTATCTGGCACACGGCTGATGATCGCTTCAATATCTTCCAAGAAGCCCATGTTGAGCATTTCATCTGCTTCATCCAAAATCAAGGTTTCAATATCAGAGAGTTTCAAGGCCTTGCGTTTAATCAAATCCAAAAGACGACCTGGTGTTCCAACAACGATATGAGCTCCTGAACGAAGAGCCTTGATTTGTTTTTCAATACTAGAACCACCATAAACTGAACGAACCTTAACACCTTTATCACGACCAAAACGGAATAGTTCTTCTTGACATTGTACTGCCAATTCACGAGTTGGAGCAATAATCAAGGCTTGAATCGTATTATCTTCTGTATGAATCTTATTTAAGGTTGGCAAACCAAAGGCTGCCGTTTTACCAGTCCCTGTTTGAGCCTGACCAATGACATCCTTATTAGCAAGTGCAAGAGGGATGGTCATTTCTTGAATTGGTGATGGCTCAACAAAGCCAGCTTTTTCCACAGCAGATAAAATGTCTGCTGATAGGTCTAAATCTGTAAATTTCATAATTTCCTTTTCTAATAAAAGGCAGTGCGAAGCTGCCTTATGACGCTTAATTTTATAACATTCCCTGTCGGCAAAAGAGCTAAACACTCAATCACTAACTAAGTAACCTACTTAGTATAACACAAAGTCAACTAATATGATAGAAAGAAAGTGAGAAAAAGTCAATAAAGCGTTGTCAAAGAAAAAAGCACCGCTAGGGTGCTTGATAACTTATTTGAAAACAAAATCCAGTTCAATATTTGGGTTGATCGATTTGAAAAGGGTTCGATAGTAGTCCTTGGCAGCGATTTGCAACTGTTCTTGGTATTTCTCTAAATACTCTTTTTGCTCTTTATTACTCAGTGCTTTTGTTGCCAACTCACCTGTGTCAACATTTTTGGTAAAAACGCTAAGCAACTCTCCACTCGAATCATAGAGTTTATAAGGATCAACCTTGGCTTGTTCCACACCAATCACTTCAAACTTAGGTACCGTAATCTGATAACGATTATCACTAGTTTGACGAATTGATACAGGTTTTTTTATACCCAACTTAGCCTGGTAATTTAAGATGATAATAGTTTTTTTCTCTGTCAAAGGCAGATTAAACTTAGAAAAAAGTTTGACATTATTTTTTTGGGTTTCAATACGCTGAACACCCACATTAAGAAAGACGGTCTCCTTGACTTTTTCAATATACTGCACCACACTAGACGAGCTATTGTTCGAAGTAGTCCCAATGATACCGGTATAATTGAGAGTAAAAAATCCCCCGATCAATAAAGCAGCTAAAATAAATAAACAAACCATGGCTTTGCGTAACATCTTTTTCTCCCTGTGTCTTTTCTTTCATTATATCACCTTGTTCACGAAAAATGATTTTTCAACTACAAGCTATTCTTAAAAACCTCAGTCGTATCACTGAGGTTTCTAAATATTATTTCAACACCGCTTCAGCTAAAGCCTGTTGAATTTGAATGACGTTTTTATCACGTTTGAATTGGAGCGTTTCAGCTGGTTCAACTCCTGATGAAATCCAAATTTTTAATTCGGCATCAAGATCAAAATGCCCTGAGGTTTCTACAGTAAAACGAGAAATTGAACGATAAGGTAATGACTTGTACGATGTTTTCTTGCCTGTCATACCCTGTTTATCTACTAAGATTAAACGACGCTCAGTAAAGACAATCAAATCACGCACCAAACTAAAGGCTAATTCAACTTGCTCACCAGCCACTAAAATATCAGCCAATTCTCTTTCTACTCGATCGTTATCTTTTTGTGAGGCATTGCCTAACAAACCTGAAAATAGTCCCATTTTATTCTCCTTACATTTTTTCTTCTAATTGCACATCTGGATATTTATCGGCAAACCAACGCAGAGCAAAGTCATTCTCAAAAAGAAAAACCGGTTGGTCAAAACGATCACGTGCCAAGATATTACGGCTTGAACTCATGCGTTCATCTAAATCCTCTTCACTAATCCAACGCACAGTCTTTTTCCCCATCGGTGTCATGACCACTTCAGCATTGTATTCCCCCTCCATACGATGCTTAAACACTTCAAATTGAAGTTGCCCAACAGCTCCCAGCATATACTCACCTGTTTGGTAGTTTTTATAGAGCTGAATGGCCCCTTCTTGCACCAGTTGTTCAATTCCTTTATGGAATGATTTTTGTTTCATGACATTTTTTGTAGCAACTTTCATGAAAATCTCTGGGGTAAAGGTTGGCAAAGGTTCAAACTCAAATTTGTTTTTACCAACTGTTAAGGTGTCTCCAACTTGATAAGTATCTGTATCATAAACACCGATAATATCACCAGCCACGGCATTCTCTACATTTTCACGACTTTCCGCCATAAATTGAGTAACATTAGACAACTTGGCAGACTTACCGGTCCGAGAGAGATTGACGGCCATCCCTTTTTCAAACTGACCTGATACAATACGCACAAAAGCGATACGATCACGGTGACGGGGATCCATATTGGCTTGAATTTTGAAAACAAAACCAGAAAAATCTTGGTTGAGTGGATCAATAACTTCTTCATCCTTTGTTCGATGACCATGTGGTTCTGGTGCAAATTCCAAGAAAGAATCAAGGAAGGTCTGCACACCAAAATTCGTCAAGGCTGAACCAAAAAAGACAGGGGTCAACTCACCACTTAAAATCGCCTCACGAGAAAAATCATTTCCAGCTTCTTCCAATAATTCCACGTCTTCTAAGACTTGTTCGTAGAAGGGGTTGTTGGCAAACAGACTAGCTCCTTGGTCAAAAGAAGCAAAGCGTTCATCACCTTTGTATAACTCTAAACGTTTGTTATACAAATCATACAAACCTTCAAAGCTCTTACCCATACCAATCGGCCAATTCATCGGATAGCTAGCAATGCCCAAGACTTCTTCTAATTCTTCCAACAAGTCAAGCGGCTCACGCCCATCACGGTCTAATTTATTGATAAAGGTAAAAACTGGAATGTTGCGATGCTTAACGACTTCAAATAGTTTCTTGGTCTGAGCCTCGATACCCTTAGCTGAATCCACCACCATAACCGCCGCATCTACTGCCATCAAGGTACGGTAGGTATCCTCAGAAAAATCCTCATGCCCTGGGGTATCAAGAATATTCACTCGCTTACCAGCATAGTCAAACTGCATGACAGAAGATGTGACTGAAATTCCTCTTTGTTTTTCAATATCCATCCAATCTGATTTAGCAAAGTTACCAGTCTTTTTTCCCTTGACTGTTCCTGCCTCACGAATCTCACCACCAAAATAAAGCAACTGCTCTGTAATCGTCGTTTTACCAGCATCCGGGTGACTGATAATGGCAAAGGTTCGACGTTTTTTAATCTCATCTTGTAAAGACATCTTTTCTCCCTATTTTACAAATCATTAAATGATGTGTTCTGTATTGTCATTATACCCCAACTCTTAGCTTTTCGCAATAAAATAAAAGTCTTATTGTTGTCACTAACTAACTATAAGATAATGCACTTGATTAAATAGAAAAAGAAAATAACACAATGACCTTAACCCAAAAAATGGCTCGTTTTAGTCATTTTACTAGCCGTCACTAGCTATGGTATCGATACGAAAGTTGCTATCTTAGCAAGCTACAACGACTCGTTAGATGGTTATTCTCATTTTCTCTTGGTTTATAATTTAATTGGCCTTTATTTTATCCCATTTGTTTATGATCTCAAACTTGAGTTAGCATGATTTTTATTCTGTCATACTAATTGTTTGATTGGTTAATCTAAAACAATCTCTTGAAAACGACAACTTCTACCATTCATGGCTTTGATTTAATCCTTTATCTTCTTTTAGTTGCCAAAAATAAGAGCTAGTTTAATCTAGCTCTTATTTTCTAATACATCTACAATTTTTGCCAAATTCATCGAGTTGCTACCCTTTAGAAGAATCTGATCATCCCTATCTAGTTCTGCTACAATAGTTGCCACTAACTGTTCAAAATCATCTTGCTGGTCATTTTTAACAAAGTAATGAACAGTCCCTTGGGGAAACTTAGCAGCCGCCAAGTCAAATAGACCCTTAATATCTTGACCATAAAGATAAATCTGATCAAAATCATCAGGAGATAAACTATCAATCATGCTCTCATGAAGGGCTTGTGATGTTGGCCCAAGCTCTTTCATATCTGCTAAGACAACCAATTTGCGACCAGCTTCATTTTTAGGAATATTAGCAAAGGTTTCAAGAATCAATCGCATGGCAGTCGGATTGGCATTATAGACATCACTGAGAATGTCTGCACCATTACTAGCCTTTTTCCATTCTGTTCGGTTCTTGGTTAAGTTAAGGTGAGCCAAAGCTGAGATAATCTTTTCTTGACTGATTCCTTCTTCTAAGGCAATATAGGCTGCAATCATGGCATTCGTTGCATTATATTTGCCAGTCACGGGAATACTTAATTCTTCATCTAAGAAATTCACTCTAAATCTCAAAGACTCTTTTTCTTCAACCAAGTTTGTCAGATAAAGCTCTCCTCCTTGACCAAAACGTTTAACCGTCTGACCTTGAGGGATAAACTCATCCACAATCGCATCATTAGGGATTAACAACAAGCTATCCAATGCCATGCCTTTTGTCAACTGCATCTTACCTTGAGCAATTTTTTGACGTGTGCCAAAAAACTCCAAATGGGCTTCACCAATCAAGGTAATAGCTGCCAATTTTGGTCGAGCAATCTCTGACAACAGCGCAATATCACCTAAGTGGTCTTGCCCCATTTCTAAAACTAACTTTTGAGTATCTTTTGGCATAGAAAGAATGGTATAAGGTAGTCCTATTTCATTATTGTAGTTCCCTTGTGTTTTATAGGTGGGATAAGTCGTTGCCAAAAGGTCAAAAATCATATCCTTGGTCGTGGTCTTACCATTAGAACCTGTCACCGCAATAACATCAACCCCTGTCTTATCAATATAGTAACTTGCCAACGTTTGTAGAGCCACCAAACAATCATCAACTAAAAGATAAGGAACATCAACCAAGTCTTTCTCAGATAGGGTTACAACTGCCCCTTTTTCAATAGCTAAGTCAATAAAATCATGACCATCACGCAAGCCTTTTAAGGGAATAAATAAATCCCCCTTTTCAATCAAACGACTATCAAACTCAATTTTATTGATTGGTAAGTCTGATAATAGATTGGTATCGTTTTTAGCTCCAATAACACGAGCAATTTCTTGTAAGGTTAAATTCATCTCAATCATTCTTTCTTTTTCTTTCTCTTTATTATATCATAAACTAGACTTGTCATTGGGCAAATATCTGCTATAATATTAGACGGTAGCCAAAGGCTACCTTACAGAGTAGATGATTCGCGTTAAGTGTGTGTGAATGGGATGTTGTCACACAACGAAACCTATTGGTGCGGTGAATCATTGCATCCGCTGTTATTTCCATAACAGCTCCACTTGTGAAAGGAGCACAAATGAACACTTTATTTTCTAGACCAAAAATGACTAGTCAACGTTTGGTAACTTTAGCCATGTTGGCTGCCCTTGCCATTGTCATTAGTAAATTTTCCATTACGGTCATCCCCAACCAACTGGTTGTAGGTTTTACCTTTATCGTTAATACCATTATCGGTATGGTGGCAGGACCTATTTGGAGTTTTATTACCCTTGCCTTGATTGATGTTGTTGATAACCTTAGTAGTGGACAAGGTAATTTTATTATTTGGTGGACAGTCATGGAAGCCATTGAAGGCTTACTTTATGGACTCTTCTTCCACGGTCATTTGCTATCAAAAACTAAAAAACAAGACTGGTTCAGAGTAACCTTGGCTGTTTTAGTCATCATGCTTTTTAGCACCTTCTTGATGACACCATTTTTGATTCAGACCTACTTTGGTACCCCTATTATCGCCCAGTATTTAGCTGGTCGTTGGTTGAAAATCTTTGAAATTCCTGTGCGTATTGTAGCCATCATGCTACTTATCCCACAGTTACAAAAAATTCCTGAATTAAGAAAACTTGTTAAATAAAAAACTCAGCGTATCATCCCTACGCTGAGTTTTATGATATTAAAGTAAATGACTTTCTCGCTTATCAAACATTTCTTGAGCCAGTTGAACCAAGCGTTCAATCAAATCGCTATAAGCCAAGCCCATATTCTCCCAGAGAAGTGGATACATTGACCACTGCGTAAAACCTGGCATGGTGTTTAGTTCGTTAAGGTAAATCTTACCATCTGCCGTCAAAAAGAAATCACATCGAGATAAGCCGCAGCCACCAATCGCACGAAAGGCTTGTGCTGCATAAGCTCGCATCTGCTCCATAACTTGAGTATCAATCTTGGCTGGGATTTCCATGGTAATCTTATTATCAATATATTTGGCTTGATAATCGTAAAAGGCAACATCTTTAACCACTTCACCTGCTTCTGTAGTCTTCACATCACTATTACCCAAAAGACCAACTTCGATTTCACGTGCATCAACCCCTTGCTCAATCAAGATGCGGTTGTCATATTTCAGAGCGAGTGTAATGGCCGCACGCAAGTCAGCTTGATTGTCTGCCTTTGAAATACCAACACTTGATCCCATATTAGCAGGCTTGACAAAAACAGGGTAAGTCAAGTTAGCTTCTACCTCAGCCACTTTTGCCTCTATCTCATCTCCTTCAAGAAAGACCACATAGGCCACTTGAGGAATTCCCACTGTAGCTAGGACTTGTTTGGTCACAATCTTATCCATGGCTACTGATGAACTAAGGACATTGGTGCCGACATAAGCCATGCCAAGCACTTCTAGAAAACCTTGGACTGAGCCATCTTCGCCCATAGGCCCGTGAAGAACAGGGAAAACAACCGCTCCTTCTTCATAAATGTCACTTGGCTTCACTTGTTGGCTTAAATTAACCGTATCATTGGTCATCAATTTTTCGTCTTGACCTGGCTGACTAGTAAATTCTTGCGTTTTGATAAATTGACCACTTTTGGTAATAAAATAAGTTTTTACAGAAAACTTATCATAATTGACTGCTCGCATCACACTTTCTGCTGATAAAACTGAAACGTCACGCTCTGCTGATCGACCACCGTATAATAAAATTAAGCTTTGTTTTGTCATCTTTATCTCACTTTCTTTTTTGATTCGACTACCTTTATCATACCATAAAAAAAAAGGATTTTCAAAAATGACTTTTTAAAGCCCTTTCATACTAAATCAAAAAGACTAGGATAACCTAGTCTTACAACTGTGTCCGATTTTCAATAGCTCGAAGAAGCGTTAATTCATCAGCGTATTCAATGTCACTGCCGACTGCAAGCCCACGTGCTAGACGTGTTACCTTGATACCTGCTGGTTTTAATAATCGGGAAAGGTACATGGCTGTTGCTTCACCATCTGCTGTGGCATTGGTGGCGATAATTACTTCTTCCACTTGCTCGTCCATTAAGCGATTGATTAAACTTTTCAAGTTAATATCATCTGGACTGATTCCATTCATCGGTGAAATCAAACCATGTAGCACATGATAACGTCCCTTATACTCTTGGATTTTTTCCATGGCAGACACATCTTTACTTTCTTCAACCACTAAAATCAAACTGGCATCTCGATTGTGATCTTGGCAAATATTGCAGGGATTTTCATCTGTTAAATTGCCACAAATCTGACAATATGTTAGTTCACGCTTAGCTGATAACAGATTTTTAGCAAATTCATTGACCTCTTCATCACTCATGTTCAAAGTATAAAAAGCCAGTCTTGTTGCTGTTTTAATTCCGATACCAGGTAATTTTGCAAATGAATCAATCAACTTGGCAACTGGTGTTGGATAAAGCATCTTTTTCTCCTTTCTTAGTCAACCCCATAAGTATTAACATAAAGATTGATGATGTCACGAGTAATCTGATGACTGGTTTTTCCTACTAGATCATTACTGTGCGGTAACACAACGGCAACAGCAATTTGAGGATTTTGACTTGGGGCATAAGCGACCACATTTAGATTGCTGGTCATCACTGACTTACCAGAAGCATCAGTGACAAAAGCCTCGGCAGTTCCAGTTTTAGCTGAAATGCTAACATTAGCTCCGTAACCAATTTCATTTCCAGTTGTAAAGCCATTGCCACCATAAACCACATTATAGAATCCTTCTTGGATCAGGGCCATTTCTTGAGCTGAAATAGCAACGGTATTAAGATTCTTGACTTCAGTAGCCTGCACTAACTGCCCCAAACCACCATCGTCTGTATTGTCATAAATTCCTTCGACCAAATAAGTCGCCAAGCGATTACCACCATTGGCTACGGTTGCTACATATTGAGCCAGTTGCATGGTAGTATAATTGTCAAACTGCCCAAAAGACTCGGTCATCATGTTAGCTAAGCTATAATCTTGTGGAATAAAACCTGCCGACTCGCCTGGCAAGTCAAGCCCTGTTTTGACACCAAGTCCATACTGAGCATAGGTCGCTCGTAACTTTTCCATAGCCGTTTGATAAACCGAAGCTTTCAATAAATCGCTAGTCATACCACCTTGCCCTGCCAGCTTTAGAGCAACCTGAACCATATAGGTATTAGACGAATACTCTAAAGCCTGAACTGCTGTGATTGGCAAGCTACCACCTGCCAAATCGGTAAACCAAGACTTAATGGTATCAATTTGTTGATCATAAAGGGTTTGATTCTCTGAAATCACCCCATTTTCCCAACCAGCTGATAGGGTGGCCCCTTTCACAACTGAGCCTGGTGTGAAAACCTTAGTAATGGTTCCCAAGGCATCTCTTGTCAATTCTCCTGTTTGAATATTATGTTCTAGACCTGCCATCGCTAAGACTGCACCAGTATTGGGATTTAGAGCAACAGCATATATCCCTTCAGAATTAGTAACATTACCTGCTGCCAACTCCTCTTCATAATAAGTTTTGAGAATCTTTTCAACACCCTCTTGGAAAGACAGGTCAATAGTTAATTTAATATTTTGTCCCTTTTGACCTTGACTCGTTTGCTGATCTGAAACAATTTGACCTGACTTATCTACTGTCACCTGACGAGTTTGACGCTGTCCTTGTAACACTTCTTCATATTGCTTTTCTAAATAACTTGTTCCGACCCGATCATTGAGTGCATAACCTTTTTTAAGGTAAGTTTCAGCTTCTTCTTGAGGTAAACCTGCTTGTTCTGTTGATACACGACCAATGATAGAAGACAAGGAGGTTTCAATAGACTGTCTTTGCCAATTGGTCTGAACTGAAATTCCTGGTAATTTAGCCTTATTGGCCGTCACATAGGCAATTTGTTCGGACGATAGATCACCTGTTGTCAAAAAGACGGTGTCAAAAATACCTGCTCCGTTTAGCTGATTAAAGATGTAAATAATTTTCAATTCTTCATCGCTATAGACTAGGGCTGACTCTGGCACTGCTGCCAAGACATTTTCATAAATGGTGGATTGGGTCAAGTAATTCCCTAATTGATCAAATTTTTTATCGTTAGGGAGTTGCTCAACCAATTCTTGAAAACGGTCTTGGTCCACCAAGTAATAATCTTTTTTAGCCCGATCTGATACCTGTGTTTCTGTCAAATCAACATAGCTTGACAAGTCCTGAGCCAATTTTTTCATGTCTTGTGCAGTCATGACATTATTCCGAGTAAAGGCTAGTTGCTGCTTGAGCTGATTATTGACCAAGGCAGTTCCCTTAGCATCATAAATCTGTCCCCTAGGACTAGAGGTAGTGACGGTATAGGTGGTTGAAGCCACTAATTTTTTTTGATAAAAAGCCTTGTTCAATAACTGCATGTCTGCTAAGCGTAAAACCAGTATTGAAAATAAAAAAACAATAACAAAAAAAAGAAGATAAATACGTTGTAGTAGAGTGTTAGTTACTTTTGAATATTTGCTA
Source organism: Streptococcus sp. sy010 (assembly GCF_007859175.1). NCBI lineage: Bacteria > Bacillati > Bacillota > Bacilli > Lactobacillales > Streptococcaceae > Streptococcus > Streptococcus sp. sy010. The sequence goes on along the minus strand of NZ_VOHO01000001.1, from coordinate 252,982 downwards.
GCCATATCCTTACTTTCTAGAATTATCGTATGACTATTTTATCATAATTATCACAAAAAAACTTGTCAGTCAGACAAGTTTTTTAAGAATTAGCTAGATAGTTTTCAATAGCTGAAACATCTACTTTTTCGATATTTTCTAAACGTGATTCCTGCTTTTTATTGGCAAAATAGCCCAAATAAACTGGGGCTTTAATCTGATATTTTTTTGAAAAAGCCTTGTACTGTTTACTATCGATACCAACCGTTTCAAGATAGTAAATTGGCAATTCCTTCGTATCTGTCGCCTCTTTCAATTTGGGAACAAACTTTAAAGCTGCATCACTATCTGGACGACCGATTAAAAGATAAAAGGACTCTTTTTGTCGGATTTTGGTTTTTACTTCTCCAAGCTCTATCTTGGGGTAAGCCTGAATCATCTCTTGATAATCTTGATAAAGAGAATCTGCAAACACTTTTTGTGAAAAGATAAGGGTTAAACACGACAACAATAAGAATAAATATTTTTTCATTATTCTACCTCCTATCTTTTTATTCGCAGAAAAATAAAAGAACCTAAGTAGTAACTTAGATTCCTTTATTTTTTTAATTATTTACCAAGGTAATACTCAGCTGTTACGTTCAATTTATCGTCAAATTCAAACACAAGTGGTGGGAAGTTTGGAATTTCCACATCCATGATTTCATCATCTGACAACCCTTTAATGTGTTTAACAAGGGCACGGATTGAGTTACCGTGAGCACCAACAAAGACATTTTGACCTGATTTAAGGGCTGGTGCAATCTTGTCTTCCCAGAATGGAAGTGCACGCTCAAGCGTTACTTTCAAGTTTTCAGCGTCTGGCACAACTGAATCATCAAGAAGAGCATAGCGACGGTCTGCATGTGCTGAATGCTCATCATCTTTAGCCATTTCTGGCGGCAAAGTATCGTATGAACGACGCCAAATATGAACTTGTTCATCACCAAATTCTGCGGCTGCTTCTGCCTTGTTTTTACCAGTCAAACCACCATAATGACGCTCATTCAAACGCCAAGATTTCTCAACTGGTACCCAAAGTTGATCAGCATACTCAAGTGCCAAGTTTGTTGTTTTAATCGCACGTTTCAGTACAGATGTGAAAGCTACATCAAATTCGATACCAGCTTCTTTGATCAATTTACCAGCATCAATTGCTTGCTGTGTTCCTTTTTCTGAAAGGTCAACATCTGCCCAACCTGTGAAAAGGTTAGCTTTATTCCATTCTGATTCACCGTGACGGGCAAATACTAATTTCACCATGTTATTTCTCCTTTATTTTTGGATAATCCAAAGTAATACCCTTTTATTATATAAAAAAATTGTGAAAAAATCTACTAAAAATATTAGAATTTCTTGCCTTCAAAATGAGTCAAGGCAAACTCAATCATCAAATGACCAATCTTATCCTTTTTCTCCAAATCATCATGGTTAGACAAGGTTCTAGGATCCCAACTTTCATTGGCTAAACTATCAGCCGAATAAAAACAATGTACATGTTGAATTTGGCGAAAAGCTGCTAAGGCTGCTACCGATGAACACTCCATATCCACACAAATAGCACCTTCTTGCCGACGCTTGGTGATTTTATTTGCTGTTTCTCGATAAATCCCGTCCGTTGTCCAAGCCTTACCCAGCGTATAGCTAATCTGATCTTGGTCTAAAAAGCTTTCTAGGGCAGATAGATGATCTTGATTGACTGCAATTTCACGACTAGCTGGTTGATAATGGTAGCTTGTTCCTTCATCACGAAGGGCGGCTGTCGGAATGATGATACTGGTTTCTTTAATCTCTTCCAAAACACCACAAGTCCCAAATAGAACAAGGTTTTCCATACCCATATAAATCAAATCTTCTAGCACTGCCACACAACCTGCCGCTCCCACAAAAGCATTGAAAAAGCCAATTTAAATACCTTGGATGTCCAATTCATAAATAGGGATTTCAATACAGGCTAGTGACAAGCTAAACAATTTACGATGTGGATAGGAATTGAGCAAGCGTGAAAAAGTTTCACGAGCAAAGCAAGACACAAAAGTCTTTGGAAAATCTGGCATTCTTTCCCCCATACTATCAGAAGGATTTATTACTGCCTGTTGACTCGCGTCAAATTCTTCTAAAATCATCACTGTTTTTCTTTCTTATTTTTCCTTATCATCACACTCTTGAGATTTATCGGTCAATATATCCTTGGGTTTGATGAGATAGCTAGTAATTCCAACGATAATCATACGAAAAATAAATAAAAAGAGAATAATTGCAATAATCAGTTGTTCTGTGGTCATAATCTAATCAAACCTTTCAGATAGACAAAACAAGCCTAAGCAATGTTAGACTTGTTTTTGAGTTAATCATTATTTAACTGCGTCTTTTAGGGCTTTACCAGCTTTGAAAGCAGGAACTTTAGAAGCTGCAATTGTGATTTCTTTACCGGTTTGTGGGTTACGACCTTTACGAGCTGCACGTTCACGTACTTCAAAGTTACCAAAACCAATCAATTGCACTTTTTCACCAGCCGCAAGGAATTCTTCGATTGCTGCAAAAACTGCATCAACTGCTACTGCTGAATCTTTTTTTGTCAATTCTGTTGCTTCTGCAACTTTTGCGACTAAATCTTGTTTGTTTGCCATTAAACAAATCCTCCATAAATGTAATACATGCTATATCATACATTAAAAAGACTATCGGGTCAAGTATTTAATGCTATTGATTTAACAATATTATCAGCCAAGGTAACTAAGGCTTAGGCATAATGAATCATGACAGCAAAGGCTCCTTCACCAGTATGCGTTTGAATAATAGATCCAGTTTCTAAAACAGAAATCTCTTGGGCTACGAATGGTTGTAGTTCTGCCTTTAATTGTTGAGCGAAATCCATATCACCTGCGTAAGAAATGGCAATTTCTTTAATCTCTTTCTCAGCTAGATTTTCCTTCAATTGACTGAGCCATTTTGTAAAAGTTTTTTGACCTCTACCTTTCACCAAAGTGTTCAATTGATGGTCTTTTAATTCCATGACAACCTTGATATTGAGTAGAGAACTAAGTAAACCTGTGACACGACCGATACGACCACCTTTGACGAGATTTTCCAAGGTCGATACCCCAATAAACAACTCTGTTTTATCTTGAATAGCCTTGACTTTTTCTAAAATCTCTTCTCTACTAACTCCTTCTTGTGCTAATCGTGCGGCTTCAATCACTTGAAAGGCCATGGCTTGATCAGTAAACATAGAATCAAGCACGGTCACATCTGCTCCAGCAAGAGCAGCCCCTTGACGTGAAGCCTCACTGGTTCCTGACAAGGTATGGGTTAAATGAATGGCAAGAATATGTTCACTTCCTTTTTCTTTTAGTTCTTCATACACTTGAGCAAATAAGCCTACTGGTGGCTGACTAGTTTTTGGGAGTTCACGTGATGACCGCATTAAAGATAGAAATTTCCCAGTTTCTTTCAAATCATTATCGGAATAAACCGTATGACCAATAGTAACAGATAAAGGAACCACAATAATTCCTAACTGCTCAATTACTTTGGGAGCAATTGTTATAGAAGAATCTGTTACAATCTTGACATTACTCATCTTATCACTCACTTTTCTTTTATTTTATTACCCTGTTCATTATATCAAATCTTTTGCCAAACGACTATTATCATATCAGCCTAAAAAGCATTGATTTTAATTTACGAATAATTTCTCTTCAAGAATTTAATTATCAAGTCAAATAGTGCTAAAACTGTTGCAAGCAATCGGCTTAATTCAAAAATAAAAGTTAGAGAAAAATTCTCTAACTTTTATTTTTTTAATAATTCTCTGGCTTGAATCCTAGCAGCGTCTGTAACATCTTGCCCTGCCAACATCTTGGCAATTTCTTCGACACGTTCTTCTGTTTCTAAAAGACGAACCACTGAAACAGTTGAGGCCTCGCTACTTCTTTTTTCAATAAAGAATTGATAATCCGCAATAGCAATCACTTGTGGTAGATGAGAAATCGCTAGCACCTGCCCATGTTGACCAATTTTATAAATCTTTTGAGCGATAGCTTGGGCAACTCTTCCTGACACACCAGTGTCAACTTCGTCAAAAACAATACTGGTCTTATCTTCCTTACGAGAAAACGCTGATTTAAGGGCCAACATCAAGCGAGATAACTCTCCTCCAGAAGCTACCTTAACCAAGGGTTTAAAACCTTCTCCAGGATTAGTTGAAATGTAAAATTCTACTTGTTCATGACCGTCACGATTGAATTTACCTTTGCTAAAATTAACCTTGAAATCGGCCTTTTCCATGTACAAATCTGCCAGTTCTTGCTTAATGTCAAGAGCTAGATCTTCAGCTATCTTGTGGCGTTCTTGGCTTAGTTGACTAGCCGCTGCGACCAATTCTTTCTCAAGACCTTTCAACTGACCTTCCAAGTCATCCGTTCCTAAATCATTACCTGTCAGATGATTATATTCCTTAGAGATACTGCTAAAATAAGTCAAAACATCATCAACACTCCCACCATATTTACGAGTAATACTGTTAATGACGTCAAGTCTAGTTTCAATGGTCATCAGTCTTTCAGCATCAAATTCTAAATGATCAAGTGTATCTGACAAACGTTTACTGACATCTTCCAAAACATAATAGGCTTCGCTCAAATGGCTAGACATGTCCTTATAAGCCGTATCATAATCTTCCAAACTCATCAAATCATTCATAGCCGAACGAATATTAGCTAGGCTAGAAAACTCTTCATCATCTAAGAGTTGATAAGCACTGGTTAAAGTGTCTGCAATTTGTTTATGATTTAATAATTTTTCACGTTCTTGCTCTAATTTATCGTCTTCACCAGTTTGTAAATCTGCCGTTTCAATCTCAGCCAACTGAAATTCTAACATTTCAATTCTAGCCTTATGCTCTGCTTCATTTTTTTGCTTATCGAGGACACGCTTACGTAAACGACGGTACTGATCAAACAGTTCTTGGTAATGTTTCTTGGTCTCAACAAACTCTTGATTGCCAAAACTATCTAGGAGAGCAATGTGCAATTGTGGCTTCATCAACTCTTCTTGGTCATGTTGACCATGAATATCTACTAAAAACTGACCAATAGCTTTTAATGTCGTCAAATTAACCATTTGCCCATTGACACGACTAACACTGCGACCATTGGCAAAAATCTCTCGGCGAATAATCAATTCATCACTCAACTCAATTCCATTATCCGCTAAGAGTTGGCTTAGGGCAGGATTTTTATCCAAAGAGAAAAATCCCTGAATTTCCGCTTTGGTCGCCCCATTACGAATGACTTCTGTACTAGCCCTTGCTCCTAGCATCATATTCATGGCATCAATGATGATTGATTTGCCAGCACCGGTTTCCCCTGTCAGTACCGTCATGCCATTATCAAAGTTTAGGGAAATTTCTTCGATAATCGCAAAATTTTTAATCGAAATGCTTAATAACATCTACTTATCCTCTTCGGCTTGCTTAAATTGGGCATGAGCTGTTGCAACCACATCCTCTATTTGACTAGCTACTTGATTTGTTGGCAAATCTGACTTTTCTAAATGTAAAAGAAACTCAATATTACCATGCCCACCTTGAATAGGAGAAAAATCCAATTGACAAGCTGAAAAGCCCGTCGCCACTGCCAATTCAGTCACTTCTTGTAAAACACGTTCATGGATAGCAGGATCTTTAACAATGCCATTTTTACCAATCTGCTCTCGACCTGCTTCAAATTGAGGCTTAACCAAAGCAACGACTTGACCATCATCAGCTAAAATCTCATGCAACGTAGGTAAAATCAAGGCTAGCGAGATAAAACTGACATCAATAGAAGCAAAACTCGGTTGTCCTTCAACAAAATCAGTTAACTGGGCATAGCGAAAATTATACTGCTCCATGCTAATCACTCGTGGGTCTTGACGTAATTTCCAGACCAACTGATTGGTTCCGACATCCACTGCATAGACTAATTTAGCAGCATTTTGCAGCATGACATCGGTAAAACCACCTGTTGAGGCACCTATGTCTAAAGTGGTCAAATCAGCAACAGACAAGCCAAAAACATCCAGGGCTTTTTCTAACTTTAGCCCACCACGACTGACGTATTTTAATTTTTCACCCTTTAATTTTAATTCGGTATTTTCATCAATTTTTTCACCAGGTTTATCAAAACGCTGACCATTGACGGTAGCAACAACCAAGCCTGCCATGACACCACGCTTGGCCTGCTCTCTCGTATCAAATAAGCCCTGTTTATAGGCCAATACATCTACACGTTCCTTAGCCATGCCATCGTAACCTTTCTATCGTGTTTAAGATATCATCTGCTTGAAAACCTTGTTCTTGCCTTAATTCTGCAAAAATCTCTTGCACCCTATCCAAACTCTCATTTAAGATTTTTTTAGAGTTTTCAAGACCTAACAGACTAGGATAGGTTGATTTATCTGCCAACAAATCTTTTTTCGGTGTCTTACCTAAGGTGTCAAAATCAGCCGTCACATCAAGAATATCATCCCTTACTTGAAAGGCTAACCCAACCAACTGACCAACCTGTCTTAATTTATCCAAAACTTCTGCTGATTGTTGAGTCATTAAACCAGCGGCAACAAAGGGAAATGTTAAAAGTTGCCCTGTCTTGTTGGCATGAATTTTTCGCAGGTCTTCCAAATCAAGTCTTTTGCCTTCACCAAGCATGTCTAAGGCTTGACCTGCCACCATTCCAAAACTACCTGAAGCCCGTGACAACTCACTAATCAAAGCTAAACGAACCTTTTCTGGTAAATCAGTTTCTGCCAATAGGGCAAAGGGATCTAAAAAGAGGGCATCTCCTGCTAAAATCGCCATGGCTTCACCAAACTGTTTGTGATTGGTCGGCATACCTCGACGAAAATCATCATTATCCATAGCTGGTAAGTCATCATGAATCAAACTACCTGTATGAATCAACTCAACACTGGCTGCCACTTGATAATGGCTTTTTGTCAACTCAAGTCCAAAACCTTCCAAAACCTGCAAACAAAGCAAGGGACGAATTCGCTTGCCACCTGCCTTAATCGAATAGCCGATGGCTTCTACTAAATGCTCAGACACATTTGCTTGAGCATAGAAGTCCAGCATAGCTTGATCAATTTTTACCATCTCCATCTAGTCCATCTCCACCTGACTGCCGTCTGCTTGCATGACCTTAACCAAGGTTTTTTCTGCTTCTTGTAGGGTTGTTTGAAGACGTTTTGATAGGCTCATCCCCTTTTGAAATTCAGCCAAGGCAGTCTCTAAAGGAACATCTCCATTTTCTAACTTGGCAACAATACTTTCTAATTCTTGTAAGTCTTCTTCAAATGTTTTTTGCGTTGACATTTTTTACCTCCACTTCTAAATCACCATCTCGCATCACGATGGTCAATGCGTCACCTACTTTTATAGGGGTAACTGAATCAATAAGATCTTGATTTTTTTGGACAAGGGCATAGCCTCGCTCAATAATTTTTTGAGTATCTAACGACAGGAGTGCATCTTGGGCTTTATCAAAGCGTGCCACCTGTCTATCGTACTGATTGGCCATATTACTTTTCAATAGACGCTCTAATTGGGTCACCTTATCTTTTTGACTGGCTAGTTTAGTTGGTAACCCTAAAAAAGTCAAAGATTGATTGAGTTGTTGATAAATCTGCTGCTTGATTTGTAAAGTCTGATCCATTTTCTCAGACAATCGAGTCGTCAAATAATCCACTTTCTGTAAATAGCCATCATACAATCTTTGAGGCTGACGAAAAACAAGAGATTGACTCGAGTTCTGCAAACGCTGATTAGCTTGTTCTAACAGAACTTGCATGGCTTGATATAGGCGTTTTTCCCAATCCAACAAACCTGTAAGCAAATCTGTCTTAGTAACTGGTGTAGCTAATTCAGCCGCAGCTGTCGGTGTGGCTGCCCGTTGATCTGCGGCAAAATCAGCCAAGGTCACATCTGTTTCATGCCCCACACTAGAAATAATTGGCAAACGAGATTCAAAAATAGCCTGAACCACAATTTCTTCATTAAAGGCCCAGAGGTCTTCAATTGATCCACCACCACGACCAACAATCAAGAGATCTAAGTCAGTTATTTGATTAGCCAAGGCAATGTTGTTTGCAACTTCTTTCGCTGCCCCTTGTCCTTGCACCTTAGTTGGAAAAAGTAAAACCTCTACTCCGGCAAAACGGCGAGAAATGGTCGTAATAATATCCTTGATAACTGCCCCACTAGGACTGGTGATGACACCTACTCTTTTGACAAAACGAGGAAGAGCTTGCTTATGGCGACTGTCAAAATAACCTGCCTCCGTAAGCTTTTTTTTCAACTGCTCAAATTGAAGAGCCAAAGCTCCCATACCATCTGGCTCTGCCTTTTCAACAATAATGGAATACGAACCAGATGGTTCATAAAGCTGAACTCTTCCGATGATATTGATTTGCATGCCTTCTTCTAACTCAAATCCCAAATTTCGATAAATACCAGACCACATGGTTGCTTGAATGACTGCCTTATCATCTTTAAGCGAAAAATATTGATGATTGGGACGTCGACGAAAATTGGATACTTGACCAGTTAAATAAACCCGCTCTAGATAGGGGTCACGGTCAAATTTTAATTTTAAGTATTTGGTCAAAGATGACACTGATAAATAATCTGCCATGACAACTCCTACGACTTTTATAATCTATACCAGTATAACAAAAAAAGTGCCAAAAGGCACTTGTTGATTCAGCTCTCTCAGCAATTTTTAGCTCTATTAGCTAAGTCCCTTATTTTTTGCAATCTGATAGGTCTGCTCCAAAAGCATAGTAATGGTCATAGGCCCCACTCCCCCTGGAACTGGGGTAATTAGGCTAGCCACTTCACTAACCTCATCAAACTTGACATCTCCAACAAAACGGCCATCAGCTAGACGATTCATGCCGACATCAATCACGACTGCCCCTTCTTTAACAAATTCTTTTGTAACAAAATGACCACGGCCAATAGCCACAATTAAAATATCAGCTTGTCTTGCCAGTTCTGCTAAATTTTTAGTTCGTGAATGCGCAATGGTCACCGTTGCATTTCGATCTAACAGCAGTTGAGCCATAGGCTTACCGACAATATTGCTACGGCCAATCACTAAGGCTTGTTTGCCTTCGAGTTCGACCTTGTAAGTATCCAATAACTTGATAATGCCTGCTGGTGTACAAGGTATTAAACTCCCATGTCCTGACCAGAGTTGCCCCATATTCATAGGATGAAAGCCATCAACGTCCTTGTCTGGCGATATTGCCAACAGTACGTCTTGATCATTGATATGATTTGGTAAGGGTAGTTGTACCAAAATCCCATGGCAAGTTCTATCTTGGTTATAGTTCTCAATCAAGTCCAAAAGGTCACTTTGACTAATAGTTTCTGGAACACGAACAATCTCACTCTCAAAACCTGCTTTCAGAGCAGCTCTTTCTTTATTGCCCACATAAAGTTGACTGGCAGGATCATCACCAACCAAAATTACTACCAGCTTAGGAACAATTCCTGTTTCTGATTTTAATTTAGCGACTTTTTCAGCCAATTCTGCTTGCATCTGCTGAGCAACCGCCTTACCATCTATCAATCTTGCCATTTCTATCTCCTTCTAACAAAAAACACCTAACGGTGTTTTTGTGCATGCTTAATAAAGTAAGTCATAAATTTCCATTGCAATCAAATCAATGCTATCAAAGGTATAGGTCTCACGCGCTGCAACATCACGCAGGGTAAACACTGCTCCTGTTTCTGGATCATGATTAAATGATACTTCAGCAACCACTACACCTTCACGTTCAAAATTACGTTTTAAATTACCACCATCAGTCGCCATCAATTCCAAGCGATTGATAATTCTTACCAAATGTGATTCCATGGTTTTCTCCTATTTTCTAAATACTACTTCTCTATTTTATCACAAAAATCAATAAAGACGCAAAAAAACAGGCGTTTTTTCCTTATCTTAGCTAAAAATAACTAACCTATCGGTAAGGAATAATCTTTTTACTTGCTTATTTACTTAATTGTTGTATAATAAAACTATAAAAGTTTGACCTTTTTTGACCAATCGAGATTCAAGCTTTTGAAACCAACTTCTATTGAAAAGAGGTACTGATTATGCTATGTAAAAATTGTAATCTAAATGAAGCAAGTATTCATCTCTATACAAGTGTTAATGGCAAACAACAACAAATTGACCTTTGCCAAAATTGCTACCAAATCATGAAAAGTCAACCAAGTCAGCAAGGAATGAGTAGCAATTCACTCAATCCTTTCTTTGATGATTTTTTTGGTGATTTAAATAATTTCCGTGCTTTCAATCAAGATTTACCAAATGCACCTAAAACTCAAGCTGGTGGGGGACGTTCTGGAAACGGTGGAAACAACCGTAACAACAAGCAACAAGCCCCAAAACAGCCAAAAGGACTCTTGGACGAATTTGGTATCAATGTGACTGACCTAGCTAAACAAGGTAATATCGACCCTGTCATTGGACGTGATCAAGAAATCGTTCGTGTTATTGAGATTCTAAATCGTAGGACCAAGAATAACCCTGTTCTTATCGGTGAGCCTGGTGTTGGTAAAACTGCCGTTGTAGAAGGTTTGGCCCAAAAAATCGTTGATGGCAATGTCCCTCAAAAACTTCAAGGAAAACAAGTTATCCGTCTTGATGTGGTTAGCCTTGTCCAAGGAACAGGCATTCGTGGCCAATTTGAAGAACGCATGCAAAAACTCATGGATGAGATTCGTCAGCGACAAGATGTCATTCTTTTCATTGATGAAATCCATGAGATTGTCGGAGCTGGCTCTGCAGGCGATGGCAATATGGATGCCGGCAACATTCTTAAGCCCGCTCTTGCTCGTGGGGAGTTACAATTAGTAGGTGCTACCACTCTTAACGAATATCGTATCATTGAAAAAGACGCCGCCCTTGAACGCCGTATGCAGCCAGTCAAGGTCGATGAACCAAGTGTTGAAGAAACCATTACCATTCTTCGTGGTATCCAACCTAAGTATCAAGACTATCATCATGTCAAATACACAGATGAAGCCATTGAATCGGCTGCTCGACTTTCCAATCGCTATATTCAAGATCGTTTCCTACCAGATAAGGCTATTGATTTGCTAGACGAAGCTGGCTCAAAAATGAATTTAACCCTAAATTTCGTTGATCCAAAAGAATTAGACAAGCGTTTAATTGAGGCAGAAAATCTCAAGGCACAAGCCACTCGTGATGAAGATTATGAAAAAGCTGCTTACTTTAGAGATCAGATTGCCAAATATAAGGAAATGCAGGAACAAAAAATTGATGACCAAGATATGCCAATCATCACTGAAAAGCATATTGAAGCGATTGTTGAACAAAAAACCAATATTCCTATTGGGGACTTGAAAGAAAAAGAACAATCTCAACTGCTCAATCTCGCTGATGATTTGAAAAAACAGGTCATCGGTCAAGATGAAGCTGTTGATAAGATTGCCAAAGCCATTCGTCGTAATCGTGTCGGTCTTGGTAGCCCTAACCGTCCAATTGGTAGTTTCTTGTTTGTCGGTCCAACTGGTGTCGGTAAAACTGAACTCTCTAAACAACTAGCCATTGAACTCTTTGGTTCGGCTGATAGCATGATTCGTTTTGACATGAGCGAATACATGGAAAAACATGCTGTTGCTAAATTAGTCGGTGCCCCTCCAGGCTATGTGGGCTATGATGAGGCTGGACAACTGACAGAAAAAGTACGTCGCAACCCTTATTCTCTCATTTTACTTGACGAAGTGGAAAAGGCCCACCCTGATGTGATGCACATGTTTCTTCAAGTTTTAGATGATGGTCGCCTAACTGATGGTCAAGGGCGTACCGTCAGTTTTAAAGATACCATTATCATCATGACTTCTAATGCCGGCACAGGTAAAGTAGAAGCCTCAGTTGGTTTTGGTGCTAGTCGTGAAGGACGCACTCATTCGGTTCTCAACCAATTAGGTGATTTCTTCAGCCCTGAATTCATGAATCGCTTTGATGGGATTATTGAATTTCAGCCTCTTAGCAAGGAAAATCTGTTAACCATCGTTGACCTTATGCTTGCCACTGTTCGTCAACGCCTAACCAATAACGGCATTGAACTTGAAGTCACCAACAAGGTTAAAGAAAAATTGGTTGACTTAGGCTATGATCCTAAAATGGGAGCTCGCCCACTTCGTAGAACCATCCAAGATTATATTGAAGATGCCTTAACTGACTTCTATCTTGAAAATCCAAACGAAAAACAACTCAAGGCTGTGATGACAAGCAATGGTCAAATCATGATTAAATCAGCTAAAAAAGCAGATAGCACAAAAGTTACTGAATCTTCCGAAATAACTGATTAAACTGAAAAATCTAGTCATTTAGACTAGATTTTTTAACGTTGACAGGTTATAATAAAAGGAAAAGGAGAAATGTAATGACCACAAGACCAACCTTTGGTATAAAAAAAGAAAACACAGACTATACCACACGATATGGTGTTTATGCTATCATTCCTAATAAGACAAATGATCAAATTATCCTTGTTCAAGCTCCTAACGGTTCTTGGTTTTTACCTGGGGGAGAGATTGAAGCTGGTGAAGAGCATCTGACTGCTCTGCGTCGTGAATTGATTGAAGAATTAGGTTTTACAGCTGAATTTGGACAATACTATGGCCAAGCTGACGAATACTTTTATTCTAGTCACCGTGACAAACACTACTACAATCCAGCCTATCTTTATCAAGTGACCCATTTCCAAGTGGCACAATCCCCCCTAGAAGACTTTAATCAACTGGCTTGGTTTCCTGTTGACGAAGCGATTCGCAAACTCAAACGTGGTAGTCATCAATGGGGGGTTAAAGAGTGGCAAAAAAATCACTAATATGTTAACTTATTCACAAAAATATGCTATAATAAAATTATCAAAATCATTCGGAGATTAATTTATGCGACTAATCAATACCACAAGTAGCCATTCCGCCTTGGTTAAAAGCCAACTCACCAATACTGATGCTGAATTAGTTGAAGTCTATTCAGCTGGTAATACAGACGTGGTCTTTACCAAAGCTCCCAAACATTATGAGTTGTTAATTTCTAATAAACATCGGGCCATCAAGGATGAAGAAATTGTGGCAATTCGTGAATTTTTCATGAAACGTAAAATTGACTCAACTCTCGCTCTTTTTGATCAATTACAAACCTTGCACACTCCTAATCTGATTGAAATTTCAATCCCTATCAAATAACCAAGAATCAGTTAACTGGTTCTTGGTTTGCTATTATCTGCCTAATAAAAAAGAATGACCTTTTGGTCATTCTTTTATTTTTCAAATCCCTGAGCCACTGCATCAACAAAATGTGTTTCTACAATCTCAGCACAGTGAGCACAAATATTTACTTGGTAAGGACGCTCTTGTGTTGACTCGTCAACTCGACGACAACGCTCACACACTTGACCACTTGCCGCTTCTACATTAAAGCTAACATTATCAACGACAACAGCATCTACTGGTGCTGATTGATCACTGAGAGTTAATTGTGACACAATCAACAGTTGAGCAATATCTGATTCAAGAGATGTCAAAAGTTTTTTTACAGTTTCATCCGCATAGACCGTCAAATGAGCTTCTAATGATTTTCCGATAACTTTAGCATTCCTTGCTTCTTCCAAAGCTTTTTGAGTTTTGGTACGGAAAACTAAGAAGGCTTCCCATTTCTCTAAAATCTCGTCTTGGTTGTCAAATGTTTCCACTTCTGGCATTTCAGTCAATTGAACAAATTCTGCTGTTTCATGTTCCAGATATGACCAGATTTCTTCTGCCGTATGAGGCATGATTGGTGTCAAAAGTTTTGTGATTTTAACCAAAATATCATAAAAGACAGTTTGCATTTGGCGACGAGCTAGGCTATCCACTGCCTCAATGTAAACGACATCCTTAGCAAAATCCAAATAGAAGGCTGACAAGTCAACTGTAACAAAATTGACAACTGCTTTATAGATAGCTATAAAATCATAAGATTCATAGGCTGCGATGATACTTGCCACCAATTTATTAAATTTAATCGTCATGTATTGATCCACTGGACGTAGATCTTGATAGGCTACTCTATCTGTTTCTGGATTAAAATCAGCAGTATTTGCTAGAAGGAAACGTAAGGTATTACGGATTTTACGATAAGTTTCAGATACTTGAGCTAGGATATCCATTGACACACGAACATCATTATCGGTATCGACTGAAGTTACCCAAAGACGAAGAATCTCTGCTCCATATTGTTTGGCAACATCATTTGGTGAAATAATATTGCCTTTCGACTTAGACATTTTTTCGCCTTTACCGTCAAGGACAAAACCTTGAGAAAGGATTGATTTATATGGAGCATGACCATTAACCGCAACAGAAGTAATCAAAGACGAGTTAAACCAACCACGATACTGGTCACTGCCTTCAAGATAAAGATCTGCTGGATATCCCAAATTTGAACGCGTATTCATCACGCCATTCCATGATGAACCAGAATCAAACCAGACGTCCATAATATCTGTTTCTTTAGTAAATTGACCGTTTGGTGAACCAGGGTGACTAAATCCTTCTGGTAAAAGTTCCTTAGCTTCACGTTCCCACCAAATAATTGAACCATGTTCTTCAAAAAGATTAGCCACATGGTCTGTTACTTCCTTGGTCATGATTGCCGTACCATCTTCAGCATAAAAGATTGGTAAAGGCACACCCCAGTTACGCTGACGGGAAATAACCCAGTCACCACGGTCACGAATCATGTTATAAAGACGCGTTTTACCCCAAGCCGGATAGAAATTAACCTTGTCAATCTCTGATAAAATATCTTGACGGAACTGAGAAACAGAAGCAAACCATTGTGGTACCGCACGCCAAATGATTGGCTTTTTAGTTCGCCAGTCAAATGGATACGAGTGAGAAATTTCTTCTTGTGCTAAAAGCAAATCGCCCAGTTTTTCAATGACAACTGGTGTGATTTTATCGTAAAACTGACCAGCAAAATCAGGACCAGCATTTTCCGTCATCATACCACGTTCATCAACTGTCACAGCAACCTCTAGGCCATACTTGATACCGACATTGTAGTCATCCTCACCAAAACCTGGTGCCGTATGGACAACACCTGTACCAGAATCAAGAGTCACATGGTCACCATTCATAACCAATTCATCAACTTTTTGATCCCATGGATGTTCTGTCACAATACGGTCTAGTTCTTTACCTTGATAGCTAGCCAAAACTTCCACATTTTCCCAAGCAAAACGTTCTGCTAAAGAATTAAGTAAATCAGCAGCAACCAGGAATTTTCGACTATCATTTGCTGGTTTAACCACTATATAATCAAACTCAGGACCAACGGTCAACCCACGCGAAGCCGTTACTGTAAATGGTGTTGTTGTCCAAACTACAATATAAGTATTAGTATCAAGAAGACCTTTACCGTCTTTGACACGGTTGGCATAGTACAGCGATGTCGATACTAAATCATGATACTCAATCTCTGCTTCAGCCAAGGCTGACTCAGATGACCAAGACCAATAGACAGGCTTGGCTCCACGATAGATATAACCTTTGTCAGCCATAGCCCCAAAGACACGAATTTGTGCGGCCTCAAAATCTGGTGTCAAGGTGACATAAGGATTTTCCCAATCCGCTGCGACACCTAGACGCTTAAAATCTTCTCTTTGTTTATCAACTTGACTAAGCGCATAATCACGACACATTTTAAGGTACTCAACCAAGTCCATTTCTTTGCGTTTGACACCTTGCTTAGACAAAACTTGCTCAATTGGTAAACCATGAGTATCCCAACCTGGTACAAAGGGAGCTCGATAACCCATCATCGACTTAGCACGAGTGATGATATCTTTTGAGATTTTATTGAGGGCATGACCAACATGGATATTGCCGTTTGCATAGGGAGGGCCATCATGTAGAAAGAAAGTTGGTTTTTCTGCGTTCAATTCTTGACGTTTCTGATAAATAGCTGCTTCCTGCCATTTTTTTTGCCATTCTGGTTCTTTGTTTGGTAGGCCTGCACGCATTGGAAAAGCCGTCTTGCCTAAATTCAAAGTTTCTTTTAATTTCATATCATTCTCCTTTTCATATAAAAAGAGCTCCGTCAAAAAGGACGAAAGCTCGTGGTACCACCTTAATTCAGATAATACACTGATGTATTATCCCTCATCTTGTTGAGTAACGACAACAAACCGTCCTAACTTACTCTGATGTTCAGCTAGAATGCGACAAAATGATAATAATCAGTTGAGGGATTATAGGACTTCCACCATCTCCTATTCGCTAGAAATATCAAAAGATTATCTTGTTTTTGTTAATCAGCAATATTTAATTTAAATGTTTGTGTTTCTCCAAAAGATGGCTTAGGATTTTCCTTAACTTCTTCTACCACCACGTCTTCAGTCACAACTGGTGTCTTAAGCTCTTGAGTGGTTTCAAGTTGCTTATTACTTTCTTCCATACGACGTTGCAATTCTGCAATCTCATCTGGTGTAAATTGACGTGTGGCATCCAATGAGTCTTCATCGGATTTCATTACCATTTTTTCATCTAAAACACTTTCTACAACTTCTTTAAAAGCCGATGTCGAATCTTGCAAATAAACGGCTGTCGGTTGTAAGAGTTCACTCCATTCTGGCGACATAATCAAACTATGTTGAGCTTCAATGGCAGCCAATAAGCGTTGATGAAAGACTCGACTTTGACGTTTCAAATCTTCAGTCTCAATCGCTACAACTTTTGCTTCATCAGCAGCATCACGAATAATCTGATTGCCTTTTAATTTAGATTCTTCCAACAAATTATTTGCTTGAGCAATAATGTTATCTGCTTCTACTTGAGCTGTTGATTTGATATTTTCAGAAGTTTCTTGAGCCAAAATAACGGACTGACTCAAAGACTCTTTAATATCATCAAAATAAGCTAATTTTTCTTCCAAAGACTTAATTTTATTGGCTTGTTCACGATTAAGACGTACCAAGTCCTCATACTCATCAGTAACCAAATCTAAAAAGTCATTAACTTCGTCTTCACTATACCCACGAAATTTTACTTTAAACGTTTTTTCTTTAATTTCTAATGCTGTTAGCGCCATACATTCCTCCTTATTTAGCAATCATTTGACGAATGATCACCTTATATTTTCCTTGTTTAGTCTGTCCTAAAATTTCTTTTATTTGAAAACGACCATACCCACGAATACTAATCAAATCTCCTATTTTCAAGTCTTGACTTCCACGTTGAAGGAGATGATAATTACACTTCACTTTTTCTTGCTCAATCAATCGTGTAATCGTCGTTCGAGATTCCTTTATCACCTTAGCTAATAGGGTATCCGCTCGAAAACTAATCGTTAAAACAAGTTGTTCATCACTTGCTCCTTCTCCTACCAAACGTTCTTCAAGAGAAACTTCCCGAAAAGAAACTGGAACAGAAGCAATTTTTTCCACCTGATTTCTCAAATAAATCACTTTGTCTTGGTCCAAAAAAATCTGAACTCTTTTATCAACCAGCAAAATGTCTCCGAGCAGAGAACGTCTGATACCTAATTGATTAAGCAAGGCTCCTAAAACTTGTCGATGAGATAACGTATAAAATTTTCGTGGGTAATCAATCTCTACCAAAGTCAAATTAAAGTCTTCGACAGCTAACTCGTAATAATCAGGAGCAATAATCACTCTTGTATATTCCATCGGTGCCATAAGTGTCGAAACAAAATGTTTGACTTGAGCCTGTCCTAAAACACTGAGTGCAATTTGTAACTGCCTTGGATCTAAAAATTCTGTCAATTGATAAGTATAGGTATTCTCCATCTTGGTGATTAAATCGCTAATCTTATCAATAAATACTTTTTCATCCGAATGAAAATGCTGATAAATCAATCTCTTATCTGTCATTGCAATAAACTAATCAAAAAGGCACTTAAACGATTAAGTAGGAACATGACTAGAAAAATTGTAAAATCAAGACCTGCAAAAACTAAACGAAACTTTTTAAAGGGTGTTAATAGTGGCTCTACTAAACCAACTATTATTTGTCCCAGTTTCGTTTCATAAGCACCTGGAAACCAAGACATGATCGCGTAGATAAATAGAATATAAGAATAAACTTGAATTAGTCTTAAACTTACTAAAATAACCAAAACCATGTTTTATCTTCTCTTCATGTCATAATCAAAGGACTGATCTTGAGCAGTATTTGGAATTTGCATTTCTTCAACATCAACGACAACTGAAGCTGGTGTCAATAGATACATCGACGACCCTACTTTTTGTAAATTACCAGATAAAACTTCACTAGCACCATCAATAAAGTCTAGACATCGTCTAGCTTGAGTTTCTAGCATATATTGAAAATCAATCAAGACACATTCATTACTATTTAATAGAGCCACAATCTCTCGAGCATCTTCATACTTACGAGGATATTTAAGAGCGATTGTTACCGCTTCTCCCATGCTTTGATGTTGAACAGCTCTCAAATCTGCTTTTGGACTTCTTGTTCTGACGGTCTCTTGAGTTGACGTTTTCATTGTTGTTACTGGCTCTCTTTGTGGTTGAGCTATCTGTGGTCTCGGTGCTTGAGGACGAGGACGCTCGTGTTCTCTAACCTCTTGCCGATGAGAACTTTGAGCAACCTCTCTTTCTTGCTCAAATTCTTCAAGTTCACTGACCTCATCCGTTGAAAAATAAGAAATGATATTATTTGTAAAATCTTTTAGTCCCATTTCTATCTCCTATTCTTTAAAAAATGATTGGCCAATTCTAACAAAGGTCGCTCCTTCTTTAATGGCCAGAGCAAAATCGCCGCTCATTCCCATACTTAATTCTTTAAATGGCATATGAGCTATTTTCTTTTCAGCTAATCGCTCTCTGAGCAATCTTGCTTGTCGAAAAATCGCTTGTTTTTCGTCATCGCTGGCTTCAAAAGGAGTCATTGTCATCAAGCCTACAAGAATAATCTTATCTAATTTTGCTAGTTCTTCTAGTAAATCATCCAATTCTTCTATATAGACCCCATGCTTACTTGTCTCTTTTGAAATATTGATTTGTAAGAAACACTTAACTGGTTTACTTGCTCGTTTTTGAATCTCTAAAGCCAAGTTAAGAGAATCTAAAGCATGGAAATAATCAATATAATCAATAACTTCTTTTACCTTACGCCGCTGAAGACTTCCGATAAAATGCCAAGTTAACACATCGCCCTTAACCTGATGATATTTTTCTAAAAATTTATCAACACGATTTTCACCAAGATGATGATGCCCCAAATCAACTAAGGCTTGAGTTGTTGCAACATCTACATATTTCGTTACTGCAATCACTTCAACCGGTTGAGCCTTTTGTTCATCAGAAACCAAGACAGCTACTTGCTTCATGATTTCTTGTTTATTTTTAGCAAGATTCATCTTAACGATTTTTGAAAAATGGCGGTGTTTCTAATTCATCGTCACCTTCAAAAGCAGTTTGTTGGAAACTAGACATAGTTAATTGACTATCTAACTCTCCTTCTGTAGGACGGGTAATCTGATCACGTTTTAAATCCCAATTGCCAAATGATGATTGTTCACTAGCAGGTTTTACTTGCTTACTAGAAACAGAACTAGTTGGCATTTCACGAACTTCAGCCATATCAAAATTGTGGCGACGATCAAAACCTGTTTGCACTGGTTCTTGTGTTTCTAGAGGTTGCGTTTGAGGACCTGAAGTAAATTGACGAGGCTGACGGAAATTAGCCACTGTTTCAACACGGTCTTTACCAACACCAGTTGCAACAACCGTCACACGAATCTCATCTTTCATGCTCTCATCAATAGATGTTCCCAACCAGATGTTAACACCATTACCTGCTGCTTGACCAACAATTTCAGACGCTTCTTCTGCTTCTGTCAAGGTCATATCCAAACCACCTGTGACGTTAACGATAACATCTTCAGCTCCATCAATGGTTGTTTCCAAAAGTGGTGAATAAATAGCTTTACGAGCAGCTTCAATGATACGTTCCTCACCGCTACCGATACCGATACCCATAAGAGCATTGCCCTTATTAGCCATAACTGTCTTAACATCAGCAAAGTCCAAGTTAATCAAACCAGGATTAGTAATCAAATCAGTGATACCTTGAACGCCCTGACGCAACACATTATCAGCTTCACTAAGTGCTTCTAAAAGTGGTGTCTTTTTATCAACAATTTCCAATAAATTATTGTTAGAAATAATCAAAAGCGTATCTACTTGCTCACGTAATTCAGCAATGCCTTCGATTGCAAAATTACCACGTTTGTTTCCTTCAAAACCAAACGGACGAGTCACCACTGCTACTGTTAAAGCGCCCAAACTTTTGGCAATACGAGCAATCACTGGTGCAGCTCCTGTACCAGAGCCACCACCCATACCAGCAGTGATAAAGACCATGTCAGACCCTGTCAACGCTTCAACAATGACTTCTTCACTTTCTTCAGCAGCCTTACGACCAACTTCAGGCTGACCTCCAGCCCCAAGACCTCGTGTTAATTTAGGACCTAATTGAATGACTGTTTCTGCCTTAGACGCACTCAAGGCTTGAATATCTGTGTTGGCTGCAATAAATTCGACACCTGCCACACCTTCTTCAATCATGCGGTTGATGGCATTACCACCGCCTCCACCGACACCAATAACCTTTATCACTGCTCCTTGAACAGACGCAGCATCAAATGAAAATACCATATTTTATTTCCTCATTTCAATCAAACTTTTAATCAAATAAACTTCCAAACACACCACGTACCCGATCGCCTAGTTTATCTTTTGATTTCTTTGGCTTAACTTTTTTCGTTTTAATCGGTTGGGGAATGAAATCTTCTGGAGCTTGTAGTGGTGGACGAACACCAGTATCTAAAGTTTCTTCTTGATACATTGTTGGAGCTGGAACAGTCACTGACATCGTCGGACGTCCAACATCAGTTGGTTTACGTCTTAGCAATTCTTCACCCGTTACAGCAGCTTGAGCTAATAATTCTACTTCGCTCATTTTTCCAACATATTCTACCAAACTAATAACATTGGCAAACATTGGATTACGAATACCAACTTGATTAGGCACATGTAATTTAACCTTTGTTTTAAATACATCCTGTGCTAATTCAACAATCCCTGGCAAGATTGACCCACCACCGATTAAGACTACACCACCTGGTAAATCAAGCAAACGACCACGTTCTAGATCTTGTTTAATTCGCTCTAAAATATGACGAATACGAGCTGAAATAATTTCTGATAAATAACGTTCAGTAATTTCAACAGGCTCATCACTACCAATAACATCCACAGGAACAGTTTCTGTCAAACTCGTTGCATTGGTATCAGCGCTACCAAAGTTAAATTTCAAGGCTTCTGCAATCTGCATAGAAGTTTTGAGTACCTTAGAAATATCTTTAGTAACATACTCACCACCTTCAGAATAGATGTTTGTATATTGCAACTCTTGTGCTCGCATAGAAGCTACTGTCGTTTGCCCTGCTCCCATATCAATAACAGTCGCACCAAACTCACGTTCCCCTTCATTTAAGACTGATTTCGCCATGGCTAGAGGGGAGATGATAATATTCTCAACTTGAATCCCTGCACGCTCAACTGTTTTTCTTAAATTATGCAAGATAGTATTAGGCCCAGTATAGATTAAACCACGCATTTCTAAACGCACGCCCATCATGCCTCTTGGATCACGGATTCCTTGAAAACCATCAACGATGAATTCTTCAGGTACCAATGAGATGACCTCACGCTCAGGAGTGATGCTCTTAGTCAAGGCTGAACGAACGACACTTGCCACATCTTCATCTTTGATTTCTTTTGATTCATTAGGTACAGGAATCATCCCTTGAGTGGGCTCGATTTGTAACAGATTAGCAGGAAGTGCCACATTAACCTTATCAATGGTAATCCCTGCTTTTTCACCTGCCTGTTCAATAGCTGATTTAATCGAATTCGCTGCTGCTTCAATATCAACAATAATACCATCTCTGACACCAGTACTTGTGACATTACTTACACCGATGACATTCATCTCTCCTTGAACAAGTTCAGCAACTAGAACCTTGATTGAACTCGTCCCTATATCCAAACCTGTAAAAAAGCCATTCCTAGCCATTCACTTGACCTCACTATCTTTTCAAAACTATGATTCATTTATACTATTCAAAAATAGAATTACTCAGTGATTATTATATCATAAAAAACGTAAAATGATATCATTTTACGTTTTTTATTTCGATAAAATCTCTAGGCAAACCTATTCTACACTGAGATTTTCTTCAGTTTCTGATATGGTAGCCTCCACAGACACATCTAAACTCGTCTCGATTGCGTCACTACTTTCGGTTTCATCTGAAGAAGTGTCTGATTCACTAGACGATGTGTTTTCTTCTTGACTGCTTTGATTTTGAGCTTCAAGTTCACTCGTTGTGTGATAAATCCCAACTTCCATATCAATGATGCCTACCTCAGTCAGCTGAATCATCTTGTTATAATAAGACAACTTCTTGGACAATTCTGATAAAGGAACCCTTACCAAATTACCATCATACATTTCCAACTGTAACAAATCAGCTGTCGCTTTACTCGGTGTCAAACTCACATTTCTGACTTGGCTCACAATTTGTTGATCAACTTTAAGTAATTCTTGAATTAACTGCTTGATCTGCTTTTTATTAGCAAAGTCAACAATTAAAGCCTCTCCTGTTAAAGCAATCGCATCAGTCGTATCTACTCGCGTACCACTTTCTAAAATAGGTCGATAACCTTGATCTGTTAAACCATAGGCATAAATCTGATATTCTTCTATCTTGATCTTAAAAATATTAGGAAATTGATAGGTTATCTTTGCTTTTTTTACCCAAGGATTATTCGTTTTAATGGCTCTTTCATAATTCTTAGTATTAAACCAAACACTTGTTAAATAGTCAGTACTCTTAATACCACTAGCTTGGCTCACTTCTTCAGTTGTTGTTTGTTCCACTCCTGTTATTTGCAGTATCTTTTGTTGACTATAGGGAGTTAAAAAGAAAGCCGAGCTTACCAAGACCAAAACGGCAATAAGAATAACTGGGACAACCTTGATAAAGGTTCTACTTTCTGGTTTAGTAACCTTATGATTTTTTTTTCTTATTTTTTTCTTTGGTTTAGATTGAACTACTGATTCTTCCTCAAGAAGTGATTGTTTCATCAATGATTTTCTTTTAGCTAATAAGTCTTTAGCTGCCTTAGCCTTGATTTGTTCTTCTTGTTGCTTCTTCTTTAAAAACTCAATATTTCTTTTTTGCCAATCACTTAATTCTCTCTCAGGTGTTGCCTGATTATGTTTATTTTTTTTTGACATAATATCCCTTAATTTTGGTTAATATCTGCTTCCAACACGTTATAAAAATCAGCTATTGATTTCAAATCTTTGGTTGTTGCCATAGCTTCTTGATAACTAGCTTGCTTGGTCAAAAGTTCAGCAATAGCTGATTCCAAGTTCTCTAAAGTCAAGTCTTCTTCAAGTAACTGTTTCGCATAACCTTGTTTCTCAAAATAAGCAGCATTTTCCAGTTGATCTCCACGACTAGCCTCTTTACCCAAAGGAACAATCACATGAAGTTTTTTCATCGCTAACAACTCAAATAAGGTATTGGCTCCCCCACGAGTCACCACAACATCAGCCATTGCCATCAAAGGTTGGTAAAGATCCGTTACATAATCAACACGGTAAAGATTTTTCGTGAGTTGGTTAAGGCTAGCATCACCAGATAAATTGATAACATTATAACGCTTAATCAATTCTGGTTCTTGGCTAATAAACTCATTAAAAACCTTGGCTCCGCCAGAACCGCCAACAAACAGAATGGTTTTTAATTGTGCATCAAACTGGTCGCGGATAAAATCAACTTGGGTCATGTCAACACTGTCTTGATCAATTTTTGTGATTGCTCCAACATGTTCTTCCTTAGCTAAATTAGCTTGTTTAAAGGTTGTGTACATCTTTGTCGCAAATTTATAAGCGATTTTATTGGCCAAACCCATAGACAAATCTGACTCATGAATAAAGACTGGAACAGACAAAATTTTTGCTGCAATGACTGGGGGAACTGAAACAAAGCCTCCTTTTGAAAAGAGAGCGTTAGGTCGGATTTTAGCTACAATGACTAAAGATTGTAAAATACCATAGGCTACCTTGAATAAGTCTAGAAAATTTTGCCAACTGAAATAACGACGTAATTTCCCTGTCGCAATGCCATGGAAAGTTACTGAAAGACCTGATTGAATAATGGTTTGGTATTCAACACCATTTTTATCACCAATGTAGTGCACTTCCCAACCATCTGACAAAAATCTAGGAATCAGAAGTAGATTCAGGGTAACATGACCAACTGTTCCACCACCTGTGAAAATAATTTTTTTCTTGGTCATGCTTGTTCTCCCTTGATTTTTTCAACTGTTTGGATAAACTCATCTCCACGTTCTTCGAAATTGAGGTATTGGTCCCAACTCGCGTTAGCAGGACTAAGCAAAACCACATCATCAGCACTGGCTAAATTAAAAGCTAATTCCGTAGCTTCTGCCACATTATCAGCCATTACCCAAGGCAGACCTGTTTTTTCTGCCAGTTCTTTCAAACGTGGAGCCACTTCGCCGATTAAAACTAACTGCTTAATTCCCTGTAAATCTGGCAAAAGCTCATCAAAAGCATTACCACGATCCAAGCCACCTAGGATTAAAAGCACCTGCTTGTTATCAAAGCCTGAGAGAGCCTTTTGAGTCGCTTGAATATTGGTTGACTTACTATCATTATAAAAACGCACCTGTTTCACCGTTCCTAAATCTTGCAAACGGTGCTTAACACCAGAAAAACGAGTAATCCCTTCTTTAATCGCTTGATTGTCAATACCAGATAATTTAGCCACTGCAATAGTTGCCAAGGCATTTTCTATATTATGAAGACCAGGAACACCAATCTCATCAGCTGACATAATCAACTCTGTCTTAAAGTAAAGTTGGTTTTCAAACAGATAGGCACCGTCCACTTTTTCAGTAACTGAAAAAGGAACTACAGTGGCTTTACTTGTTTTAGCCAATTCCTTGGCCAAATCTTGTGTGACATTCAAAATCAAAAAATCTTCTTCAGACATTTGCTCTTGAATCTTCCACTTTGCTGCCACATAGTCGTCAAACTCACCGTGATAGTCTAAGTGACTTGCCACAAAGTTAGTAATCACGGCAATATGGGGCTTAAACTCTTTGACACCCATGAGTTGAAAGCTAGACAGTTCTGTAATCATCACATCAGATGCCCTTGCTGTTTGAGCTACTTCGCTAGCAGGAAAGCCAATATTTCCCGCTAATAAGCCTGGACGCCCTGCACACTCAAAAACATTAGCAATCATAGTTGTGGTGGTTGTTTTGCCATTTGAACCAGTAATACCAATAATTGACGCCTCAGAAATCAAATAGGCTAATTCAACTTCAGTAAAAATAGGCAAACTCTTCTCCAAGGCAGCTACAACCATAGGATTACTGTAAGGAATCCCTGGATTTTTAACCATCAAGGCAAATTCTTCTTCTAATAATTCCACTGGATGATGACCACAAATCACCTTCATCCCCATGCTTAATAACTCTTTAGCCATCGGATTTTCTTCCAAGGCTTTACCATCATTAACCGTAACTAAAGCACCTAATTGGTGTAACAATTTAGCAGCTGCTAGTCCTGAACGAGCCAAACCCAGTACCAAGACTTTCTGATTTTTAAACCGACTAATCATTTTCATATCGTTTTTATCTCATTCTAATCTTTCTATTTCTATCTATTTTACCTTTAATTAAGGGAATTTTCAAGATTAAAGAAAAAGGAAGACCCGACAAGTCTTCCTTTCATTTCTTCGATTGATTTGATTTAGTGGTCAGAGCAAACATGTCCTTTAAAGCTAAAACACCTACTAAAGTCATTAACAAGCCAACAAAAATCTCTGGTGGCGATTGACTCAACTGGGTAAAACTCAAGATAGCTAAAACCACAAAACTACCTACCAAACCCACAATAAAAATGATATTTAGGGTATTCTTGATTGATTTAGGTGCTGCAAAAAAATAGTAACCTAAAATCATCAAGGCAATAATGAGATAAAACATTAGCTCACCTCTTCATAAAAAATCTTATTCAGCCGATTTTTTCTTCTTGTTAGCCTTGTCACGCCCTTGTTTATCAAGAATCTGCTTACGCAATCGAATTGACTCAGGTGTCACTTCCATGTATTCATCGTCATTCAAAAATTCAAGTGATTCTTCCAAAGTCAAAATACGTGGGGTCTTAATTACTGACGTTTGGTCCTTAGTTGCCGAACGCACGTTTGTCATCTGCTTGGCTGTTGTAATATTAACTGTCAAGTCATTATCACGAGAGTTTTCTCCGATAATCATCCCTTCATAAACTTCTGTACCTGGATTAACAAAGATTGTACCACGTTCTTCAATACGCATGATTGAATACGTTGTTGCCTTACCAGCGTCAATAGAGACCAAGGCTCCACGGTGACGTCCACCAATTTCTCCTGGAACGACTGGTAAATATTGATCAAAGGTATGGTTCATAATCCCATAACCACGCGTCATTGATAAGAACTCGGTTGAGTAACCAATCAAACCACGCGCTGGAACAAGGAAAATTAAACGTGTTTGACCATTACCAACCATTTGCATATCAAGCATGTCACCCTTACGCTCTGACAAGGATTGAATTACGGCACCTTGATATTCTTCTGGAGTATCAATTTGAACACGCTCAAACGGCTCCATCTTGACCCCATCAATTTCTTTGATGATAACTTCTGGACGAGAAACTTGGAGTTCATAACCTTCACGACGCATGGTTTCAATCAAAATGGACAAGTGCAATTCACCACGACCTGAAACAGTCCATTTATCTGGCGAATCCGTTGGATCAACACGCAAGGAAACGTCTGTCTGCAATTCTGCTAATAAACGTTCTTCAACCTTACGAGAAGTTACCCATTTTCCTTCACGACCGGCAAATGGCGAATTATTAACCAAGAAAGTCATTTGAAGGGTTGGTTCATCAATACGCAATACCGGCAATGGTTCTACTGCATCTGTCGGTGTCACTGTTTCACCAACAAAGATGTCTTCCATACCTGATACCGCAATCAAATCACCTGCCTTAGCTTCTTGGATTTCACGACGTTCAAGACCAAAGAAACCAAAGAGTTTCGTTACACGGAAATTTTTCGTTGTGCCGTCAAGTTTTGAAAGGGTAACTTGGTCACCAACTTTAACACTTCCACGGAAGATACGACCGATACCAATACGACCCACAAAGTCATTGTAATCTAGTAGTGATACTTGGAATTGTAGCGGCTCATCTGAATTATCCACTGGTGCAGGAATATGATCGATGATGGTATCAAAAATTGGTGCCATCGTCGCTTCTTGGTCAGCCGGATTGTCTGATAAAGACGATGTTCCGTTAATCGCTGAAGCATAAACCACAGGGAATTCTAATTGATCGTCATCTGCTCCTAATTCAATAAAGAGTTCAAGCACTTCGTCAACAACTTCTTCAGGACGTGCTGATGGTTTATCAATTTTATTGACTACCACGATTGGTGTTAGGTTCTGTTCCAAGGCTTTTTTCAATACAAAGCGAGTTTGTGGCATAGTCCCTTCATAGGCATCCACAACCAAAACAACACCATCTACCATTTTCATGATACGTTCAACTTCTCCACCGAAGTCCGCATGTCCTGGGGTATCCATAATATTGATACGAACATCATTGTAGGCAACGGCTGTATTTTTAGCAAGGATAGTAATCCCACGCTCTTTTTCTAAATCATTTGAGTCCATGGCACGTTCGTCCAAAGTCGTACGCTCGTCCAAGGTTTGTGATTGTTTCAATAGTTCATCAACAAGGGTTGTTTTTCCGTGGTCAACGTGGGCAATAATGGCAACGTTACGGATATCTTCTCTTAATTTTGTCATGTTTTCCTCTTAATTCTTAGATTAACCCCTGTATTATATCATAAATTCTCTTAAATAAGCACTAGAAACCTCTTGTAAACGTTTTTTAATCAATCAAAATACGATAATTTCTTCAATCCTGTCCATTTACTCTCTTCATAAAAATAAAAGCCAGCCGACTAGACTGGACTTTTTCATGATTTGATTTTAGCTTCTTTTACCTTACCATCCCAATAGTCAAAACCATCTTTTAAGACATAAATATCTGTAAATCCTGCTTTTTTCAAGGTTAAAATACTACGAGCAGTATTAGCACCACGGGCATTTTCATACAACAAAACTGGCTTGTCTTTTCTAAGAGCCGATAGGGAGTCCTTAAACTGAGCGGCTTGAAAATTCCTTGCTCCTAAAATATGTTTACGTCTAAAACTCTCACCATCACGCAAGTCAATTAACTGCCCCTTAGGCATTAGTGTTTTGAAAGTATCATTATCAACAAATTGAGCTGCTTGACGAACCCGGAAATAATTCCAAAGCAACCAAGCTATAAAACCTAGCAAAATTAACCATACCAATGCTGTTATCATCTTATTCTTCTCTTTCTATTTTCTATCCTAGCTGACGAACTAAACTTGCTGCACCAATGATACCTGCGTCATTTCCTAGCTCTGCTAATTTCAACTGGGTGGTTTGACGCACTTGTGGAAAAGCATAACGCTTAAATTGAGTTTCTACACGTTTAAGCAAAAAATCACCTGCCGCTGAAACCCCACCACCAATAACAATGGCACTAGGATTAAGAATATTGCCTAGATTGGCAGCAGCTAAACCGAGATAGTTAGCCACCTTATCCACAATCTGATTAGCCAAGTAATCACCTGCTTTAGCCTCATCAAAGATAATCTTACTCGTCACGTCATCGCCATTGTCAATCATTGCTTTAATAGGCGATACTCCTTCATATTCTTCTGCTAAAAGCCTAGCAACTCGTACAATACCTGTCGCTGACGCTACTGTTTCCAAGCAACCTACATTACCACATGTACAAGCTAAACCTGTTTCAGCCGCTACAATCATGTGACCAATCTCACCACCTGCTCCAGCCACACCATGAATGAGGTTGCCATCAGCGATAATGCCGCCACCAACACCTGTACCAAGGGTCATAAAAACGACATCAGATTGATTATCACCAGCACCGACCCAAGCCTCTCCCAAGGCAGCAACATTGGCATCATTATCAATGACAAAAGGTAAGCCTAATTCTGCTTCAATCACTTGACCAATTGCTTGAGTCTTTGCCCAATTCAAATTAAAAGCACCTGTAACCGTTTTTTGCTCACGATTAACTGCTCCTGGGGAACCCATCCCAATACCAATAAAATCAGCCTTGGTCAAGCCATAAAGTTCCCAACGATGCTTAATAGAGGCTATAATATCTGGTAGAATATGACGCCCATCTTCTAAACTATTGGTTGCAATCGACCATTTGTCCTGAATGTCTCCTTCTTGAGTCACGATGCCAAATTTAATGCTCGTGCCACCCAAATCAATTCCTAGTAATTTTCTTGTCATTTTCTTGCTCCTTTTCCAATCGATGCTCCCGTCGTAAAACCAACTCTGCTTGCAAATAGTTTTCCCTAGCTAACAAGCCATTTTGATAAAGACGCTCCAATTCAATCTTCATCATCTCAATATCATATAAGCGTTTACCCAAATAAACAAAGATTCCAAATCGTTTGAGCAACTGTTGAACATCATATAAGTCTTTCATACCCTATTCATTTTAGCAAATTCAAGAACAGTTTTCAATGACAAAAATAGCCAGCTCCTTGTTAGGAACTGACTGCTTTTATTAACCTAATTCAGCTTTAAGCATCCAAATAACCTTATCTGCATCAGCTAGGGCATCTGCAAACAGACCATTAGCAACGGCTTCGCCTTCTTCATCCGTCATTTCTAAACCTTGATGATAAAGTTCTGCTAGATAAGTATAGACTTCAATCAATCGTGTCAAACGATCTGCCATTGGAACATCAAAACTACCTTTAACTTCTTCAAGTTTAGATACTTGATGATATTCTTCAAGAGTTGAGTATGGTGCACCACCCAACATAATCAAACGTTCACTTAATTCATCCAAATGACCATCTAATCCATCAATCAAAGCATCCATCTTTTTATGTAGGTAAAGAAAACCTTGACCACGCATATACCAATGTGCCTGACGAATAATAGAAATAGCCTTATAAATATCAGCTACTGCTTGGTTCAAAACTTCTTTAGTACCGTCATAAGATCTTGTTGTCATTTGTTATACCTCTTTCTATTTTATGTTTTAATTATAATCGTTCTAAAAAACTTTGTCAAGCATTTAACTTTTTAAAACGAATTAGCGAATTAAAAAGTATGAAGACTATTTTAATTTTTTTCCTTGGAGCTAGCCTAGGCTCTTTTTTAGGGTTAGTTTTTGATCGCTTTCCAGAAAAATCTATTCTTTTCCCCCGAAGTCACTGCAACCATTGCAAAAAAATATTAACTGTTAGGGACTTAATTCCAATTTTTTCACAATTGATTAATGGCTCTTGTTGTCGATTTTGTCATGCTAAATTCCCCCTTTGGTATGCCGGACTAGAACTAACGTCTGGACTCGTTGCACTAGCTTGCTATACAGACATCATTAGTCCTACCCAGACCATCTTAATCTATCTCGGTTTAATCCTAACTTTATATGATTTGAAAGAGCAAGCCTATCCTCTTTGCATTTGGCTTATCGGCACTAACCTACTTTTTTTCTTTCATCCTATTAACCAAATTAGCCTATTCTTTTTATTTTTGGCTCTCTTAGCGACTTTTCTTCCGCTTAAAATTGGTAATGGGGACTTTCTCTTTTTGGCTAGTTTATCTTTTTCACTCAATCTTTATCAACTTCTTTATTTACTACAGCTTGCTAGTATATTAGGAATAACTTATTCTCTTAGTCGGAAAAATCAGCAAGACAGCATAGCTTTTGTTCCTTTTCTTTTTCTAGCTTATCTTGTGGTTTTATGGCTAAGCTAAATAAAAAAGTTGGAACAAATTGTCCCAACTTTTTTATTCAATGATTTGACTAGCTGATGATAACACTTCTTCTGGAATTGAAATCCCTAACTCAACTGCAACCTTTTTATTGATCACTGGCTTACCTTCACTAAAAATCTCCACAGGAAGATTTGCAATTTTTTCACCATCAAGTACCTTGGCAACCATTTGACCAGTTGCTACACCTAATTGATATTGATCAATAACTACGGAAGCCAAGCCTCCTTCTGCAACCATCGTATCAACGCTTGGGAAAATTGGTTTTTTCGCTTCCTTAGTCACTGAAACAACGGTCGCAAAAGCACTAGCAATGGTATTGTCTAAAGGCACCCATAAGGCATCAACCTTGTCTAACATCACATTCAACGTCGTTGCAATTTCATTGGTTGAAGGAACAGCATAGGTTTCAACTTGGTAACCCTTGGTTTTTGCCATTTTAGTAAATTCTTCAACTTGAGATTTGGAATTATCTTCACTACTACTGTATAAAATCCCAATGGTTTTAACAGATGGTGTCAAGGTCTTAATCAACTCTAGTTGACTAGCTATTGGTGTCTGATCTGAAACCCCTGTGACATTACCACTTGGTTTTTCCAAATCTTTGACCAAATTAGCACCAACTGGATCAGTGACGGCTCCCATAACAACTGGAATAGTTTTGGTCGCATTGGCCAAACCTTGAGCTGCTGGTGTTGCAATCCCAACCAAGACCTGATTGCCATTATTAACCAAAGTCTGACTCATGGTTTGAACCTTACTTTGATCGCCCTCAGCATTTAAAAAATCAATCGTGACAAGTTTATCATCGTAACCCGCCTGTTTCAAACCTTCTTGAATACCAGCATAGATAGTGTCTAAGGCCTCATGCGTAACATATTGCAAGACTCCGACCTTGACTTCTTCTTGTGCTGACTCTTGTTTTTTTTGTGAACTGAATACCCCAAAAATAATGAGGGCTAAAAATCCTAAACCTAATAAACTAAACAACCGTTTATTTTTTATCATATCTCTCCCTACTTTCTCTAAGATTATCTGATTAAAGTACAGATGTTTTTCTATTTCTGTTCAATGTATCATAATTCAACTAAAAAGTAAAGGTATTTCAGTTGATTTGAAAAGAAGCTTAAGATTAAGCCTCTTTTTTATAGTTGATGGCTAAATAAAAACCGACAAGTATGGTTAAGGCATTGATGGCAATACCTAAGACCAAGATATTTTGATAGACACTTGGGATGAGTAAAAATAAAATTCCCCAAAAAGCATACAAACTTGAATTGGTTGAATAAACCACTGCCATCTTATCATGATCATATTCTGCATAAATCAGTTTCTCAAAAATATTACCAGAAATCCCAATAATCACAAAGGCTAGGAAAAAGAGAAAAAGTTTAAGGTAGGGATTGGCTACTAGAAAAACCAATAATAAACACGTGCCTGAGATAATATAGTCCATAAAGAAAAAGCGTCTTGGTGAAATCGATAGTTTAGGAGCAATAAAAGCCCCCAGCAAGTCAGCTCCACGCTGGACGGCTAAAACCAACCCCACTAATTGAATGGAAATCCCTTCTTGTAAAAGATATAAGGGCATCAAGGTCAGCAATAAATCTGTCCCTCCACTTAGAAATGACTCTACCATCACAATCAAGGACGCATAAGGAGATGAGCGAAAGATGGCAATCGACTGAGCTAAATTTTCTTTTTTGCTAGGTTCCTTGTCAGCTTCCGTTTCTATCGCTTGCTTTGGTTTGAGTTGTATTCGACAAATAAAATAAATGGCAGCAATAAAAAATGGCAGGCTCAGTTGTAAAAGCACCTGATAGGAAATGACGGCTAACAAGCAAGAAGCCAGAAAATTACTCAGTATATCGAGAACATTAGATGTCGCATACTGTAAATCAATCGATTTATCAATCAACTCATCATCGTTATCCAACGTATCTGGGATAATTTTCATCTGCATGGTATTTAACCAAACTGTCACAAGATGAAACAAAAAATTTAGGCCATACATCCAAACCACTTGCCACTTAAACGTCAGGCAACAGATGATTGAGATAATCAAAAAT
Source organism: Streptococcus sp. sy010 (assembly GCF_007859175.1). NCBI lineage: Bacteria > Bacillati > Bacillota > Bacilli > Lactobacillales > Streptococcaceae > Streptococcus > Streptococcus sp. sy010. Next base: position 219,758 of record NZ_VOHO01000001.1, on the reverse strand, counting down.
AACTGGCTGACTTGAAAGGTAATCAACCAAGGCTTGTCTTGCTTAATCTGGTCAATCACTGGACCATATAAAAAAGAAGTCAACTGAGGAATCAAGCCCAGTAAGGCAAATAGAGATAAACTACCTGCATCAATCTGATAGACCTGAATCAAACCAATCGACAAGGCAATCCAATAAAAACTATCTGCAATATTACGACTCGACCGACTTAATATCAAATGATAAAAATTAGCTGTCAAGGATCTAAATGTCATAGCTTGTCACCTCCAATCAATCCTATCCACAAGATATGTTATCGCTTTCTTTATTATCATTTTAACATCTTACAACTTGTTGTCAATAGAAAAAACCACCCTTTGACGAAAGAGTGGTTTTGGAGATTTATGAAAAAGAAAAGTTTTAGGATGTTTACATTATAGCTTCCTTAGCTTAAGTCAACCTTAAAAATTACGCTTAGAACGATTGTAGCCATATTGTTCTATAAAATCTTCTCTAAACTCCAGCAAATTGTCATCTAAAATAGCTTGACGCACACGTTTCATTAAATTAACCAAGAAATAAAGATTATGGTAACTTGTTAAACGAATACCGAAGGTTTCATCTGCTTTTAAAAGATGACGAATGTAGGCGCGTGTATAATTTTGGCAAGTGTAACAGTCACAATTTGGATCCAGTGGACTGAAATCTTCTGTAAATTGAGCATTTTTGACAACCAAACGTCCCTGACTGGTCATACAGGTTCCATTACGCGCAATACGAGTTGGTAAAACGCAGTCAAACATATCAACACCACGAATAACACCATCAATCAGGCTATCTGGTGCACCTACTCCCATTAAATAACGTGGTTTATTTTCTGGTAACAATGGTGTTGTGAAATCTAGGACCGCATTCATTTCTTCATGCGTTTCTCCGACAGCCAAACCACCAATCGAATAACCGGAAAAATCCATACTGACCAAATCTTGAGCAGACTGGCGACGAAGGTCTTCAAAACCAGCTCCTTGAACGATTCCAAAAATACCTTGGTCATGTGGACGACGGTGGGCATTCAAGCCACGCTCTGCCCAACGACTAGTGCGTTCAATGGATTTTTTCACATAATCATAGGGCTGATAAAACTGAGGGCATTCATCAAAACTCATCATAATGTCACTACCCAGATTGTTTTGAATAGCAATCGCCTTTTCTGGTGATAAAAACATCTTGGAACCATTGAGATGATTCTTAAAAGTCACTCCTTCTTCTGTAATTTGACGACTATCTGCTAAAGAATAAACTTGGAAACCACCACTATCTGTCAAAATAGCTTGATCCCAATTCATAAATTTGTGCAGACCACCAGCTTGAGCCACCAATTCATCACCTGGGCGTAGCCATAAATGATAGGTGTTCGATAAAATAATCCCTGAACCCATTTCTTTTAATTCCTCAGGTGACTGAGTTTTAACCGTTGCTAAAGTTCCGACTGGCATAAACATAGGCGTCGGAAAAGTGCCATGTGGAGTAATAATTTCCCCCAAACGAGCCCCCGTGTGTTTCTCTTTTTTAATCAAACGATATTGAATTGGATGTTGCGTCATCTTATCTCCTTTACTTTGCAACTGGAAAATACAGTTCCAGGCTTTCTTGACTCCCATATTTTACCAAAAAAATGAACTACTGTCATGAGATATGATATAATGAAAATAAGACAAAAGGAGACTACTACTATGATGACCAATAAATCTATTCGCCAAGCCGCTAGGCATCAACTAAAACAAACACCAAATAAATACAAAATTTTCTTAACTCCGATTTTACTCATCCTTATCTATACAGGTATAGAAAGAATACTCTTTAGAGATGATGTTAATTCATTAATTTTTATCTTTATTCCTATAATGGCTTCCCTTTTTATTCTCTCAGCTAGTTTGACCATGTTAGACATTTGGCGTAAAAAACAAATGAGTCCAACATTTACAGATAGCACACGGGGATTTTCGCTATCTTTTCTTGGTAAGTATATCCTCGTTTCCCTGTTACGTTTCATTTACTTTATTCCTTTTATTGTTCTTTTTATCATCAGTTCTGCTACTATACTGTTTCTATTATATTCATATACACCCTTAGGCAATCACATCCCATTTCTTAATGATATTATAGCAACTTTTGGATGGGGCATTAGCCTAATCGTTATCTTTATTTTATTTGCATTGATTTTTCTTGCCCCTTGGCATTATGCCTTTTCTCAAGCTGAATTTATCCTTGCTGAACAACTAGCACTAAATACCTATACAAGCCCTCATCACGTTTTAATGACTAGTCGTCGTTTAATGAAAGGCCATCGAAAACAAGCCTTTTTCTTAGACTTATCTTTTATCGGTTGGTTCATCTTAAACGAATTGACTGCCAATCTTTTGATGATATATATTCTACCTTACTATACTACTGCCAAAGTGGTCTTCTATGATCAACTCACAAAACATCACCAATCATAAAAGGCTTAGACAATTGTCTAAGCCTTTTTTTCTTGACATAAGGGACAAATCCCATAAATCATGGTCTGCGTTTTGGTAATCTTAAAACCTGTTTCAGCTTGAATAGCTAATTTCACATCAGGTAGGTTAGTTAGCATGACATCAACAATTCTCCCACAATTTTGACAAATAACATGGGGATGGTGATGACCTAAAAAGTCATAATAGCTGGTGTTATCTTGTGGTAATTTTAACTCACTAACAAAACCCTCATCAACCAGAACCTTGAGATTATTGTAAACAGTCGCCAAACTCATGCTAGGATAGTTTGGTAACAAATCTTGATAGATTTTCTCTGCACTTGGGTGTTCATGACTCTCAATCATATAGGCCAAAATCGCCTTCCGTGTATCCGTCAATCGAATATGACGTTCTTTTAGCTCTTCCAATGTTTCTTCATAAATCATACGATCTGTTTCTGATAAGATGATCACAGCCACACCTCCCAACCTCTTTATTTTAATTTCATGTGAAGTAAATCAATCATCGACCAATTTATTGATACCTCAATTTCTTCAACAACTGACTAATGGCCTATTTTGCCTCGTACCAGGTTTGACCATGACTTTGATCAACCAAAAGTGGCACTGCCAGATTAACGGCATTCTCCATAGTATCCTTAACCAAGAGTTGAACTTCCTCTAGCTCGTCCTTAGGCACTTCCAAGACGATTTCATCATGCACCTGCAAAAGCATTCTGGCTTTCAACCCTCTTTCAGTTAGTTGTTTATCTAATTCAATCATAGCTATTTTTAGAATATCAGCGGCACTCCCTTGAATTGGAGAATTGATGGCCGTTCGTTCCGCAAAGCTACGCAGATTAAAATTACGCGAATGGATGTCTGGCAATTCACGCCGACGTTTAAAGATGGTTTCAACATACCCTTTAGTTTTAGCGTATGCGACAATCTGATCCATGTAGGTCTTAATCCCTGGATAACGTGCAAAATAGGTTTCGATATAAGTTTTAGCTGCTTGGCGGCTAATGCCTAAGTTATTAGATAGACCAAAATCAGAAATCCCATAAACCACTCCAAAGTTAACCGCCTTGGCATTGCGACGGTCATTATCGGTCACTTGATCTGGACTGGCAATGCCAAAAACCCGCATGGCTGTTGAAGTATGAATATCTACCCCTTGCTTAAAGCCGTCAATCAAATGCTCATCACCAGAGATATGAGCCAAGACCCGCAATTCAATTTGAGAATAATCTGAACTCAGCAATAACCAATCTGGATGTGACGGTCTGAATGCCTTACGAATCAAACGCCCTTGTTCTAAACGAATAGGAATATTTTGCAAATTAGGATCGGTACTAGACAGACGACCTGTTTGGGTTAAATCTTGTACATAACGTGTATGAATTTTATGATCACCTAAAATATAATCTTGTAAACCAAGAATATAGGTGGACTGCAATTTAGTAATTTGACGATAATCTAAAATCTTTCTAACCAAGTCTGACTGATGAGCCAAACGCTCCAAAACATCAGCTGCTGTTGAATAACCTGTCTTGGTTTTCTTGGTAGCTGATAGCGGCAGCCCCATTTTTTCAAACAAGATAACTCCCAACTGCTTGGGCGAATTGATATTGAAAGTTTCACCAGCCAAGTCATAGATTTCTTCTGTTAGTTGATCAATCACCAACTGATTTTCCAAAGCCATCTCTTGTAAACTGGATTGCTCAACCTTAATACCTGCTATTTCCATCTTAGCCAAAACAAAAGCCAAAGGCAATTCCATCTTGTAGAATAACTCTTCCTGCTGATTATCTTTTAGAGCTTGACTCATTATCGGTTCTGTTTCTATCAGAACTTGAATCTTTCTTGCCAAATGAGCATGGAAGAGTTCATCTTCTGGTAAGGCACGTTTGACACCTTTGCCATAAACTTGTTCATCACTACTTAGTTGCCCCTTGCCGTATAGACGAGCAATGGTTGCCAAGTCATTATCTTCAACGGTGGATAACAAGTACTTGGCCAAGCGACTGTCATAGCTAGCCATTGGCAAATCAATGCCTAATTGATGCAACAAGACTTTGGTTCGCTTACTGTCATAAGTTTTGATCGGTTGCGATAAAACTTTTTTAAATAAGTCTGTGTTTAATAAAGAAAGATTTTGACTGACATAAATCCTTTGTTCGTTTCCCCAAGCAAAACCAACAATATCTTCGACATGATAATTATCATTTAAGATTTCAAAGTAAAAGAATTGGTCCTCTGAAAACATCTCAGCACTAAGATCTTCTGTGACTAATTGATAAGCAATCTTTTCTGCGGCTGGTTCTGGTAAATCCAAGGCTTGACGGAACTGCCTAAAGTCCATTTCCTCATAGAAAATAGCAAGGCTAGTTAGGTTTGGACCTTGATAAAGTAAATCATCTAAGCCAATCGTCACTGGTGCTTGGGTGTTGATGGTCGCCAAGGTCTTAGATAAAAAAGCCTGTTCTTTATCTGCAATTAAGTTTTCTTTCATCTTAGAAGGTTTTAGCTCGTCCAAACGTTCATATAAATTTTCTAGACTGCCAAATTCATGCAAGAGCTTCAGACCAGTTTTCTCACCAATCTTAGTCACACCAGGAATATTATCCGACTTATCTCCCATTAGGGCTTTGAGATCCACAAATTGTTGCGGTGTTAAACCTAGTTTTTCCTTGAGATAGATCGGTGTGAACGCTTCAAACTCTGCCACACCTTTTTTAGAAATCTCAACCACGGTATTCAGATCTGTAAGCTGAATCAAGTCCTTATCACCACTAACAATGGTAATCTCAAAAGGTTGATTTGACGCCTCTGCCAACTTGGCCATCGTACCAATAATGTCATCTGCTTCATAATTAGGCAAATCATAATAGGTAATCCCCAAATGGGTCAACATCTCACGAATATAAGGAAACTGCTCACGAAATTCTTCAGGCGTTTTTGCCCGACCAGCCTTATAGTCTGTAAATAAGTCTGTCCGAAAGGTCGTTTTGCCAGCATCAAAAGCCACTAGGACATGGGTTGGCTGCAAACGTTCCATCATGTGATCCAGCATAAGATGAAAACCGTAAATGGCATTTGTATGCAAACCAGTTTGATTTTTGAAACGATCTAATTGATTGTATAGGGCAAAAAAGGCTCTAAACGCGACAGATGACCCATCAATGAGTAATAATTTTTTCTTTTCTAACATGCTATTATTATAACATAATTTACCAAGCAGGAAAAAGAAAGAGAAGCATCTGCTTCTCTTTAACTTTTATAATTTTTTAACAAATTCTGATTTTAATTTCATGGCACCAAAACCATCAACCTTACAGTCAATATTGTGGTCACCCTCAACCAATCGAATATTTTTAACACGAGTTCCTTGTTTAATATCCTTAGGAGCTCCTTTAACTTTCAAATCCTTAATAACCGTTACACTATCACCGTCTGCTAGACGCGTACCATTACTATCAAGAACAACTAATTCATCACTATCTTCTACCGTTTCGTTTGGATTCCATTCATAGGCACACTCTGGACAGATGTAAAGATCGCGATCTTCATAGACATATTCTGATTGACATTTTGGACAATTCGGCATGATTTTCTCCTTTTTATTCTACTGTAACTGATTTCGCAAGGTTGCGTGGTTTATCCACATCCAAACCACGTTGGAGTGACGCATAGTAAGCCACTAACTGCGTTGGAATAACCATAGCAATGCTAGATAGATAAGGGTGAACGCTACTCACAACAATATCATCATCTTCTTTGTTAATACCTTCTTCAACAATGGTCAACACATGGGCACCACGAGCTGCAACTTCTGCTACATTACCACGAACATGTGGTGCTAGGATTGAATTATTTGACATCAAGGCAATCACTGGCGTTCCATCTTCAATCAGTGAAATTGTCCCATGTTTCAATTCCCCCGCAGCAAATCCTTCACATTGAATATAAGAAATTTCTTTCAGTTTAAGGGCAGCCTCCATAGCGACATAATAATCACTACCACGACCGATATAAAAGGCATTGCGAGCTGTTGAAAGCAATTCTTCCACCTTATTGGCAATCATTTCCTTATCAGACAGACTGGCTTCAATAGATTGTGCCACAAGTGACAACTCATGAACCACATCAAAGGCTGCTGCTTTCGTATTATTGTTTGCTTGACCAACTGCCTTAGCCAAGAAAGCCATCGTCGCAATTTGTGCCGTATAGGCTTTGGTTGAAGCTACTGAAATCTCAGGACCTGCATGAAGCAACATCGTATGACTCGCTTCACGAGATAGGGTTGAACCTGGAACATTAGTAATTGTTAAACTTGGCAAGCCTAATTCATTCACCTTAACCAAGACTTGACGGCTATCAGCGGTTTCACCAGATTGGGTTAAGAAGATAAACAAGGGTTTTTGACTCAAAAGCGGCATACCATAACCCCACTCAGAAGCAATTCCCAACTCTACTGGTGTGTCAGTCAATTCTTCCAAAAATTGTTTCGAGGCAAAACCAGCATGATAAGACGTTCCTGCTGCAATGATATACAGACGGTCAGCTTCTTGAACAGCTTTAACGATAGCTGGATCAACTGCCATATTTCCATTTGCATCTGCGTAAGTCGAAATTAACTTACGCATCACACTTGGTTGCTCGTCAATTTCTTTTAACATGTAGTGAGGATAAGTTCCCTTACCAATATCTGACAAATCAAGTTCTGCCGTGTAGGCCTCACGCTCCAATGAATTACCTGCGTAGTCTTGAACAGAAACACTATCCTTAGTCAATACTACCAACTCCTGATCGTGAATCTCCATGTATTGATTGGTTTCACGAATCATGGCCATCGCATCTGAACAGACCATGTTATAACCCTGACCAAGCCCAATTAAAAGTGGTGACTTATTTTTAGCCACATAAATAGTATCCGCATCTTCCTTATCAATCAAAGCAAAGGCATAAGATCCCTTAATCAATTGAAGAGCCTGACGAAAGGCTGACAAGGTATCTAGGCCATCTTCTTCGACAAACTTACCAATCAAGTGTACTGCCACTTCTGTGTCAGTTTGCCCCTTAAAATGATGTCCGCCCAAATACTCTTCTTTCAACTCTGCATAATTCTCAATCACACCATTATGAACCAAGGTCAAACGTCCTGTTTCTGATTGATGAGGATGAGCATTTTCTTCTAGCGGTTTACCATGGGTTGCCCAACGTGTATGACCAATACCACGGTCTCCCAGCTCTTGATTGCCAACTTTATCACGTAAATCAGCGATGCGACCAACCGACTTAATCAAGGCAGTCTTATCTCCTGCTGTCACAAAAATTCCCGCTGAGTCATAGCCACGATACTCTAATTTTTCTAAACCTTGTAATAAAATATCAGTTGCATTAGAATTTCCAACAACTCCTACAATTCCACACATATCATTCTATCTAGTCACTCGGACTATTTCTCCTTTATAAAATTGGTCTAGTCATTTTTATAATCATAAACTAACCCTTATCAGTATATTACTTTATAAAATCTTTGTCAAGAATTTCACGTATGTACAATTGGTCTAGTCATTTAAAGAAAAAGACCAGCAAAATCTGATCTTCTATTCTGTCCGAATAAAACCAAAATCATCCATGGGCCAGAGCCTAAATTCAACCACGCCCTTTATCTGACTTTTTTTGATCAAACCAAATTGACGACTATCTGCTTGATTCTTACGATTATCATTAAGAATAAGATAATAACCTTCAGGAATATTTGTTAGAGATTGCCCAGTCAGTGTTGTCAAATCAAAATCATCAGTAAAACTAGGTGACATGTCATTGGTCACATATTGATTTTTTAAACTAGTTAAATAAGGCTCGTCCTGAGCTTGATTATTACGATAGAAAATATCATCCATATAAACAACAGAATCGCCTGCTTCTGCAATAAGACGACCAATATAAGTCTTACCTTCAACATCATATTGCACAAAGTCGTGCAAACTTAATTCTTTCTTTTTGTTGATTAAAACCAAATCGCCTGTTCTTAAATAGGTATTGCTCTCCACTTCTGTAATCTTGGCAGTTGAAAAGACAAACGTTCGTAATCCAAGAAAAACACCAGCTATTAAGAGTAAACCAAATATATTTCTGATAAAATCTCGTTTAAGCATCCTAGCCCCCTTATTCTTTTTCCATTTAACCATTATATCATGTTTTAATGGCATATTCTAGCTTATTATTTTTGAAAATAGAATAAACAAATTGTAAAGCAATACCCTTTTATCAATCATAAAAAGTTACCAAAATAAACTTTGGTAACTTTTAGATCGTTTTATTATTTCACTGTACGAATACGCATTGTGTTCGTACCACCAGAACCAACTGGTACACCAGCAACAATAACGATATTATCACCAGTTTCAACCAAACCTGATTCAAGTGCCATTTTCTCAGCCAAGTCAAACATATCATCTGTTGATGCAGGTTTAGCTGTCACAACTGGAATGACACCCCAGTTAATCATCAATGATTTTTGAGTTTTTTCATCAAAAGTCACTGCCAAGATATCTGCATCTGGACGGTATTTAGAAATCGCACGAGCCGTATTACCTGATTCTGTAATGGTCACAACCAACTTGATATTCATTGAGTTAGTTGCATCTTTAACAGCAGATGCGATAACTTCTGTTTGATTGCTACGATCGTAGCTTGATGAATCAAGACGACCGTATTCGCTAAGTAAGGCTTGACCATTTTTAGCAACAGTTGCCATTGTACGAACTGATTCTACTGGGTATTTACCGTTTGCAGACTCACCTGACAACATTGTTGCATCGGTACCATCAATAACCGCATTGAAAACATCTGATACTTCTGAACGTGTTGCACGAGGTTTTTCAGTCATTGTTTCAAGCATGTTTGTTGCAGTGATAACAGCTTTGCCAGCAGCGTTAACTTTCTTGATAATCACTTTTTGATAAACTGGAACCATTTCAAATGGTACTTCGATACCCATATCTCCACGAGCAATCATGATACCATCAGCTGCTTCGATGATTTCGTCAAGGTTATCAATACCTTGTTGGTTTTCAATCTTAGCAAATAGTTTAACGTGATCGTTACCAGTTTCTTCACAGATAGCACGAACTTCTTCAACGTCCTTAGCTGTACGAACAAATGAAATGGCAATAAAGTTCAAACCTTGCTCAAGACCAAAACGAATATCAGCATTGTCACGCTCAGCAAGAGCTGGGAATGGAATTGAGGTATTTGGAATATTTACACCTTTTTGTTTAGCGATAACGCTATCGTTTTCAACTTCTACTTCAAATTCACGAGTGGCGTCATCTTTACCGATAACACGAAGACCCAATTTACCATCATCAACAAGGATTTGTTGACCAACAGCAACATCATCAAAAATATCCAAACCACCAGCAACGTTAAGGGCAATCACATCACGAGTTGATTTAATACCTTGTTTTGTCGCAACACGGATTTTTTCACCAGTTGTGTAGTCGTACTCTTTTGCGTCACTTTCAAATAATTCCGTACGGATTTCTGGGCCTTTAGTATCTAACAAGAAACCAACTTTTTGGTTAGCAATTTCTTCAGCACGACGAACCACTGCCATACGTTGACCTTGCTCTTCATGGTCACCATGTGAAAAGTTAAAACGGAATACATTGGCACCTTCTTTAATCAACTGAGCGATACGTTGAGCTGACGCTTCAACATCAAGGCTCTCACCCCAGTAACCATCTTCACCGAATTTTTTACCACCACGGAATTCCACCGCTGGACCAAGGGTTGCAACAATTTTTACACGCTTATTCATTTATTCTTTACTCCTATTTGATATTTTTATCGCTTAACGCGCCAAACCTTTATTCAATTTAGCAAAATCCAGACGGGCTTTATGTGGGTTATTAACCACAATCTTACCATCTTCAGTTAGGCTAAACAAAGCACCTTCTTCTGCTGTTCCAAGAATTGGACTCTCAATCAATTGCTCGTTTTTTACACCAACAGCGAGACCACCTTTACCAGCTTTAAGCAATTCAACCGCATGTGATCCCATCCAAGAAGCTAAGACACGATCACGAGGGGATGGTGTACCACCACGTTGGATATGACCTAGATTTGTGATACGAAGATCGCTTGTGTCACCCGCTTCACGCATCTGTTTGGCAAATTCTTCACCACTCATCACACCCTCAGCAAGAACGATAATAAAGTGATCTTTTTTCTTCACTTCATAACCTTCTTTAAGGTTGGCAACAACTTCTTTCATATCAAATGGTTCTTCTGGGATTACAATAATGTCTGCACCAGTAGCAATACCTGCCCAAAGAGCAATATCACCTGCGTTGCGCCCCATAACTTCAACGATAAAGGTACGACCATGACTAAATGATGTATCACGAATTTTATCAATAGCTTCTGTTGCTGTTCGAACAGCTGTATCGAAACCAATCGTATAATCTGTTCCAACAATATCATTGTCAATGGTTCCTGGAATACCAATTGCTGGGAAACCATGTTCTGTCAAACGCATAGCACCATGGTAAGAACCATCACCACCGATAACAACTACACCTTCAATACCATGTTTTTTCAATTGTTCAATTCCAGCTAATTGTCCTTCTAACTTGGCAAATTCAGGATAACGAGCAGATTTTAGGAAAGTGCCACCATGTGAGAGAATATTAGACACACTCTTAGCGTCCATTGGGAAAATATCTCCCTCAACCATACCAGCATAGCCACGATTGATACCGTAAACTTCCATTCCTTCTGAAATTGCTTTACGAACAACTGCTCGAATCGCATTATTCATTCCTGGAGCGTCACCACCACTGGTTAAAACAGCAATACGTTTCATTTATCTTTGTACTCCTTTTTCTTTTTAACTACATCATTATAGCACATTCACAAGTAAAATTCTTCACTTTTTAGTGAAAAATCGTTTTCATCACATAAGTTTTTAATTTTTCTTCCATTTCTTTTGACTTGGCGACACGGTAATTTCGACTTCGTAAAGTTTCTTTCTCCTCCTCGTATCTTAAAATAACAGGAAAATCACCAGGATATTGAGCTAGAATAGCTGATATTTCGCGGTCATGATCATGATTAGCTAATTGAATCCAGAATTTTTCCGTAATAATTGGGCTGATCTGTTGAGCAATCAACTGCAAACGGTCCTGACGTTCTTGCACTTTCCCCTTAATATAAATAATTTTCCCCTCTTCAAGATGTGAAGCCAAACGCTGATAGTCATTCGGAAAAACCGTTACATCAAGTTTTTTCACACCATCAGTTAAACCAACAAACGCCATCAATTGACCTGTTGTTTTGGTGCGAATTTCTCGAATACTTTCTATTTGCCCCAAGACGGTCACTATTGTATTATCTACCAACTCATCAAAATGCGTGTAGCTCCCTTGTTGCTCTCTTAGAATTTGAAAAACTGGATGGGGACTTACCCCTACACCCAAAATTTCTTGTTCCATCTCGTACTTTTCTTGGCTTGAAAAGTCATCAGCCTCAGTCCAGTGATAAGATGACTGGGCAAATAAACTTCCTAATTGAGTCACAAAATTTAAGAGAGATGGCAAATTTTGTAAAATTTTTTGACGGTTGGGTTCTAAGTCATCAAATAGTCCTGCCTTAGTGATGGTTTCTAACAAATCAATCTTATGATACGACTCTGGCAAACGCATTAAAAAATCTTCTACACTGGTAAAAGGACGATTAGCATACAGCCACTGACTTAAATCTTGTCCAAGCCCCTTAATCCGTTTCAAACCTAAATAAATGCGACCATCTTTAACCAAATCTTTCTCACTAATGTGATTGATGGATACAGGAGCTAGTGAGAAATCTTGTTGCAGGGCATCTCTGATATAGTCACCACTTGAGTAATTCAGCATGATTTGATAAAACACATCAGGATACTGTGCCTTAAAATAAGCTAACTGAAAAGCTAAGGCCGAGTAAGCATAGGCATGACTACGGTTAAAGCCATAACCAGCAAACTTAGCCATGCGCTCAAAAATAGCTTGGGCAGTTTGTTGATCATGTCCATTTTTGAGAGCACCAGCCATAAAATCGCTAGCCATGGCTGTCATTTCTCGTTGATTTTTTTTGGACATGGCTCGTCTAAGCATATCTGCCTTTCCAAGACTAAAACCTGCATAAACCTGAGCAATCTGCATGACCTGCTCTTGATAAAGCATGATGCCGTAGGTTGATTGTAGGATTGGATCAATCTCTGGTGATAAGGTTTCAACCCGTTCTTGACCAAACTTACGTTTGACAAAATTGCTAATGTAATCACTTGCTCCTGGACGATTAAGACTGGTTGTCGCTACAATTTCTTCAAAACAATGTGGCTTCACTTGTTTCAGCAGATTGATGGCTCCTGATTTTTCAAATTGAAAAATCCCCTTGGTTTGACCTTGAGCAAACAATTGCAATGTTTTAGAATCTTCTAAATCAATAGAAGCAATCTTTATTTCCTGACCGTAGCGTCTTTTTACTTCTTCTGCCATTTTTTGAGCAAAAGTTAAATTACGCAAGCCTAAAAAGTCCATCTTCAACAGACCATTAGCCTCCACACTATTGGCGTCAAATTGCGTAATCATCATCTCTTCTCCAGCTTTTAGAGGAATGTGATTAGTCAATCTATCATCACTCATCACAATCCCTGCGGCATGAATAGAAGTCTGACGTGGTTGGCCCTCAATTCGTTTGGCAATTTCAAATGCCTTTTGATACTCTTTTTTCTCCAAAATCAACTGACGAAACGATAGATTAGTTTGATAGACTAGAGATAAGGTATCTTTGAAACGAATTTTCTTGCTTAGAACATTCAAATCATACTCACTCGCCCCAAACCGTTTAAAAACATCGCGTAAGGCTTGCTTAGCCCCAAAGGTTGAGAAAGTCACAATCTGAGCCACATGCTCCTTGCCATAGCGTTCCTTGACATAATGCAAGAAATCACTACGATGAATATCTGGAATATCGATGTCAATATCTGGCATGCTGTATCGTTCTTCATTAAGAAAACGTTCAAACAGCAGTTGATTTTTCACAGGATCAATACCTGTAATATCTAAAGCATAAGCAACCAAACTACCAGCAGCTGACCCACGTCCCATTCCCATGTAGTAATTTTGACGGCGTCCAAATTGCAAGAGATCCCAAACAATCAAAAAGTAATCATCAAAGCCCATTTGATGAATAACAGCAAGTTCCTGATTCAGACGGTCTTGATAGGCTGGCTGCCATAATTGTTTTGCTTTTAAGCCCCTTTCAGCTTCTTGTCGTAATTCTTGATGGGCTGGTACTAGCTGATTAAAACGAGGCAGTTTTAATTGACTATTTAACTGATAGTCAATACCTGTTACCAACTCATTTAGATGAAGCAAACTTTCTGGAAAACGTTCTTGAAAAAGTGTTCCGAGTTCCTGTGCTGATGATAAAACTTGGCCACGTTTAACTGAACCAGTTTGTGCCAAACTACTATTATCACGAATAGCATGTAAAACCTGTAAGGTTTCCATTTCTGATTCTTGGTAGTAGCGAACGGTATGTAGGGGAATAATTGGTTTAGGATAAGGTATTTGTGGACTATCCAAAAAAACACCTATCATGTAATCAAAAGATACATCTAGACTCTCAATCCCTTCAAAATAAGGCACCACAATAGTCAAATCCTGCCTATTGCTTGGTAAATCTGCTACATTTAGTCCTGTCGTCATAACTTGAGTTGCTAATTGTAAAAGCTGATGATAACCCTTAGTATTTCGAGCGATTAGATAAAACGAACGTCTTGTTTCTTCAAGGGGTAATTCCACTTCCAAGCCTATAATAGGCTGCAACCCTAGTTTTTTAGCTTCTTGCATAAATTGGTAAGCCCCGTAGAGATTCCCCTTATCCATAATCCCCACTTGCTGATAGCCAAGTTCCTTAGCCTTCATCAAATAACCTTTAAGGTCAATCAGACTGTCCATAAAACTATAAACAGTCTTTGTATCCAACTGCACAAACATAAGTTTTTCTCCGATTAGTATTTCTTTTATTATACTATGATTTTCCCCTAATTGCAGACAAAAATAGTGACGTGCCTAAACACCCCACTATTACTGTAAATTCAAGCGATTCTTGATGATAAAATGAATCATTCCATAATAAATCCCTATACAAAGCAAGCTAAACAAAGACATGACCGACCAATAGCTCAGCTCATTAACTAGAACAGTTCCTAAAAAATTAGTAACCAAGGACATTACCACCACCAGCAAGAAATAAGTAAGAAAACTCATCAAGATTTGACGATTTCTAAACAAATGTCCTACTGCAACCGCCAAATAAATGGTCAAAATTTCTCTACTGATAGATAAAACCCACTGAATCAGACTCAACATCCAATTAATCGTTGTCATTTCCCCCCAAAGTACTGCCCACATTGAACGGTCTAACCACTCAAAACCAATCCCAAGGCCAATAAAAATAATGAGGGCATTGACTGAAGCTAAAAATAAGGACACTAAAAGTTTTGACATTAAAATTTGGTGGGTTGATACAGGTAAGGTTAGGGTCAAATAAGCTTGACGACCAAAAAGCTCTTGCCTAAAACGATGGCAAATAATAAAAATTGTTGCAATCATCATAGCCACAATTAACAAAAACGTAACAACAGCAGAAAAACTATACACTGTGTATAGCCAGTTAGACAAGCTAACCGATTGACCAAGAGCTTGAAATTCCGGCGTCAATCGTCGTAAAGCAAAAGCCATTGCCAAACATAAGGCATATAGCCCTAGATACCACCTGCCAACAGATTTTAATTCATACTTTACTAACTTCAAAAACACGGTCGTCTCCTTTAACTCTTAAATGTTTCACGAAACAGCTTATCCATGGACATGCCATAAGTTTGGCGTAAATCATCAACTGCTCCTTGCAAACACACCTGACCCTTATCCAAAAATACCACATCATCTAAGATTGGTTCAACATCAGCAATCAAATGAGTTGAAATCAACACAGAAGCATCTTCTGAATAATTGCTAATGATTGTTTTTAAAATATACGTTCGTGTGATTGAATCAACTGCTGCAATCGGTTCGTCCAACAAATACAGTTTAGCTTGACGGCTCATCACCAAAAGCAATTGAACCTTTTCCTTGTCTCCTTTAGATAAATTTTTAAGGTACTGTTTTTTGTCAATTGCTAAATCTTTCAAGAGGCTTTCTGCTCGTTCACGATCAAAATCAGTATAAAAATCAGCAAACAAGTGGATAATATCAACCACTTTCATATAATCTTTCAAGTAAGTTTGATCTGGTAAATAAGATACCATAGTCTTAGTTTCTACAGATGGTTCTAAACCATTGATTAGCACACGACCTTGATCTGTTTTCAAAAGCCCCATAATTAGCTTCATTATAGTGGTCTTACCGCTACCATTTGGCCCTAACAAGCCAATGATTTTTCCTGTCGATAAATCCAGATTGAGATTTACCAAAACTGGAGAATGCCCATAAGCTTTTGAAACTCCTTGCAAACTTAATAAAGTTGTCATCACTGCCTCCCTTCCACATAAGCTTTAACCTTGCTTAAAATTTCATCTTCTGTAAAACCAAAATTTTTCATATTGGCCACAAAGGATTCAATTTCGGCATAGGCGACGTCATGACCAACCTTTTTTAATAAGGAGTCATTTTCAGTCACATAACGACCTGACGTTCGAGTTGTAAAAACCAGACCTTCTTGTTCCAATTCCTTATAAGCTCTTTGTGTCGTATTAGGATTTACACCTGCTTCTTCAGCTAATTCTCTCACCGTTGGCAATTGATCACCACTGTGCAATTCGCCACTGATGATTTTCATTTTGATCCGCTGTGCTAACTGGATATAAATTGGCGATTTTTCATCAAAAATCCAAGCCATTTCCTAACCTCCTTTCATACGACTCTTATCTTTTCATCTTATAATTTTTTTCACCTTTTATCAAGAGAAACCTCCTTATCGCTTCATTTTATGATATAATAAAAATGACCATCCTTAGTGTAATGGATATCACGCAAGATTCCGGTTCTTGAAATGGGAGTTCGATTCTCTCAGGGTGGATAACAACCACACATGAAAATAAAGTTAGCCAACCAGCTAACTTTATTTTTTATCCTAAACCATTTTGATTTTTCTTAACCAAGCCACCTTGCTCAAAAATCAATTCGATATTGGCAGAATTAACATTGCCACCTTTTTTCAGTCCACTAGACCAAATAGCCTGAATACTGGATTTACCAGTTGATACCACTTGAGCCATCACGTCTGGACGACCTAATTTTTCAACAGCCTGATCAAAGCTCATACCTTCTGTTAAAGATTTATAGTCATCAAGTGTGACACGTTCTTCTCTGACAAAATTAAAGTTAGAAATAGAGCGTGAAATGGCACTATTTTCAAACTGTTGTACAGAGAGCTCAACTTGATCAAAATTCCAAGTATAAACATCAACTGTCACATTTTCCCCAGCTTCTTTGGTCTCATGTTTGCTCGGTTGACCAAACAGTGCTGTCAATTCGTCTAAATTCGACCCACCCTTAAAGTCATTAGCTTCCTCACCAAGTTTAATCTGCTCAAACTTCATTCTGACATCTTCATGATTAGGCGTACTTGGCTCAGTCAGCCAAGATTGTTCAACCTGTAATGATTCCTTGGTTGTGGCTTTTTGAGTTTGATTACTTGAACAAGCCACTAATAACATGACTGACAGAGCAAGACTTGCTAAACTCATCACTTTTTTTGTCATATCTATCCTCTATCTTTAATAAAATTTTATGGAGCCGGTGGGAGTCGAACCCACGTCCAAACACTTGCCAACATATTTGTCTACAACCATAGGCCTTGTCTTCATTTAACAAAAAATTGACACAAGGCTCAAGCCTATCTTTTGCGAGTCTAATCATCTCTTTTTGGTTAGTTAGACCCTAACCAAACGTAGCTTGTTAAAATAAGACCTCTAATGAAACACAAGCCATTTCATAGCGGTCACGCCCGCTGGTTTTTAAGCAGCTAAAGCGTAAGAAGTGTTATTTTTTGCAGTTATATTTAACTGAACGGTTACGCCGTCACTCGAGTTGCAAAATATGCCTCATAATGCCTGTCGAATCCGTAACGACCCCAAAACATTACTTAACTAGTATATCAAAAACATTAAAAGATAGCAAAAAAATACTATTTTTGGTATGATAAAAGCATGTATAGATTTTGGCAAAAAGTATTTCAGATACTTGGTTTTTTGACGTTAATTGTTTCTGTTGCCCTAGTTATCTGGTTATTTCAAAAAGGAATTTTAAATGACCAAAATGCTTTCAAAACATGGGTTCAGCAATATCAGGTCATGGCTCCTGTAATTTTTATTCTCATTCAGATTATCCAAATTGTTATTCCTATTCTCCCAGGTGGTGTCACAACTGTGGCTGGCTATCTCATCTTTGGCCCGTGGTTAGGCTTTATCACGAATTATATTGGGATTATGATTGGCAGTGTCATTCTTTTTCTCTTAGTTAGACGCTACGGTAAACCCTTTATCCATCTTTTTGTCAAAGACAAGGATTTAAGTAAATACGAAGCCAAATTGGAAACAAAAACCTATGAACGTTTTTTCATCTTTTGCATGGCATCACCTATTTCACCTGCCGATATCTTGGTTATGGTAACAGGTCTAAGCAAAATGTCACTTAAACGATTTATTATGATTCTCTTGTTCACTAAGCCTTTATCAATTATCGGATATAGTTATTTGTGGATCTATGGTGGCTCTTTCATTCAATATCTTCTTGGCTTATAGCACCAGTTAGCTGGTGTTTTTTATTTCCAACAAAAAAAGCTTGAAGAATTCAAGCTTTTTCTTTATTACAATTCGATATCGCCAAACAAGTCTGCCATTGAGAAACCAGTTTGTGTTTCTGGCAATTCGTAATCACGTTTTTCTTGACGGCGTGGACGACGTGGACGAGATTGACGTTTCTCACCGTTGTCACCTTCAGTTTTTTCTTGTGCTGGACGCTCTTCAAGTGCCTTGATTGACAATGATACACGCTCATCAGCAGCATTCACTTCAAGCACTTTAACAGTTACAGCTTGACCTACTGAAAGGGCATCTTTTGGATTTTCAACACGTTTGTGTGAAATTTGTGAGATATGTACCAAACCATCAATACCTGGCAATACTTCAACAAAAGCACCAAAGTCAGTCAAACGTTTAACAGTTCCTTCAACAACATCACCTGCAGCTAATTTTTGCTCTACACCATCCCATGGTCCAGGAGTCGTTGCTTTAAGAGAAAGTGATACACGACCTTCTTCTTCATCAATAGCAAGCACTTTAACGTCAACATCTTCACCAACAGTAACCACTGATTTTGGTGAGACGTTACGCTCATGTGACAATTCTGTCACGTGAACCAAACCATCAACGCCACCAAGATCGATGAAAGCACCAAAGCTAGTCAAACGAGCGACTTTACCAGTAACAACTGAACCAACTTCAATCTTAGAAAAGACTTCTTGACGAGCTGCTGCAGTTGTTTCTTCTACAACTTCACGACGTGACAAAATGAAACGATTTTCTGCTGCATTAACTTCTTTAATTTTTGCGTCAAATTCTTGACCAACGAAACGCTCAGTATTGCGAACGAAACGTGTATCAAGCATAGATGCTGGAATGAAACCACGAAGTCCTTCAAATTCAACTGAAAGGCCACCTTTAACGGCACGAGTACCTTTAACAGTAACAACTTCTTCTTCACGTCCAACAAGTTTGTCCCAAGCTTTACGAGCTTCTAAACGTTTTTTAGAAACTAGGAAAGTTACTGTGTCTGTATCTTTACCTACAACTTGACGAAGAACAAGCACTTCTAGTGTTTCGCCAGCTTTAACAAAATCGTTGATGTCTGCATCACGCTCGTTTGTCAACTCACGAAGAGTTAAAACACCTTCAACACCTGTTCCTTCAATAACAAGGTTTGCTTGACCGTTATCAACTGTTAAAACTTCCGCAGTGACAACGTCACCTGGGTTAACTTCGCTAACACTATTTAGCAAATCTTCAAATTCATTCATTCTAAAAAATCCTCCAACAAAAGCTAGCAAAGCTAGCTTTTGATAACACTATATTTTTTCAAGGCAACCCGTAAGGACAATAAACTTTATCGCTGACGGTCTTAGGAAATCCTAATACCTCAACTGGGGTAGCTGGATTCGAACCAACGCATGAGGGAGTCAAAGTCCCTTGCCTTACCGCTTGGCGATACCCCAATACTTTCAGATTTTATTCTGAAAATGGAGAGAGAGGGATTCGAACCCCCGAACCCGAAGGAGCGGATTTACAGTCCGCCGCGTTTAGCCTCTTCGCTATCTCTCCTAAAACAAAATCTATTATAGCATAGCTTTTGTTTTTATACAAGCCCTTTTTCAGATTTTTTTAATGATTTAAGTTATAAAGTTCGATAATATGCCCAATCCCTTGATCAAAGGTCTTATAAAGGCTATCGACTGCTCCATTTTTTAAGACGGCAAATTGTTTATCTAGTTCAACCATCTCGCCAATGGTCTTTTTACCAATAACCACTTGATAACCTGCTACGTTTTGACCATTGACATCCAATTTGGCATCAAGGACTTGAACCTCAATTTTTTTATCTTTTTTACTCATGCTTGCCCCTTTCGTTTCTCATCCTATTTTACACAAAATAACCGCTACTGACAAGAACGAACTTGCTTTTCTCGTCAACATCAACTGTTATCAATACCAACCTGTTAGTTGATGAAGTTGATTTTCCAGTCCTGGCAAGTAACGTAAACACAAAAAGAGAACAATGGCAATAAGTAAACAGACTGATACCAATTTTACTAATTTCATCATCTTCTCCTAGTTTAAGTCTAAGTAAGCCTTCACGACTTCATCACTCGCCATACTATCTGCAATAAAACTTCCATTGCTAGTACGATCAGATAAAGAAAGTGCCGCTACATCTACTTGATAAATTTGATTTGATTGGGTATGAATGATTAGTTCTTGTGGACTTGCTCCAACATTTCCTGCCATATAGACACGATGAGGCTTGCTTTTCAGCTCACGCAACACTTGTAAGCCACGCTTAGCTCGACCTGTTACAGCTAATTGCTCCACAGCAACTTTCTTCACACTACCACGTTGGGTTAAGAGATAAAAAGCAGTGGATTGGACTGGAAAGACAGCTTGAACATGATCGTCATCTTTAAGATTCACTCCCTTAACGCCTGCTGCTTTTAAGCCCAAGATTGGTACTTCACTGGCTTCAAAACGTAAGCCATAGCCCATCCAGGTAAAGAGTAAAATTTCCTCTAATTGAATTGGGGCTAAGCTAAGCACACGGTCGCTTGCGTCTTTTAATTTCATAAAAGTCAACGATTTAGACTTGTAAGTTCGCCAAGGACTCAAGTCTTTTTGTTCAAAGCGTTTAATCTGACCTGCCTTAGTTGCCGTCAAGTACAAGGCACCTTCTGCCACTTGATCTAGCAAGTCCACTGCAATAATCTCTTCTTCTGCTGCAAAATTGCTAATGGTTTGCGATAGGTGTTCGCCAATATCTTTCCAACGGCTGTCTGTCAATTCATGCACTGGGCGATAAATGACATTACCAAGATTAGTAAAAAGATAGAGATGTTGTGTTGTTTTGGCTTGGCTAAGGAAAATCAAATGATCATCTTCACGCTTGCCGACCTCTGCCACTGTTGAAGCCGCAAAGGAACGTGGACTCGTCCGTTTAATATAACCTGCTTTAGTCACACTGACATAGGTATCCTCAGCCACAATCAAGTTGCTGCTATCAATCTCAATCGTTTCTGCCTGCTCTTTCAATACTGTCCGTCTAGGATTGGCAAAGGTCTTTTTCACCTGACGCAGTTCTTTTTTCATGACTTGATAAAGGGTAACTTCATCGCTGATAATAGCTGACAAGTACTGAATCTGCTCTTTTAGGGCTTGACTTTCTTCTTGTAAGATCACAATATCTGTATTAGTCAAACGATAGAGTTGAAGCGTGACAATAGCTTCTGCCTGTTCTTCTGTAAAGGCGTAGCTGATCTTGAGATTTTCTTTGGCATCTGCCTTATTCTCACTTGCACGAATGAGCGCAATGACGTCATCCAAAATCGAAATCACACGAATCAAGCCTTCAACGATATGGAGACGCTTTTCTGCCTTTTCCTTATCAAACTGAGAACGGGCTAAAATAATCTCTTTACGATGAGCAATATAGGCTGACAAAATCTTATGTAAGCCAACTTGTCGAGGCGTGTAATGGTCAATCGCTACCATGTTAAAGTTGTAATTGACCTGTAGATCGGTGTACTTGAAAAGGTAGTTAAGAATCGTCTGACTATCTGCGTCCTTTTTCAACTCAATCGCTAGTCTAAGACCAGTCCGATCAGACTCGTCACGAACTTCCAAAATACCTGGCACCTTGTTATTCAGACGCACTTCATCAATCTTCTTAACCAAACTCGCTTTATTGACTTCGTAAGGTAACTCTGTTACCACAATCTGTTCCTTGCCTGCCTTGAGTTTTTCAATACTGGTCAGACTTCTTAGCACCAAGCGACCTTTACCTGTTTCATAGGCTTTTTTCAAATCTTCTGTCCCTTGAATAATCCCACCAGTTGGGAAATCTGGTCCAGGCAGTAAAGTCATCAGCTTGTCTAAACTAGCCTTAGGGTGATCAATTAGATGAATGACCGCATCAATAACTTCGCCCAGATTATGGGGGGGGATGTCTGTCGCATAACCTGCCGAGATACCTGTTGCCCCATTGACCAAAAGGTTGGGAAAGGCTGCTGGTAAGACCGTAGGTTCTTTTTCAGTATCATCGAAATTCCAAGCAAAAGGCACCGTCTTTTTGTCAATATCTTCCAAGAGATAACCTGCCATTTCTGACAGTCTTGCCTCCGTGTAACGCATGGCTGCTGGCGGATCACCATCCATGGAACCATTGTTACCGTGCATTTCTACTAGAATTTCACGATTTTTCCAGTCTTGGCTCATGCGAACCATGGCGTCATAGATAGACGAGTCGCCATGAGGATGGAAATTCCCCATGACATTTCCCACTGACTTAGCTGACTTGCGATAGCCCTTGTCAAAGGTATTGCCATCTTTATTCATCGAATAAAGAATCCGACGCTGAACAGGTTTTAGCCCATCACGAATATCAGGCAAGGCCCGCTCTTGAATAATGTACTTGGAGTAACGCCCAAAACGCTCTCCCATGATGTCTTCTAAAGACATGTTTTGAATGTTGGTCATAGTATATAGTACCAAAATCTTTCTTTTGATATTAGTTCGTATTCTTTGATTTATTTGAACTTAGTTTAAAAGCCTGCAATTCTGTTTTCGAATTATAATTGACTACCGCTATTTTTCCATGAAGTTTCGTTGCCTCTTCAGATGACAATATTCTATCAATACCCTTAGCTTTTTCTATAAAATTGTTGATTACATGTTTATGTTTATGTTCATCTTCATCATCTAATTTATCTTTATCATAGTTATAAATAATCAATTCTGCATCTGTTTCCAATAAAGCATTAAAAATATTATTCCACCACCAAAAATCTGTTTTTCCCAAAGATAATCCATAAATTATAAATAAATCTGTCTCTTGAAAATATGACTTATATTTCTTATCATTTTGAGCCCAATAGGGTTTTAAAAACGGCTTAATATCTTCTTCGTTTAGAACCCCCCTCTCGGAACCAAAATATTTTTTAGGTTGTTCAACATTATCAAAACCAAATAAGATTGATTTAGGGATATTTTGATAACCATGTGGGTGATCAATGTTTACCATTAAATAACTAGGTACTCCCCATGTTTTTACACTATCATATCCTTTCGGATTAATATTAAAAGTAATTTGTCTATCAGACCTCTTAAACTTATGAGGATCATATTGTTCTCTGTCTAAATTCAAAACGTTATCTAACAATGAAGTGTAGTTAAAATTCAATATTTCCCAGTTGAATAAGCAATGACTTTCTTTGATTTGATATTTCATTTTATCTACAAGATGGATTTTTTTATAATTTTTTTCAGATAAATCTCCTAAAATATTTTCAAACGTGCTTATTGCTGTCTTATTTTCAGTAGCTTCTGTTCCTAATTTAGCCAAGTTACTAGGTGTAATAATTTCATTTAAAAAATTAGAAAACTCAATTTGAAAAACTTTCAAATTTTCTTTTAAGTCTTCAAGATTATTTCCTGTATCTTCTACTAATTCAATTAAAGAATTTTCAAAATCGCTCCAATTATCTTTATTACTCTCTTTATCTTCCTGCATTTTTTTAAAAAGTAGATTACTATTATCAAAATTCTTATTACAAAGATAGTTATAAAAATCTTGATATGTTGTTCTATATGGTAAATCTAAATATTCTGTTAATTGAATATCCACACCGTTACCAAATAAAGCCATAATATTAATTTGTCTACTTAAATTTTCAAAATCAGATTTAGAATAATCTCTGTATCCCATTTTTTATATCACCTCTAACTTCTTAATCAAACTAAAACACCGTCGCTTCTTCCAAGGTAAACTTGACATTGTCTTCAATCCACTGGCGGCGGGGAGCTGGTTTGTCGCCCATAAGGACAGATACTCGGCGTTCAGCACGAGCTAAGTCTTCAATGGTCACTCGAATTAGGGTTCTGGTTTCTGGGTTCATGGTGGTTTCCCAAAGCTGATCCGCATTCATCTCGCCCAGTCCTTTATAGCGTTGGAGAATGGCACCCTTGCCAAAGACTTGACGCAACTCTGCCAACTCACCATCAGTCCAAGCATAAGCGATTTGTTGGGTCTTTCCTTTACCTTTACTCATCTTATAAAGCGGAGGAAGAGCGATATAGACACGCCCTGCTTCGACCAAGGGACGCATGTAGCGATAGAAAAAGGTCAGAAGAAGGGTCTGGATATGAGCACCGTCTGTATCCGCATCGGTCATGATGATGACCTTGTCATAGTTACAATCGACTAGAGAAAAATCTGCTCCAACACCGGCACCAATGGTGTAAATCATGGTGTTGATTTCTTCATTTTTGAGAATGTCAGCCATCTTGGCTTTTTCAGTGTTAAGCACCTTACCACGCAAGGGGAGAATGGCTTGAAACTTCCGATCACGTCCTTGCTTGGCTGAACCGCCGGCTGAATCTCCCTCGACCAGATAAAGTTCATTCTTTTGGGGATTTTTAGACTGAGCTGGGGTCAACTTTCCTGACAATAGCCCCTTGTCCTTCTTGTTTTTCTTGCCATTACGGCTATCATCACGCGCCTTACGAGCCGCTTCACGAGCATCGCGTGCCTTAATCGCCTTGCGAATCAAGTTAGCAGCTAGCTCGCCATTTTCCATAAGAAAGAAAGTCAACTTATCTGTCACGATACCTTCAACCACAGGACGAGCCAAGGGACTACCTAACTTGTCCTTAGTTTGCCCTTCAAATTGCAAGTGTTCTTCTGGCACTAAGATTGATAGAACAGCCGACAAGCCCTCACGATAATCAGACCCTTCTAAATTCTTGTCCTTTTCTTTCAGCAGACCTGTTTTTCTAGCATAGTCGTTCATGACCTTGGTAATGGCTGTCTTAAAGCCTGTCTCATGAGTACCACCGTCTTTGGTGCGGACATTATTAACAAAAGATAGGATATTATCAGAAAACCCGTCATTGTATTGAAGTGCCAAAGCCACTTGAAACTCCGACTGCTCCCCCTCAATCGAAATGACAGGGGTCATGGTTTCCTTATCTTCATTGAGATAAGTGACAAAGTCCTCAACGCCTTTTTCATAGTGGAAACGTTCTGTCTGACCAGTTGTTTCATCTGTCAGAATCATGGTGACATTTTTTAGGAGAAAGGCAGATTCTTTCAAACGCTCGGCAATGGTATTGAACTTAAAGGTTGTTGTGGAAAAGATACTCGCATCTGGTAGAAAACGCACAGTCGTTCCTGTCTTAGACTTGGCTACTGTACCGATTTTTTCCAGAGTCGTCACGGGTTTGCCACCGTGTTCAAAACGTTGGCGATAAATCGCTCCGTCACGACTGATTTCAACTTCTAGCCAAGAAGACAAGGCATTGACTACAGATGACCCCACACCATGCAGACCTCCTGAAGTCTTGTAACCGCCTTGACCGAACTTACCACCTGCGTGAAGCACTGTAAAGATGACTTCAACCGTGGGAATACCACGAGCATGAAGACCAACTGGCATGCCTCGCCCTTGGTCAGCCACACTTAATGAACCATCTGCATGGAGTGTGACTGTAATTTCTTGACCAAAACCTGATAAGGCCTCATCAACAGCGTTATCGACAATCTCCCAAACCAAGTGATGTAGGCCTGCTCCGTCTGTTGAGCCAATATACATTCCTGGTCGCTTACGAACAGCGTCCAAGCCTTCTAGGACTTGAATCGCCTCATCATTATACGTTGTCGTTGTTATGCTTTGCTTAGCCATGCTGACCTCCACTTTTTTCATACTTTCTTATCTTACAGGTTTTTGACCATTTTTGCAAAGGAATTTTACAGTTTTTAGGAGTACTATGGTATAATAAACCTATGAATACCTTGATTTATCTTTTAATTGCCTATTTACTTGGCTCCATTCCAACAGGACTTTGGATTGGTCAGAAAATCTATGGCAAAAACTTGCGTGAGTTTGGCAGTGGTAACACTGGAACAACCAATACCTTTCGGATTTTAGGTAAAAAAGCTGGAACGGTGACCCTTCTTGTTGATCTCCTAAAAGGAACCTTGGCAACACTGATTCCTGTTTGGTTTGGGGGAAGTTGGCTATCTCCTATTATCATTGGCTTTTTTGCTGTGTTAGGCCACACTTTTCCTATCTTTGCTCAATTCAAGGGGGGAAAGGCTGTTGCTACTAGTGCAGGCGTTATCTTAGGCTTTGCCCCTCAATTTTTCCTTTATCTTTTGCTTGTTTTTCTATCCACTCTTTATCTAACCAGTATGATTTCTTATGCTAGTATCACTGTTGCTATCGCTGGCATACTTGGTATCCTAATTTTTCCCGTTTTTGGTGCCATTTTATCAAGTTATGATTTAATTTTTTCCTTAGTGATTATTTTAATGTCTATTGTCATTCTGCTTCGTCACAAGGATAATATGAAACGCATTGCAACAAAACAAGAAAATCTTGTTCCTTTTGGCTTAAACCTAACCAAACAAAAACCAAAATCATAAACAAATCACTAGTATTGCTAGTGTTTTTTTTGCAACTAAAAAAACTAGACGATACCGTCTAGTTTTTTAAAGTTAATCTTCTTTTTTTGTGCGTACTCCTAATAGACCAAAGAGCATTAGACCAAAGCCCGTAACCACACTAATCAAAGAGCTTGGACTTGCTGTCATCGGCAGCATCTTATCTGTTTGATGCTCCTGTGATGGTTTAGCAACTGGGCTAGCTACTTTTGTGACAACCATTGATTTTGGTGCCATTGATGAATTGGCAACAGGACTTGTTGAGCTTGCTGTCATTTGACTTGAAGTGGTTGGTTGTTCTGTCACTACTGGAGCAGAAGTCGTTGCTTTTTCTTGTTCAACTTTAACATCTGGCACTTGTTCTGATACTGGTGCTTGGTCTTTGTTAGTTTCTACTTCGACTGTTTCTACCTCTTCAGCTTCTTCTAACAATGCCATAAAATCAGCTGTTGAAATTGACACCAATCGTTCGTTTGGATTGATGGCTTCATAAGCTGACCAGTCAATGACATCTGCATAAGTTGAAAGATAATCTGCAAAAACAGTATCTAGAGATGGCCCTTCTTCACGAGAGCCACCCAACATGGTATAGCCATCACCACCAGCTGCTAAGAAATCATTAGTCGCTAAGTAATAACGTTTCGTCATTTCTAACGGCTCATACTCATCTGTTTCAGGATTATAGATCGAAATAGCAAGAATGCGTTTCACTGCATCTTGAGTGGTATCATAATAAACCAAAGCACCAGAAACATGTAGGAAACCACCATTTGGCTCCAAGAGTGGTTGACCATTTTCATCTAGGACAGATTCTTTGGTCTCAGCATTGGTTTGTAAAACAGAACCCAACGACTTGATAAACATAGCTTCAATTTCTTGACCTGTCATTTCAATTTGAGAAATGAAGTTACCAAATGGTAGAACTGCGATGACCCCACCCTTAGTAATTGGCTTATCTTTTTCCAAGGTCTTACGAATACCACCACCATTCATAACGGCTAGGTTAGTTTTATTGCTAAAACCTGTTTGACCATATTCAAGCATGGCATCTGTAATCAAGTTACCGATGTTGGTTTCACGAACACGAACATTCATACGATCAGCATCTAGCTCAACCGGGTTATTCGCGACAATAACTTCTGAATTTAGTTTTTCAAAATCAGCTTTGACTTGTGCCACTTTGTCTGCTACGGCGACATGAGGCACTGTGTCTTTCAAATCATTATAAGACAAAGACGTTGCTGTCATCTTATCTGGTGAAATCGTGATTTTCCCAATATTATTGAGGTAATTTCCTGTTTGTCCATAGACAACATTGTCACCATAATTAGCCGTTGCCAATGTATGAGAATGCCCATCAACAACAATTAAACGCTTGCCTTCTAGCAATTTACTTTGTGAAAAGGCTTCTGCCAACTTACCGCCTTGCCATTGTTCTAGGGTTGTTTGATCAATTCCCAAGTGTGAAAGAACAACATAATTTTTATATTCTTTACCCTCAGCCTGAGCACGAGCCTCTACTTCAGCAATGACTTTTTCTACTTCGGCAATCGGTTCTGTGAATGTGACACCTGGAATATTGCGTGGATGCGTCTTAGTCGTCGCTTCTGGTGTGGTTAGAGCGATCACAACAAATTCATCACCAGCAACGGTTTCGTCCTTATCAACAATGGTATAAGGTTGCATCAGACGAACACCATCTACATAGATATTGGCACTAATGATTGGGAAGGTCAATAGTTCTTTGAAACGTTTCAACTGATCTAAACCAAAATCAAACTCATGGTTTCCGACAGTCATCGCATCATAGCCAATCTGATTCATCAGAGCAACCATTTCTTCACCTTGCGTGCTATTTGTGATTGGCATTCCTTGTAGGGCATCACCACCATCTAAAAGTAGAGTTGGCCCTTGTTCACGGTACTCTTCAACCACGGCTGCTAGCTTAGCCATACCAAGCACACCACGACCTTCTTCCATGTTACCATGCATGTCATTAGTATGAAGAATGGTCACATCTTGTGTTGGTTCTGACGTGGCTGTTGTTGCCATCATTTCTTCTTGAGCCGTTTCATCCAGACTCGTTGTCATCATCTCAGGAGATTCTGACACAGGCTCTGTCGTATCAGCTACTTCTTGAGAACTTTCTTCAGAATCTGAACTTGTCATTTCTGTTTCAATTTCAGATGTTTGGTTTGAACTTTCTGTTACTTGACTTTCTTCTGTTGCCACTTGTTCAGTTGTGGCACTGGCTATTGGTTCTTCTGGCATCACAGGAGTCACTTCTTCTGCGTAGGTTTTATTAGCAACCAAGGCTGCGGAAAGAACTAACGTTGACAACAAGGGAATCATTCGCTTTTTATCCATCACAATCACCTCTCATAAATCTTAATACGCTTTCATCATACCAAAAACAAACATAGCTTGTCAATTAAAAACAAATCGTTTTACCT
This sequence comes from Streptococcus sp. sy010, assembly GCF_007859175.1. NCBI lineage: Bacteria > Bacillati > Bacillota > Bacilli > Lactobacillales > Streptococcaceae > Streptococcus > Streptococcus sp. sy010. The sequence goes on along the minus strand of NZ_VOHO01000001.1, from coordinate 190,500 downwards.
TTATTTTAACCAATCAATTGTTGATAGGTTCTGTTGATGTAAAAAATCATTGGTCTTAGAAAAAGGACGTGAGCCAAAAAAACCGCGATAGGCTGATAAAGGGCTTGGGTGAGCTGATTCTAACACTAGATGTTTGGGATTACTGATTAGATTTTTCTTTCGTCTAGCATAAGCCCCCCAAAGAATAAAAACGACTGGGCTTGTTTTTTGATTGATGACCTTGATAATGGCATCAGTAAACGGTTCCCAGACCTGATTCGCATGACCATTGGCTTGATGTTGGGGAACCGTTAAACAGGCATTGAGGAGCAAAACGCCTTGCTTAGCCCAACTGGTTAAGTCATGACTGTTGCGTTGCCCTAAATCATCAGCCAATTCTTTGAGGATATTTTGCAAAGAAGGAGGGGCAGGCAGACTATCTGGCACGGAAAAAGACAACCCCTGTGCTTGATTTGGGCCATGATAAGGATCCTGACCTAAAATCACCACCTTAACCTCTTCATAAGCAGTGACTTGAATGGCATGGAAGACCTTGTCCCTAGGGGGATAGACGATTCCTTCTTGATAAACCTTATCCATAAAGTAATTGATTTTTTGATAGTAACCAATCGGCAATTCTGCCTTGATTAAGTCATGCCAGCTTGAATGTTGCATTTTCTTCTCCAAAAAAATAAGTTTATTTGATGAAAGTATAGCTATTTTTCGACAAAAAAGCAATCTTCCACCAAATAAACCGATGTTATTATTGATAGCCAAGTCTAATACTTGTTAGAACGACGGAATCGCTTGGCAATTTCTTTTTCCGTCAATAATTGATTTTGATAAGACATGGATAGAACAAGACCAACACCGATGAGATTACTAATCATGGAACTTCCCCCCTGTGAAATGAAAGGAAGTGGAATTCCCGTTAAGGGAAGAATACCTAGACTGGCTCCGATATTTTCAAAAATATGAAAAAAAATCATCATGATAAAGCCTGTGGCAATATAGGTATAAAAAACGTTGTTTGATAAGAATGTAATCCGAATCATCCGGTAAATCAACAAGAGATACAAGCCCAAAACCAGAACTGAGCCAACAAAACCGAAATTCTCAGCAATCACTGTAAAAATCATATCACTTTCACGAACGGGAACAGCTAAGTCAAGCACATTAAATCCCTTACCAGTTAAGCCGCCTGTACCAATCGCAATCATGCCTTGCGTTTGTTGATAAGCAATATCTTGAGCATAATCAAAGGGATTAAGCCAGGCAGAAATACGGTTGATTTGGTAGGTGCCTATCCCCAAACGATAAAGCCATTCACGACCCGCTTCAAACGAAAAGATGGTCAGAAAAAGACCAAAAATAGCCAATAAGAAACCAAAGATGGCACCAAGAATTTTCCAAGAAATTCCTGATAAAACCGTTAAGCCAAGTAAGATAGCAAGAAAGACAATAGCCGTCCCAAAATCCTTTTGAAACCCTAACAGGACTAAGACTGGCAAAGTTAATAAGGTATAATAACCTAATAAAATCAGGTCTTCCTTAATATTTTCTTTGGAGCGTTTTTGATTGAACCATACAGTCAATCGAGAGAGGGCCAAAATGTAGGCAATCTTCATGAACTCCGACGGTTGAAAAAGCGTGATTGATCCGATGCTAACCCAGTTTTTAGCTCCGGTAGCTTCAACCAAACGAGGACTGAAAAAAATCAAAGGTAAAACCATAAGACTCAGACCCAAGAGATAAAACCAAGGTGTTCCTTTCCAGAGGAAACTGGTACTAAAAAACATCACAATAAAACCAATGACACAGCCTAAAAGAACCCAAATCAATTGTTGCCCCAGCATGAACCAAACCATTTGAGGATAATCTGTATTCGTTGCTACATAAACGGATAACAGCCCAATTAATAACAAACAAAAGACCGGCAGTAACAAGGAATAGTCAATACGACTATCCAGCGAAGGTTTTTTTCTCACAATAAGTCCTCATATCTCAATAGTTTAAAACAATAGAATAATAAACTTGTCAAAAAACAATAAAAAATAGATTAAATCATGCCATGCTATTTTTCAATGATTGATTTAAGCTATTTTTTATTTTCAACTTCTATCATGTCCCCTGCAGGAATCGAACCTGCAACGACTCCTTAGGAGGGAGTTGTTATCTCCATTTAACTAAGAGGACTAAGTAAAAAATCTGCCACAAGAGCAGATTTTATCAGGAAGAAACTCTGATTAACGACGAATTTCTTTGATACGTGCCGCTTTACCTTGCAATGCGCGTAGGTAGTAAAGTTTAGCACGACGTACTTTACCGTAACGTACGACTTCAATCTTATCAACACGTGGTGTGTGAAGTGGGAAAGTACGCTCAACACCGATACCGCTTGAAATCTTGCGGACAGTGTACATTTCTGAGATACCTTGACCTTTACGCGAGATAACCACACCTTCAAAAAGCTGGATACGCTCACGGCTTCCCTCAACAACCTTAGCGTGAACACGAACAGTGTCACCAGGACGGAATGATGGGATATCTGAACGAAGTTGACCTTCTGTCAAACTTTGAATTAATGGATTCATTTAATTTATTCTCCTTATCTTGCTAATCATTAGGTGCTTGTCCTAGCGGATTAGCCGTTTTTTGTATGTCCATTACATACGCTGATTATTCTATCAAACTATTACTTCATTTGTCAAGAATTTTACAGGGAAAATCCTAAAAAAATCATCAGCAATCCCCCTAGATAAGTCAACAAAAAATAAGTGATCACTTGCTTGTGATGGTCGGACCTATTCAATAATTCTACCTGAACACTTGAATAGGTCCCTAAACCACCGACCAAACCAACTGTTAACATGGGTAGGTAACTGGCAGATGAGAACTGCTTACTGGTATAAGCTAAAACAAAAGTCGCTAGTAAATTCGCCAAAAGGGTACCAAGTGGCAAATTAACTTTTTGATTAAGACCAGACAAATAATAACGCCCCATCGCCCCAAGTCCTGCAAAGACAGCAATGCCTACAAGCAACATCAATTTTCCCACCATTTTCTAACGACATAGCGACCTAAATAACAAGCTAGTAAGCCACCAAAAATATGCACTGTCCAAATTAAAATCATCTGTCCGTATCGACCTTGTTGAAATTGATCATAAATGACTAAAAAGGGACTTGCCATGGTGGTTAAACCACCAAAAAAACCAATTTGTAAAGCTTTAATCAACAAAGGGTCTATCTTTTTGGCCAAGAAATAACCTTCCAAACTCACTACTAGAAAAAAGACACCAAAAATGTTAATGAACAAGTTAGTCCAATCAGATACCAACCACTGATTCAAAAAATAGCGGAGTAAACTTGCTAAAGCAGCTAAAGTAAAAATTGCCAGTAATAATTGTTTAGTATGTTTCATGTTTAATCTAAGTAAAAAGTAACCTCACTCCTTTGAGCCAGATTACTTTTGATTTCTCTTATGCCAACTGTTCAGACAAAAGCTGAGCAAAGTTTTCTAGTTTTTCAATATCTGTATCTTCGGCAGCCAAATCTACCTTGACTGAATCAGCTCCTTTTGTTGCCCCCGTTTGAGCAAAAGCTTCTTCAAAATCATCGACAGCTTTACAAAATTCATCGTAGAAAGTATCTCCTGACCCAACGACGCCATAAATTTTCCCTGTCAAATCAAGTTCTTGCAAATCTTCGTAAAAATCAACGATTTCATCAGGTAATTCCCCATCGCCATAAGTATAACTTGCCACTACCATGATGTCTGCATCTTCAAAATCACTCGCATCAACTGCTGTGCATTCATCAATATCAACAACATGTCCCAAGTCTTTTAACTTATCAGCAACAATATCTGCAATTTCTTCTGTATTACCAGTCATACTAGCATACACTATTTTAGCTAAAGCCATTTTATCCTCCTAAAAATATGTTATTTATTATATCATATTTCAACGAAGGGAACAAACCATTTATTTAGGCTAAACGATTTATTCTTCAAAGTTATATTCTTCAAGAGAGTCAAAATAATAGGTTGCTACTACTTTCCAATTTTTTGTTTTAACCGAATCAATAGAATCACTAAATTCTAATTCACCATTACTATTAACGCGTGCTTGCAGGACTTCTTTTCCAATCTCATCTTTGACTAGGGCACAAGCAAAACCATCTATAAATTTTGAATTTATCTTCTCATCTTGGTTCCGATGAACCTTTCAACACATTGTCACTTTCTTTGATTCTGTGATATAATGGATAAAAAATAAAGAAAGTATCATTATGATGACAAATATCTTAGAAAAAATCAAAGCCTACTCAACCATCATTATTCATCGTCATCAGCGTCCTGATCCCGATGCTCTAGGTAGTCAAGTGGGACTGGCTGAACTGATTAAGCATAATTATCCAAACAAGACTGTTTTGACGGCAGGTCTTGATGTACCTAATTTGATGTGGTTGGCACAAATGGACAAGGTTGAAGATAGAGATTATCAACATGCCTTGGTCATTGTCACCGATACTGCCAATACGGCTCGTATTGATGATGACCGTTATCAAAAAGGAGACTACCTCATCAAAATTGACCACCATCCCAACGATGAACCCTACGGTGATTTAGTCTATGTCAATACCCAAGTTTCTTCTACCAGTGAAATGATCACTGAACTTGCCCTAGCTGCCAACTGGAAAATGTCTGATCGTGCTGCTTATTTACTCTATGCTGGTATCATAGGCGATACTGGACGCTTTCTTTATCCTGCGACTAGCAGTCGGACCTTGGAAATCGCCGCCTATCTAAGACAATTCTCCTTTGACTTTTCTGCTCTAGCACGACAGATGGATAGTTTTTCCTTGAAAATTGCCAAGCTACAAGGTTATGTCTTTGAAAATCTAGAAATTGATGAACATGGTGTTGCCTGTGTCACTCTCACCCAAGAACGATTAACTCAGTTTGGGGTGACCGATGCTGATACTGCAGCTATCGTGGGGAGCCCTGGTAAAATTGATAGCGTGCAGACCTGGGTGATTTTTGTCGAACAACCAGAAGGACATTACCGCGTTCGCTTGCGTAGCAAAGAAAAAGTCATCAATCAAGTAGCAAAAAAACATGACGGTGGGGGACACCCTCTTGCTAGCGGAGCTAATTCAGCCTCAGTCGAAGAAAACCAGCAAATCTATCGTGAGTTGCAAGAACTTTTTCAATAAATCTCAGCAAAAATCTTGACAAAAAAAAATAATGTGGTAGAATAAAATGGTTAATAAACTATGGCTTAAAAAAGCTATGGCAGAAAGGAATTTTTTAACATGAAAAAAGACATCCATCCAGAATACCGTCCTGTTGTATTCCTTGACACTACTACTGGTTACCAGTTCCTAAGTGGTTCAACAAAATCTTCAAAAGAAACGGTTGAATTTGAAGGTGAAACTTACCCACTTATCCGTGTTGAGATTTCATCTGATTCTCATCCATTCTACACTGGTCGTCAAAAATTCACTCAAGCAGATGGACGTGTGGATCGTTTCAACAAAAAATACGGTCTCAAATAAGAAACCATATCAAACTAGGTTTGAACTTAACTCCTTTTCGACTTATCGAGAAGGAGTTTTTTTATTAAATAAAAAAGCTATTCCAAGATTTTTCAACACTCTTGGAATAACTTTTAGAAGTCTAATCGACAAAATACAGCTTATTTTTTACCAAATGTATCTCTATATTTTTTATCAATTAAGGCATTACGCTTATACTTTGTTTGTTTTTCATCATAGGGACTAACAATAAATGCTAAAACAACAACCCCAATACAAGCTAACCACATAAGAAATTCACCCATCACTCTTTCTCCTTTCATATTTGCTACTTTAACTTAATTTTTTTGTAACTCTACAGTTAACTGATTCAAGATTTGTCTAACATGTTCCAAATCGACGATAAACCACTCGGTCACTCTAATTTCCTTACCCGTTGACGATTGGGTAACTAAGTCCACTCGTTTGTCTGCTAAGACATGGTGGAGATAACTTTCAACTTCTTTAGCCTCCATATTCTGAATCTCAAAAGATTCAATCAACTGAACTGGGGCAAAGAGATAGGTGGCTTCATTGACTGTGTTGCATAGACGTTTCTGAATATCCTTGGCCACCCCTATCTTATAAAGGTTAGCCATACTTAAAAAACGTTGATCTTGACCAGCATATTTGACAACATAGATGTGACCGGTTGTGACATTATTGTCAACTTGTTCACTTAGTAAGTCAATCTCATCCAAAGACTCTGTCACCAAGCGGCCTGAACGTTTGGTGTCGTAAAGTGAAGAAACCAGACTCAACAACCAAATATGATTTTCTGTCCCATTTTCATAAATAAGATGAACCTTATGTTTGCGAGTTGTTGACTCAGAAAACTCTTCTTTGGTGTCTGGATGATAAATTTTAGCCACATAAAGCATGATGCCATTATCAATATAAAAGTTCCCTTTTTTAATAGGGCTTTTTTGACTAATTTCAACGTCAGATATAGATTTAATTTGACGCTTACCACTAGCAATATCTGCTTGAACAGATTGAAATAAAACTTGATAGGGGGTAAAATCTGTCTTCATTCGTTTTCTGCTGGCTTTTTTATCTACTGCCGTTATCGTATGACGATAACGTTTAGTATTGAATAAACGGCTATCTGAGGAACTTTCAAAAAGACTGTCATCCTCTAAAATATCATCAAGTGTTTTTAGCATATTCGTCTCCTAGCAGGCCTAAGTCATCATATTTTCGTAATTTTTCCTGTCTGTCTTGACGTTCACGAATACCTTTTAAGCGTGAAAACAGGCTACGCTCTTTCAAATTAGTCACTGATTTCTGGGGTTCTCGACCATGTTCTCTGATCCAATCCATAATTTCATAAAAACTTTCAACTTCTGGATCTTGTTTCACAACTCGAAGTGGTCGAATAGTGGCAACTAATTTTTCAAAATCATCATCATTAAAAATATCATCTAATGTCGCAAACTCTTGGCTCATTTCCCTCTCCTTTCTCGGCGAAGTTGCTCTAATTTAACCAAAGCATGATATAGACGTTCTTCATCTAATTCCTTAGCATTTCGTTGTGGTAAACGACCATGTTCACGCTGAAATTCTTTAATTTTAGGATAAAGCATACGAAGTTCGTCTTCTGTAAACTCTACTTTTTTACTATCAAAGACACGAGCAATCAAATTCAAGGTCTTACTATCCACATCACGTGAAATCATTTCATAAGCATTTTGAAATGGATTAACACGATCTATCAAATCAATCGTCAAATCATCAATATTGACAAATTTATCTGCCATTTTAAGCAGTTGTTTGTTATCCTTATCAGGTTTGGCATTGGAGAGGATCAAATCTGAAACGGCATATTGACGCACTTCTTCAATTTCAGTCTGACTCAATTGCGGATACTGGGTTGCAATAACGCGTGGAATTAACTGCTTGTTGATGGTTTTACTATCTGCTCCAGCAACAATGGCTGCTTGGACAACATCGTCTTGAAGGATTGACGCTTTAAGCTCTGTTAAGTCTTGCTGAATAATTTGTTCTACTCGTGGGGTTGATGGTTTGACTAACCCTTTAATATAAATCTCTGCCCCTTTGGCTGTTTGGTTATTATTTTCCTTGGGCTTAAACTTAAAAGAAGGTGCTAAGACATTTTCCATCAATAAACTAGCTGTGATAGCTTTCATTAGATTATTCACTGAATATTGAACTTCATCATTTTCAGCATCTGGTTCAGCAATCAGATTGGTAAAGGTCGCTTCTGTCTTGTTGCTACTATCTCTGGTCACACGACCAATAATCTGAATGATTTCCGTTAAGCTAGCTCGATAGCCAATGGTTAAGGCATATTCAGCAAAGGGCCAATCAAACCCTTCTTTTGCCATGCCAAGTGCGATAATCATGTCTAAATCATCTAATTCTGTCATTCTAGCTAGGTAGGCTTGAACAACTTCTCGCCCTTCTTCTGTCACTAAATCAGCAATCTTTAATACCTTGCCACTGGCTGTTTTTAGTTGAATTAGTCCATTATCATCCTTGCCAAGATAGTCTCCTAGCAAATCTAACATTTCATCAACTTCGCCATATTTGTCCTTACTTGATTCGCCTGAGTTAACATTTGGAATATGGATAATGGTTTTCTTATCAATAAATTCTGGAATAAGATCTGGCAAAGCCTCCATATAATTACCTTGATAAAACTTATAGGCCATGTTAAACGATTTGAGGTACTCGTAACCTTCTAACTGTTCATAGTAGGTGTAGGTTACTCGGTCAAAATGTTCTTCATCTGCTGCATCAAGGATAGGGACACTATCACCTCGGAAATAAGAACCAGTCATGGCAAATACATGAGCTGTGGACGATTGCAACACTTCACGCAGAACATTACCCAAAACAGAATTATCATCTTGGGAGACATGATGAAATTCATCAATGGCTAATAGACAATTATCAAAATAACTAACATCTAGTTGTTCCCAAGCAAAACGAAGCGTGGCATGGGTACAGATTAAGACATTGTCAGTAGGATCTGTGGAATTCATAAAATTGACAAAACTCATCACCTTACTTCTAGCTGTGCCTACGGTTGTCAGGTTATTTTCTTCCTTCACCTGCCAATCCCAATAGTAGCCATAATCGGATAGCTTGGTTGAACGAAAGGACTTGCCGATTGAGCGTTCGGGAACGGCAATGATGGCTTTTTTCAAGCCTTGATTGTGTAATTTGTCAAGGGCAATAAACATGAGAGCTCGTGATTTACCAGACGCTGGCGGTGCCTTGACAAGTAGATGACGACTAGCTCGTTTCTCATAGACCCGTGCCTGCATCTCTCTCATTCCTAGTTGATTCGTATTGACCGAAGTTTTCTTTTGACCATAGTTAACTTGAAAGATTTTACTCATAAGTTGACTCCTTGGTAAGATTGATAATAATAAATAAATTTTCCATAACTAATCCTTGCTTGTCATCTCCTTATAACGTTTTAGTAAATGGCTAAGGCGTTCTTCGTCACTTTTGAATGGTGTGTCCTTATAGGCTTTCTCGATGATCTCATCAAGCACTTCGTGGGCTTGGCGTAAACTGTCTGGCATGGTGTCTCGATGATAAAGCTCGGCTAGCGTACCACCCAACTCCTCACGCAAGTCCAAAATCTCCAAGACCTGCTCTTCAATCTGAGCTTTACGCCTGTCAGATAGCTCAGGGACAGGAAAGGTATTGTAAACCAGGCCAGCAGAATAGCGATAATCTGTTTTTAACTTACCACCAATGGCACGAAGCCAGGTCATGTGGAGACGAGACATGAGTAATCCTAGAAGATAGATAGGAGCGTTGTAGATTACCATAGCAGAATCTGAAATAATCGTATCATCACCAACAAAGCCCATAGGAACATAATCACGCTGTTCAGAAGAAACACGTGGAACTATGAGTTGGACAAACTCATCTGCATCAGAATCGAGAAATTTTTGATAAGCTGTATCCCTTTCTCCTTTTTGAACAAAAGCATACGGTGTCTTTGCTGCTTCTTGTGTTGATTTAGCTGAACTAGACAATCTCATCTTTCTTACATTTTCTAATCTATCAGCTAATAATGCATTATTTTTTAATTTATGATAATCAATATCTTTTAACCAAAAAACATAGCGTTGTTTTCTATTTATAAATTCTTCACTACCAATATATTTTTTAATAACTGTTGAAAGTTCAGGATAAGTGGAAATAATATCTTCTTTTTCTTTAATACTTGAAATAAGAAAATTACCTCCATCTCGTGGCATACTACCAAATACCATCTTAGGCAGACCATTTAGGACTCGAGAACTACTGGCCACGATAATATCTTCCCCACTAGTCAGGTAAGGATTGATGTGACTGACAAGACTACAAGTAAGGCTTTCATCATAAATGGCACGCTTTGACTTGGCATTATCATGATTGGCAAGACCGACAATAGCCACTGTTACCCCAGCATTGTTACTGGCACTATTGCCCCACTTGAAGGAAGTATAGGCAAACTCAATTGAAATTTTCTCCAGTAAATCCTGCCACAAGATAGCTACCTGCTCCCCTTGAAAAATAGAGTTGGTCGTTACAAAAGCCAGTTTCGCATTAGCCGTATTGATAAAATCAACTCCCTTGAAGAACCAACCTGCAATATAGTCCATCTTTTTATAAGATTGCCCCTGCCAGACTGCTTCTTCCAAATCTGCCTTTTGCTCCTTACTCTGCAATTTTGCTCCTATATACGGTGGATTGCCAACCAGGTATATCTCATCTGTTTCATCATGTGGAAGTACTTCATTCCAGTCTAGTCTTAGGGCGTTGCCTTGGATGATATTTCCGGTGTCTTTAAGGGGGAGAAAGGCTTGTTTAAGGTTGATTTCTTTTTCGGTCTCAACATTCATCTGGTGCTCAGCTATCCACAGAGATAGTCTCGCTACTTCATGGGCAAAATCGCTCAGCTCAATGCCATAAAAATGATTGAGTGTGATACGAGAACTTTCAAAAAAGCTAATCTGATAGTCCTCTGTCAATTGACGTAGGGTCTTTAATATCTTAATCTCAAGACGCCTTAATTCCTTATAAGTGATGATGAGAAAGTTTCCAGACCCACAGGCTGGATCGAAAAACTTGATCTGACTGATACGTTCTAAGAGATTCTGAAGTGCTTTGGCATAAAGTGAGCGGTTCTCACGCCTAGTTCGATCTGTAATATCCTTATCTTCATTATCGTTAATCTTATCGACAAGCAACTGGTAGGTCTGCGTCAAATCATCAAGAAAAAGAGGCTTGATGACTTTCATGATATTGCTCACACTAGTGTAGTGCATGCCTGAACGTGACCGATGTTCTGAACTTGCGACCGTCTGAATCATGGCCCCCAAGATGTCTGGGTTGATGTCATTCCAGTTAAGCAACTCGCCAGCTTCAATGATGAGCTTTCTGGTCTTGCGATTAAAGGTCAGATTGGTCTGAGCTTCTGTGAAGAGCTTACCGTTGACATAGGGAAAGTCTTGTAGCCAGCTCTCTTGATTGAGACGATTGGCAACATCTAAACTCGCAAAAATCTGATTAAAGAGCTCTCTTAGATCACTGCCATCCTCACTCGATCTAGTCTTAATACTATTAGTAAAAATACCCTTTTTCATGATTTCGGTATCTTCGGCAAAGAGCAAAAAGAGCAGGCGAATTAAGAACAAGTTGAATTCTTTTTCTTCATCACTTTGATTATCAAAATGATTGATTTGTCGTAATTCATCATAAAGACGAGTAAAACGCTCTGCCGCCTTGATATCTGCTGGATTTTCCTTAGCATAATCGACCTTCTCGATCCCATTCCAAGCCAAGAAAAAATCAGCATAGCTTGCTAAGTCTGCAAAAGCAATATTAAGCGTATCACCAGTCTTAATATCCTTACTTGCCCAATCTTCAAAATTAGTCACAATAATATAGCGTGGCTTAGACTTTTGACTAACAATCTCTTTCTCAATCTTAGCTACTTCTGCGACAACCGATTGCCCTTTTGCAATAATACGATAAAAAAGTTTATTTTTAATCAGATGTCCATTATCCTTACGCAGTCGGGTAAGTGTTGCTTTGGGAATAGCATAAAAAGACAAGAAATCATAAATGAAGGAAACTGGATCAATCTTCGTTTCTAACAATTGCTTTATCTTGTCTTCAATAGTAATAATATCAAATTTTGCCATACTAACTCCTAAAACTCATCTTCTATTTATTCCATTGTTCTAATACAAGGAGTATTTAGGATATCTACTGTTCTTTTATAAAGAATAAACGACCTAAAACACCGTTTAACTAATTAATAGATGACGAGACAGTTATTTGTTTAGTTAGTAGTAGGAATGTCAATGACTACTACTAACTGATATACTAGTATATCAGGCATGGTATCGCTTTCTTAAACAAGAAAAAACCGAGCTTTGACTGCTCGGTTTTTCTTACTTATCAGCAATTTTTTTCTTTTGTTAACTTATTTTGCTACTGCTCATCCTCAACAGCTTTACTTGCACGATCCGTTGTTAAACGAAGGGCTTTAAGATTGGCTCGCATGACTGAGAAGTAATCTTGGCCTTTCTTGATTTCTTCTTGGGTTAGACTTTCCAAGGGGTTAAGTACAGCGATATTAAGATTGGCTTCACTGGCGAGTGTTCTAGCTAGATTTTTTGAGGCACTTTTTTCAAAATAAATATACTTAATCTCATATTTTTTGACATAGTCGATGAGTTGGATCAGGCGTTTAGCACTTGGTTCTATATCTGCTGAGATGCCTGTTATGGCAATTTGTTGCAGCTGATAATCCAAAGCTAAATAAGTAAAAGCGGCATGCTGAGTGACAAAGCTTTTCTGTTTGGCTTGTGAAAAAGTCACTTGATAGTCTTTATCCAGTTCTTTCAACTGTTTCAAATACTGGGATGCATTTTGTTCAAATTGAGAAGCTAAATCAGGATGTGACTTGACTAAACTGTCTTTGATGTTTTCGACCAATTGAATCGCTCGACGTGGTGACAGCCAAAGATGTGGATCAACTTCATGAACATGTTCTTCTTTTTGATGTTCTTCTGGACTTTCTTGACTAGTCGCTAATATCATCTCACCACTAGCCTTAATCATATTCGTTTTTCTGCTACTATTGCTTTTTTCTAACTGAGCAACCCAAGTTTCCATACTTGGATCAAGATAGATAAAATCATCTGTTTTTTCCAACTCTATCATGGTTTTCGTTGAGGGTTCAAAGTCATGAATTTCCATTCCAGGTCCAATCAACATGGTCACATCTCCTGTGTTACCAACAACTGCCTTGGTAAAGGTATAAATCGGATAGAAAGTGGTCATCACTTTAATAGGCTTAGTTTCTGCCAAAACTGAATAACTTCTAAAACCTAGGCTCATTAGAAAGAAACTCAATAAGATACAAAATTGATAGAGGTGTTTCATAGTATTCTCCTTAATTGATTAACCAGTTAAGTATATCATCTTTTGTAAATTTTTCAAGAAAAATAAAAAAACTAGTCAAATTATTGGCTAGTTTTCTTAGTTATAGCTCTTCTGCCAGCTTATTGAGCTTACGCAGCCTATGATTGACGCCACTTTTGGTCAAGGGAAAATCCAAACTATCGGCTATCTGCTGAATAGAGTAGTCAGGATGAGCCACTCTTACTTGAGCAATTTGTTGCAATTCCAAGGGCAAATTTTCCAAGCCAAGATTATCCATAATTTTAATGATATTGTTAATGGTTTTCATGCTGGCTGTGATGGTTTTAGCGATATTAGCTGTTTCAGCATTGTTGGCACGGTTAAGGTCATTGCGTGTTTCCCGTAACAGTTTAATCTCCTCAAAACTGCTCCAAGCTTCCATGGCCTTAATCACAATCAGAAAATCCATAATGTCCTCTGCTTTTTGTAAATAAGTAATCGCACCATTTTTATGTTCCAAAACCTTGGCATCTAACATAAATTTACGCATGAGTTGAGCTAAGTCTTGGGCGTGATCCAAATAAACCGAAAATATTTCAAGTTGATACTTACCAGATTCTGGATCCCTTACCGTTCCTGTGGCTAGAAAAGCCCCGCGGAGATAGTCGCGCCCCACATCATCATCAGATAAGACACGTTTTTCAATACCTGTTGACAGACCAAAAAAAGCATCGGCTAATTGTAAATCGGCTAGAATCTGTGACACATCCTCACTCACCACCACCAAATAGACACGATTTTTTTTCAAATTGGTTTTTTGATGATGGGAAACTTCTGGCTCAATGTGGTAATAAGCCACTAACTGTTCATAAATATGACGAGCAATTTTAGCATTTTCAGTCATGATTGAAAGAGTTAAGCCGTCAGCAGTCAGGCTCAAATTACCAGACATTTTTACAAGTGCTGCTAGTTGTGCCTTATCAGGTTGGGGAAGTCCTAAAACTTCTTCTTTAATTCGTGTGGTAAAACTCATCTTGTCTTCCTTTAATTAACTGCATCAATTCTGCCACAACTCGATTGCCATCATGAAAAGCTCCGCCATTTTTCAAACGAAGAAAGTTAGAAGCGACCACTCGTTTGGTTAGTTTTTGTAAGCCTGTCAAATCATGCTCCACTTGCACCAAGTATTCATCAAAAGCATGGCTATTCATGTAGCCACTAGGAACAGGCTCGACATTAACCAAGACGGTATCAATAATATCTTGTCCCAAGTGCCGATTCAAGACGGCAACATGGTCACTGTCTTTGAAATGCTCCGTTTCACCATACTGGGTCATGATATTGCAAACATAAACAACCTCTGCTTGTGTCACCAAAAGTGCTTCACGGATTTCTGGAATCACGAGATTTGGCAAAATGGAGGTAAAGAGTGAACCAGGGCCTAAGACAATCAAGTCACTCTCCATAATAGCCTTAACCACCTGATCGCTGGCTTTTGGTGTGTCATCATTATAAGTGTTAGTGACAAAAACATGATCAATCATACCTTGATAATCTGAAATGCTACTCTCTCCCACCACTTCGTGTTCATCTTGAAAAACTGCATGTAGGGTCAAAGGCTGGTCGCTAGCAGGATAAATCTTACCTGTTGTATGGAAAAACTGGGTCAAAATTTGCATAGCCTTATAGGTTGACCCCTGCATTTCTGACAGACCTGCTATAATCAAATTACCCAAGGGATGACCTGCCAAGGGCCCATCATTTTCTTGGAAACGATACTGGAAGATTTGCTCGTAAAATTTGGGCATATCACTCATGGCCACTAAAACATTGCGAAGATCGCCAGGTGGTGAAATTTTCATGGCTGAACGCAGTTGCCCTGATGAGCTGCCATCATCAGCAACAGTCACAATAGCTGTAATATCAACATCTTCATGGCGAAGGCTACTCAAAATGACTGGAATGCCTGTTCCACCACCAATAACGGTTACTTTGGGTTTTCTCATGAGCGATTCACCGTTTCCTTACGTCGTTCACGGTCACGATGATTTTCATTAACCAACCAATTTTTCGACAAATCTTGAGATAATCTATGAGCAAAAGCCACACTGCGATGCTGACCACCTGTGCAACCAATAGCCAGTGTCAAAATTGACTTGCCTTCTGCCTTGTAAGACGGTAAAATCGGCTCTAGCATTGCCAGTAAATGCTGGTAAAATTGCTCGGACTGGGGTTGCGTCATCACATAATCAAACACCGCCTTATCCAAGCCAGTCTGCTCGCGTAAGGATTGTTGATAATAAGGATTAGGCAAAAAGCGAACATCAAAAACCAAATCTGCATCCAAAGGAAGTCCGTACTTAAAACCAAAACTCATCACTTCAATACGAAAACCTGATTGATCATCCCATTGGCAAAATTGATCGAGGATGGTTTGGCGTAATTGACGAGGAGTTAATTCGGTAGTATCAACAACATGTTGACTCAGATTTTTCAAGGGAGCTAGCAGCTCACGTTCACGGCTAATCCCATCTAAGACTCTGCCGTCTGCTGCCAAGGGATGACTACGTCTCGTTTCCTTATAACGGGCAACTAATTCACTATCTGTTGCATCTAAGAATAGGATTTTGACAGCTAACTGAGCATTCCTTTCTAGCTGGTCTAAAATTTGGCTCATCTCCTTGAAAAAAAGACGACTACGCATATCAATGACCAAGGCGACAGACTGGTAATCATCAGTCTGTTGAATTAACTCTAAAAATTTGGGGACCAAGGCCGGTGGCATATTATCAATGGTAAAGTAGCCACGATCTTCGAAGGATTGGATAGCTACGGTTTTACCTGCACCACTCATTCCTGTCACAATCACTAAATCAAGGCCTTTATTCATGACAACACTCCTTTCCTTATCTTTTCTACATTATAGCATAAATCAAGAATATCCGACGACAAGCAACGAAAAAAATCGCCGAAGCGATCTTTTTATGGTTTCAAACGGTGTAACATGCGTGGGAATGGAATGGCTTCACGAATATGTTTCGTTCCTGCCACAAAGGTCACCATACGCTCCAAGCCTAGACCAAAACCTGCATGAGGAACTGATCCATATTTACGCAAATCAAGATAGAAGGCATAATCCTTAGGATCTAGTCCTTCTGCTACAATCTTGTCATATAATTTTTGGTAATCATCTTCACGAACCGAACCACCAATGATTTCACCATAGCCTTCTGGTGCCAACAAATCCGCACACAAGACACGCTCTGGATTGTCTGGAACTGGTTTCATATAGAAGGCCTTAAAGCTAGCTGGGTAGTTGACCACAAAAGTCGGCACACCAAAGTAGTTAGAAATCCACGTTTCATGTGGTGAACCAAAATCATCGCCATGCTCTATGTGTTCATAATCTGTATCTTCGTCCGCCTCATGCTCTTGTAAAAGACTGATAGCATCGTCATAAGACACACGCTTAAATGGCTCTGCAATATAACGTTTAAGCGCTTCAACATCACGTTCTAGAATTTCTAAGGCTTGAGGTGCACGGTCTAATACCCCTTGAATCAAGGCTTTAACATAAGCCTCTTGTAAATCAAGTGACTGCTCATGACTCATGAAAGCATACTCTGCATCCATCATCCAAAATTCAGTCAAATGACGTCGTGTCTTAGATTTTTCAGCACGGAAAACTGGACCAAAGTCAAATACTCGACCCAAGGCCATAACCCCTGCTTCTAGATAAAGCTGACCTGATTGACTTAGAAAGGCTGGATTGCCAAAGTAGTCTGTTTCAAACAGTTCTGTCGTATTTTCAGCTGCATTTCCTGATAAGATTGGGCTATCAAATTTGACAAAGCCATTTTGGTCAAAAAATTCATAAGTTGCATAAATAATAGCATTACGGATTTGCATGATAGCCATTTGGCGACGTGAACGTAACCACAAATGACGGTGATCCATCAAGAAATCTGTTCCATGTTCTTTTGGTGTAATTGGGTAATCCACACTTTCTCCAACTACTTCCAAGTCAGTCACATCCAGTTCATAACCAAATTTTGAGCGTTCATCTTCTTTAACGATACCTGTTACCAAAACAGACGTTTCTTGGCTAAGGCGTTTAATCACGTCAAACTTGGCTGTTCCGTCTTCTTCACCATATTTTTCAATAAAATTAGGCTTAAAAGCAACACCTTGGAAAAAGGCTGTGCCATCTCGTAATTGCAAAAAGGCTAATTTTCCTTTACCTGACTTGTTAGCTACCCATGCACCGATGGTCACTTCCTGACCAACATGATCTTTCACATCAATAATTGCAACATAATCTTTTGACATCATTTTTCTTTTCTTTCTATTTTAATTTTCCATAAAAGACTTAATGCGTTTAGCGGCTTCTGTTAAACTCTTTAAGTCTGTCGCATAACTTAGACGAATATGATTTGGTGCACCAAACCCTTCACCTGCAACAAGGGCCACACCCGTTTTTTCAAGTAAATCATTGGTAAAATCAACAACTTGCTCATAGCCTTTTAGTTTCATGGCTTCACTGACATTGATAAAAAGATAAAAGGCACCTTGAGGTTTAATTAAACTAAAACCTGGAATCTCTTGGATAAGTGGATA
This sequence comes from Streptococcus sp. sy010, assembly GCF_007859175.1. Lineage (NCBI taxonomy): Bacteria > Bacillati > Bacillota > Bacilli > Lactobacillales > Streptococcaceae > Streptococcus > Streptococcus sp. sy010. The sequence goes on along the minus strand of NZ_VOHO01000001.1, from coordinate 172,921 downwards.
AATGGTATTTAGACGCTCTTCAAAAGCTTGACACATCTTTTCAACCTCATCTTGTGGACCAGTTAGAGCTTCAATGGCTGCATATTGAGCAACTGTGGTCAAATTAGATGTGGTTTGGCTGATGAACTTACTCATAGCAGAAATAATGGCTGCATTTCCAACTGCAAAACCAACTCGCCAACCTGTCATGGCATAGGTCTTAGACACCCCATTGACCACGACAGTTTGTTGCCGAATGGCTTCAGATAAACTGGAAATTGGAACAAACTCTGTTTCATTATAAACCAAGCGCCCATAGATATCATCAGCTAAAATTAAAACATCTCGCTCCACCGCCCAACGACCAATAGCCAATAACTCTTCACGACTATAAACCATTCCCGTTGGATTGGATGGTGTATTTAACAGCAAAACTTTCGTCCGCGAACTGACCATCTGTTCCAAATCAGCTACTGTAACCTTAAACTGATTGGTTTCATTAGTTTCAACAAAAATGGGTTGACCTTGAGCCAAGACGACCTGCTCAGCATAAGATACCCAGTAAGGTGTAGGAATAAGCACTTCATCGCCCTCATCCAAGACAGCCATAAAAAAGGCATATAGGATAAATTTAGCTCCAGTAGCGGCTACAATTTCCTTTGACGACACCTCATAACCATAATAGTGTTTCATGTAGCTTGTAATCGCAGATTTCAAATCTGGTAAACCACTGGCTACGGTATAGTAGCTCGCTTGACCACTTACAATACTGTCAATGGCTTGTTTACCAATATTTTTAGGCGTTGAAAAATCAGGTTGTCCTAGTGTCAAGTCAATAATATCCTTGCCCTGTGCTTTCAAAGCCTGTGCCCTAGCACCAGTAGCTAAGGTGGCACTTTCTTGCATGGCTTGGATTCGCTTGGCTAATTTGCTCATAGCCCCTCCTTTTTCACTAACTCACCTGAAGTAAAATCAATCAGATAGTAGGCTTTGTCTGACTTAACTTCCCAGATTGACCGTTCTTGATAACGACCAAATACTGCTTTATCAATAGTACCTGCACCATAGTCTTGAGCCTTGGCTACTGCTTCTTCCTTACTCAAGCCTGTACTTTGTGGCACCATATAAACCTGACCAGTTTCTTGGTTAATTGTAACAATGACCTCTTGGTCATCTTGAGTTTGACCATAAATAGTGTAATAGGTCATTTCACCACTGTAACGTTCTACCTGATTCGTCTGCTTTAATTGGGCAACTTCTTGGGCTACTTGTCTTGCTTGCTGACTAGCTAGCAAATGAGGACGCATAGCCCAATAAGCCATAATCATCACTGCAAAAAACAAGGAAAACAATAACAAAACAAAACCAAAAAGATACTGTTTATATAAGGGAATCGTTCTGTCCATACTTTTCCTTTCTTTTTTATGATTGATACTCATTCTATTATATCAAAAATTCTGCAATTACTGGCAGAATTTTTATGAAATTTCCCTGCTCCATTTGAAAATTATCTTCTAAATAATCCAAGATAGTAGAACTATAAGAACGACTTAACAGCCGTTGATCTAAAATCAAAATAGCTGACTTTTGCTCAGGACGGCGCTGGGAACGACCAAAGGCCTGAATTAAACGCAAGAGCATCATAGGTAGCGTATAACTCATAAAAGGATTCTGTCCCCTTTGTTCCAACTCTCGATAAATTTTTTGACTAAAACGATCCTTAGGGTTCTCAAAAGGCAACTGCGTAATGACCGTTAATAAGCGGTCTTGTTCTTTAAAATCTACCCCTTCCCAAAAGGTTCCCGTTCCTAACAATAGCCCATTTTTTTCACGGTCAAAACGTTTTTTCAAGCCAAAAGGTTGACCATTCTTATATTGACAAAGATGATTAACTTCAACTTCGTCTAATAAGTCAGAAACCTTCAACATCATTTTTTTTGAGGTAAACAAGGCTAGAATAGGGTAATCAAGTTGGACTAACTGGACCAATTTTTCAGCTAAAAATAGGGCGTATTGTTCCTGTGATAAGGAACGAATATCTGGTAAATCTCTTGGTAAATAGAGGTGTTGTGTTGTTGTTCGTTCACTAGGCAAACGCTCAAAGTGATAGCTTTCTAGTTGTAACAGGTCGGCTAGATTAACGTCCTGACTAATCTGCAAACTGGATGAAATTAAATAAAGTTTCTTCGGTTTGATAAGTTCAGTTAGTCGAACCAGCTCTTTCTGGCTACTATGGAGTATGATTTGGTCTGGCTCATTTAGTTCATCTTTTTCTAGCCAAACCAATGGAAAATCTTCGGATAAGGCTTTAGCCAAAGGTTGTAATGCAACAAGATCCAATTCAGACAGATCTTGACGTAGCTTAGGCAAACGTAGTTCCAACTGCTCTTGGCAGTATGACTCGTTGCCATTAACCACTTGTTCCAGTTCGAATTGCAGACTTTCTAATAAGCGTTGTTGCAAATGATTAGTTATTTCGTCTAGTAACAACTTTATTTGACTCAGCAATTGAGTTAAATTTAGACGCTGATGAGTTTGTGCCTCCAAAGTTGCCAACATAGCCTGCGCTTCATCAATCACCAGCACCTTGTTCGTGATAAAATTCTGACGCTCTTTACTTTCTTCTAACAAATAAGCATGATTGGTTATCAAAAGACGACTAGTTTTAGCTTTTTCTTGAGCACGTCGCCAAAAATCCATTTCATAAAAAGGTGAGTACACATCTAAACGCCCATCATGTCGTAAGGCTTCAAAAAATGGCTCCATCCCTTGTTGTTGTCTAATTTCATCTAAATCTCCCGTTTGCGTTTCAGCCAACCAAACAAGCACACGCATTTTATAACGATTCAATAAACGGTTGCTCTCAGGAGTTTCCAGACTCTTTTGGAAGGATTCCAGTTTAATATAATTTCTGGCAGCCTTGATGCTCTGACTGCTTAGGTTAAAACAGTTTCTTAGCCATGCTGCCTCTTGATAATAAAGTTGATCTTGTAACGTCTTGGTTGGTACGGCAACAACCAGTTGCTCTTTGAAACCTTGACTAAGTAAGGGAAGAAGATACCCTAAACTTTTTCCGATTCCAGTTGGGGCTTGAATCAAACTTGGCTCTGGCAATGCCAAGCCCTGCTCAATCAATTGAGCAAATGCTTCTTGCTTCGGTCTAACATCTAAGCCCAAAGTCTTTAGATTATCAGTAAAATGTCTAGCCAACTCTTTTTCCTTAGCTAGAGATAAGATTTTTTTCAACATCAGATGTTCAACCAACTCATACTGATCAAGGTCATCTTCTCTCATCTTCTCTTCCAAAATTTCATCAATAATGAGATGACTTTCATAAAGGAGATGATGTGAAAAAGTCTTTAAGACCTGCAAGGTCTGTTGGGGAAGCTGTCTAATCTTTTCTTGTAGCATTAAAAAAATTTCTGCCGTTGCTCGTGCATCTGCAATCGCCGTATGCGCTTGATTAAGTTTAACCTCCAAAGCACTGGCTAACTGGGCAAGAGAATATTTTTCCAAGGTTGGAAAAAAAACTTGACTTAATTCGACTGTATCAACTCGTGGTTGACGAAGTTCATACCCTTCCCAAAAGAGTTGCTCTGTTAATAGATTGGCATCGAATTTAACATTATGAGCAACAAAAATAGCATCCTTAATCAACTCATAAATACGACTAGCTACTTGCGAAAACTCTGGAGCAACTGACAGCTGCTCATCTGTAATGCCTGTCAAACTAATAATATGTTCGTCCAAGGGTTGATGAGGATTAACATCTGTTTCAAAGGTTTCTGTGATTTGTCCGTTTTCAATAATGACAATCCCCACTTGGATAATGGAAGAATCAATCGCCGTTCCAGTTGCTTCCAAATCAACAACGGCGTACTTGCGCAGCTTATTCACTTTCATAGTGCCTCTATTATATCATTTTTAATCGCCAAATTGAGGTTTTTTTGATAGACTAGATGTATGAAAATTATAAAAACAGTTAATACTTTTGCGCGTGAAAACACCTATTATTTAGTCAATGACAAGGCTTGTCTTATTATTGATCCTGGTAGTGATACAGACTTCATCTGTCAAAAATTAAGAGAAATCAACAAACCCGTCGCTGCCATCCTACTCACTCATGCCCACTATGATCACATCATGGGGGTTGATGTGGTTCGAGAAAATTTCAACCAACCACCTGTCTATGTGTCAGAAAAAGAATCAAGTTGGCTTTATACACCTCATCAAAATCTTTCAGGCCTTAGTCGTCATGATGATATGGCGGATGTTATGATTAAGCCTGCTGATTATTATTTTGATTATGGACAGTCCTATAACCTAAGCGAGTTTCATTTCTATGTTCTTGAAACGCCTGGTCATTCTCATGGTGGGGTCTCTTTTGTTTTTCCAAAAGAAGAAATCGTCTTTTCTGGTGACGCTCTCTTCAAAGAGTCTATCGGTCGAACCGATTTACCGACCAGTGATTTTGACCAACTCATCACCAGTATAACCACCCAGCTTTTTACTCTACCTAACCATTACGCTGTCTATCCAGGTCATGGGTGGAGTACAACCATTGGTCATGAAAAAAGTTTCAACCCCTTTTTCATCAAATAAAAATAAAGTCCTTAACAAATTTGTTAAGGACTTTTTGATATACATTATCTAAACTATCAAACTAAAGTTACTACTCATATCTCAAGGCTTCAATTGGATCCAACTTACTTGCCTTATTGGCTGGTAAAACACCAAAGATAATACCAACCATGGCAGAAAAAGCAATGCTAACAAAAACAGTAGCCAAGGATATTTCTGGCTTACCAAGATTAGCAACCAGTCCTTCAATATTGCCCAAGGCATAAGTAAACAAATAAGCAATAATCAATCCAATGAAACCACCTAAAATCGTCAACACGACAGATTCAATTAAAAATTGTACCAAAATATTACGGCGAGTTGCTCCCAAAGCCTTGCGAAGACCAATCTCTCGCGTTCTTTCAGTTACGGATACCAACATGATATTCATGACACCAATTCCTCCGACAAAAAGAGAAATTCCACCAATAAAACCAATAAACATGGTCATGGTGCCAACTTGCTGTTTGATTGATTCTAACATTTGAGAAATATCAAACATGGTAAACTCACCTTCTTTGGCATCAGATAACTCGGTTAAACGCTTAGCCGCCTGAGTTCCTAGCTCACTAGCCTGTAAGACATCTGGCACATAAAAATTAACTGCACCAATCTCATCAACATTAAATTCTGCGGCTAGTTGCGTGTTGGCTAAGATCGCGTTTCCTTCTGAAGTCGCTCCATAACTGGCTGAACCTGCTGCGGGATCTTTATAAACACCGACCACTCGGTATTGCTTATTGCCAACATCAACGGTTTGATTAAGGGCTTCTTCATACGAAGAAAATAATTTTTTTGCCAAGACCTTATCAATCATAATTAAGCGAGAAAACTGACTGTAGTCTGAGACGCCCAGTTGGCGACCTGCCAAAATCTTATATTTCTTTATCCCAAAATAAGTGCTAGTGACTCCTGTTAAAGTTACCTTACTAGATTTCTTATTCTGATAAGAGATAGCTTCTGTTGTCGTATTTGTCGCATAATAACCACTGATACCAGGAATTTCTCGAACAATTTGTTCTAACCACTCTTCTCGAATCAAAGGGGGTTTGATAGTTGGCGACACATCTTCTGGAAAGAGAGCATTATCCCCTTTTTTCTGGTAAAACAAGCTAACATCATGTTGAAATTGTGACGCTTGTTTGGTAATGCTTTTAGTCACACCTGTACCAATAGCCATAACCACTGACACAGCAGCCACACCAATGATAACCCCCAACATGGTCAAGAAAGATCGCATTTTATGCCCTAAAATCGAGCTAATGGCAAATTTCCAATTTTGCATTGATTCCTCCTTCCCTACTCAATTCTTACACTGTCTGTTGTATCTGCTGTAATCTCACCATCACGAATGACAATTTTTCTAGTTGCATAGTCAGCAATTTCTGGCTCATGCGTAACCATGATAATCGTCTTGCCTTCTCTATTGAGCTGGGTCAATAATTCCATGATTTGATTACTGGTTTTAGTATCAAGAGCTCCTGTTGGCTCATCAGCTAGGATAATTGAGGGATTGTTAACCAAGGCACGCGCGATTGCCACCCGTTGCTTTTGTCCCCCAGACATTTCAGACGGCATGTGGTACATGCGATTCGCAAGCTCGACTTTTTCTAAAAATTGCTCAGCTAGCTCACGTCGTTTTCTTGCTCCCACACCAGCATAAATCAAGGGAAGTTCGACATTCTCAAGGGCATTTAATTTGGATAAGAGAAAAAATTGTTGGAAGACAAAACCGATTTCTTCGTTTCTGACCTGTGCCAACTCCACTTCTGGCAAATCTTCTACTTCATTATCAGCCAAATGGTAAAGACCACTTGTTGGCGCATCTAAAAGACCAATAATATTCATCAAAGTGGATTTACCCGAACCAGATGGCCCCATAATCGCTAAAAATTCACCCTCATAAACCGTTAGATCAATTCCCTTAAGTACTTGTAACTCCTCTTCACCACTGCGATAAGACTTCGTGATTTGCTTTAAGGTCATCAAAGCTTTCGGTCTATCCTTCACTTGAACTTCCTCCCTCACTGTCAGCCTGAGCATCGCCTTCTGTGTCCTCAGAAGCAACACTTTCCAACACTTGACCGTCTTTTAATTTATTATCTGGATTGGTTACAACCACTTGACCAACTTCTAAGCCTGTATTGATTTCTTGCGAACGGGCATCAGCATTACCAATGCTGACTTCTTTTTTAGCGACTGTTCCATTATTTTCATCATAAACCCAGACATAAGATTTATCTCCCTCAACGACAAGTGCACCAATTGGAACAACAAAACCTTTCTTATCGTTAATGACTTCAACGGAAACAGTAAAGCCTTGCTTTAAGTCACCTAAATCACTTGTAATATCAGCTGTGTAATTATAAGTTGGGGTCGAATTGGTTGAGCCGCTTTCCGTTGGATTGGGGTAATTCGAAATCGAAGCAATTGTTCCTGTCCATTCTTTATCGCTATAAACCTTAGATTTAATTTTTATAGCTTGACCAACCTTAATATTGGCTAAGTCATACTCCGTCAGCGTTCCTTTTACCTGCAATTGTCCCTCACTCGTAACATGAACAATGCTCTGACTGGTCTTGGAGGCAGGATCAATATTGTTATTGACCGCAACCACTGTACCAGAAACAGTACTGGTAATCACCGACTCATTCAAGGCAGCTTGAGCTTTATCGATTTCTCCCTGGGCATTAGCATAGGCATCATTAAGGTCTTGGAGTTGCTGCTCATAACTAGCTGTGGCCTGCATGGTTGGTGGTGTTGTCATCGTATAAGTTTCACCCGTTTCTGGATCTGTGGTCGTATTGGTTGTTGGGAGATTGCCATAAGCTCTCAAGTACTCAATCTGACGAGCAACCTTATTCAAGTTACGAATAGCTGTGTCATAGTCGGTCTGAGCCTTGGTAATATCATACTGCACCAACTGCTGACCTTCTGTGACCTGATCACCAACAGCTACAGTGGCAGTAGCACTTGTTCCCTTACTGGCATCGTAATAAACATACTGTTCAGACAAGGCCTTGACAGTACCAGATAACAAGGTCGCAGATGCTAAAGACCCTTCTTTAACATTAGCAATCTTATAAAGATTATCTGAGGCAACATTAGAAGTTTGATTATTTTTAAAATAGGTAACTCCCGCAAAACCAATTAGGCCTAAAAGCCCTAGGCTAACCAGACCCCACTTTTTCTTCTTCAACGTTTTTTTTCTATGTTTTCTTGACATAAAATCCCTCCTTATCTCGTACCCTTGTATGAGTTATATAATATAATTATAAAGTTTTGAAAAATCCTTGTCAATGATTGGCTGTTAAATTCATTATAAATTTACACTATCTTTTCCATCCACAAAAAACTTCCCAGTTTTAAACTGAGAAGTTGTATTTGGTTAATTAAACAGGAAATTAACGAAACGATTAGCGATTTTTTCCGTTGCTTTTTCAATATCTTCCTTATCCCAAGTATCTTTTTCATACCCAGATAAAGCCTGTGCTAAATGATAACGACTGCCACGGTAACCCTGACCACTTGTCACTTCGTTTTCTTTTTTGGTTCTAAACCAAGCATCACCAATACCACGGTTAATTTCTGCTTCTAATAAAATCTTGTTACCTAATTTTTCCGCATAGCTATAAAATTCATCTTGGTCAACAAAACCTGCATCTCGCATAATCGATTCACGATTTAGACCACTCTGAGGCATGATATGTTCGACATCAACCAAGCCATCTAATTTGAAAGGTAAGCCTTGCTCTTGACTGTAAAGGTAGTCATTAACAAAAACCAACGTTTTAGGTAGGCCACTCTCCAACAGGCGACTTCTAATATCTTCTGGAGTAAAGTGATGAGCAATGTGGTCTTTAACCTCCTGAATCAAATCAGACTCACTGTAAGTGTCAACTTGGCTATATTTAAGATTGATTTTTTCCAAAAATCCTTTGAAAATAGAGTGACTGTAAGAAAAATCTGTCACATCCAAAAGAATAGCCAGACGTAGTAAATAACTCAAGTAACGACTATCTGTCGAGCGATAAAAGAGGTAAGACGAAACAAAGGGTCTAAAATTACCATAAAATCTTCCCATAATCTGACCTAATTCGGTTTGCTCAAAACTCGACCAATTGCTTATAATTTGGTTTAACTCATTGATAAAGATCTGATCTTCTTTCAAAAGATAGGCACGTTTTTTGAAGAAGGCACGAATCCCTCGGTTATTAGTTTCTTTTTGCTCTTTAGCTAATTTCACAAAAATATAATAAGTCATGAGCAAATTTAAGTCCAAAGATGATTGATCCACCCGTTGAACCAAGTCCTTCCAAGAAGCTTCAAAATCACGTCTGTCCTTAGATACTGCCGTTGCTCGAGACACCAAAACTTCAATAGCTGTCAAAGGCAGACCAGTACCATTTAAGGAATTAAAAATGTTGATGGCTTGATCCGTATTGAAACTGGTAATGGTAATAATTTGACAATGAGAGAGTAGATGAGTTGCAAAATCCCTAATTTGGGTGTTGGTCAACGGTTGACAATAATGATAAAAGTAACGGAAGTTTTTATAAAAATTGGTGTATTTATTGTCCTTGCGTCGTCCTTTAATCTTAATCACGCTATACTCAATGGTTGACAGGTCTTCACCTCTTAAAATACTATTCAAATCACTAGCATAAAGTTCGGAAATCGAATCATTTTTATATTTGATTTGATGGTCTTGCAAGTCATGTTGACCACGACGATAGTTAAAGGCATCCTCATCTGATAAATTATATAGCATAGTGACCGTTCTAGCTATTAAGCCCTTAAGTTCTTCCAATAATCTAGCATCTGCCAAAGACTCTTCTGATAAATGTGAGATTTCCTGCTTTAATTTCAACAAAACTGCCTTGAGCAATAACATGAAGGTTGTTGTTCGTTGCTGACCATCAATCAAGGAAATTTCATGCTCTTCCCCAGATTCTTGAGCGATCAATACCGCACCAAAGAAATAGTTATCCTGTTCATCAGCACTAAAGTTTTCTTGATGATTCTTAATATCCTCAATCAACTGCTCACACTGTCCCACCTGCCAAGCGTAGGGACGCTGATAACTTGGGATATAAAATTCTCTTCGCTTACTAAAATAATCTTCAATATTCTGCAAATCTGGCTTAATATCATTTCTTACCATATTTTGTTCTCCTCAAAATAATTCAATAAAAAAATTCTCACAAAGGAGAATTTTTCATCAGCAAAAACAGCTTACCCTTTATAAACAACAGTGTAAGATGGATTGCCACCAGCCATATTTTCTGCCGTTTGTTTATCCATAAAAGGTCCCATAACTACATTACCAAACTGATCAACAACATACCAATTTCCCATTTAGTTCACCTCCTTTCCCAATAGTGACTTAATCTAAGTAATTGACAAAGTCAATTACTTAGATTAAAAAATACTGTAAGTATATTTTAATTTTTTCTTCTTTCAACAATATAAAAAGAACCGCCATTTTGGTGGTTCTTGATAAACTATTATACCAACTCACTCAAATAGTCATAACGTTCATACTTGTTTAAGAGTTGTTCATTTTTTTCATCTAATTGAGCTTGTAACTCTGCGAGTTGACCGTAGTCGCTGCCACACTTGGTCATGGCTTCTTCAATAGCAGAAATCTCATCTTCTAACTGACTAATGTCTTCCTCAATGGTTTCCCATTCCTTTTGTTCAAAATAAGATAAGCGTTTTTTACTATCCTTACTTTTTTCAATCTTTGGCTTTTCGAGTTTACTCACGTCTTGTTCATAGCTGGTCTCAAAAGCCTTTTCATCCAAATAATCCGTATAATTTCCAAAAAACTCTCGAATCTGACCATCTTCAAAGGCTAAAATCTTATTGGCAACCTTATCCAAGAAATAACGGTCGTGACTGACCGTCAAAACTGGACCTGAAAAATCTGCTAAAAATTGCTCTAACACGGTCAAGGTCGCAATATCAAAATCATTGGTAGGCTCATCCAATAATAAAACATTTGGCTTTTCTAACAAAATCTTCAACAGATACAGGCGTTTTTTCTCACCACCAGATAGTTTCCCAATCAAACTACCATGACTGGCACGAGGAAAGAGAAATTGCTCCAATAGATTCGTGATACTGGTTGTTCCCACATCGGTTTTGACTTCTTCAGCCACTTCTTGTAGATAATTGATGACTCGCTTATTTGGATCCATATCCTTGAATTGTTGTGAAAAATAACCCACTCGAACGGTTTCCCCAACAATGAGTTGTCCACTGGATAAAGTTAAATCGCCATTGATGAGATTCAACAGAGTTGATTTTCCAACACCATTATCACCGACAATGCCAATGCGATCTCGATTTTGAATCAAAAGATTGAACTTGTCCAAAATGACCTTATCTGAGAAAGAAAAACTCGCCTCTTGAAACTCAAGCACTTTTTTACCAATACGAGTTGTTTCAAAAGTCATACTCAAATCAGTTGCTTGTTGGTTGGTTTGCAAACCTTTTTTCAAATCATGAAAACGATTGATTCGAGCTTGTTGCTTGGTCGCTCGAGCTTGAGGTTGACGTCTCATCCAAGTCAATTCTTGCTTATAGAGTTGTTGACGCTTATGTAAATTAGCAGCATCTCGTTCATCTTGCTCAGCCTTTAATCTAATATAATCTTGATAATTCCCGTGATATTCTGTTAAATCCGCCTGTTCCAACTCAAAAATTCGAGTCGCTACATTATCTAAAAAATAACGGTCATGGGTAATAAAGAGAACGGTTTTTTTACTTTGATTGAGAAAATTAGTCAGCCAAGCAATCGTGTCAATATCTAAGTGGTTGGTTGGTTCATCTAATAGGAGTAAATCTGCCTCAGCTAGTAAGACTTGGGCCAATTGGACTCGACGGCGTAAACCACCAGAAAGATTACCCACCTTTTCTTGTAGATTCATGATACCCAATTTAGCAAGAATGGTCTTAACTTCACTTTCAATCGACCACACATCTAGGGCATCCATTTCTGCCATGAGCTGATCAAGACGACTCTGCTTAGCTTCATTATAATCCGCCATTAACCGTTCATATTCCTTAATGAGCTGAATTTCTCTCAGGCTTGACGACAATACCGTATCCAAGACCGTCGTTTGATCATCAAAATTGGGTTCTTGCGTTAGGTAAGCAATCTGATAATCATTGGCCTTACGAAAAGGTGACTGGTCGCCATCAAATCCCAAACGCCCTGATAAAACATCTAAGAGCGTCGTCTTACCTGTACCATTCACGCCAATCAAACCAATCCGATCTTGCTCATGAATAATAAAGGAAATCCGATTAAAAACGGTCTTTTCTCCCACACTCTTGGTTAACTGTTCGACTAAAAAATCACTCATCTAGCTCTCCTTTTACAAACTCAAAAATGGCCACTCGATCATTTGGTAAATTTCCCATAACAATTTGATCTTCAATCCTTGTCAACAATTTCCCCAGAATTGGACCTGCCTTGAGTTGAAATTCTTTCATTAAATCCCCTCCATTGACAACAATTTCATGTTTATCATGAATGATCAAACTGTCATTTAATTGCCAAATACTATCAAAATCAACAACCAACCCCAAGGCTTGTCGGAGTTCTTCTACTAGGATTAACTGAGCATAGCCATAGTCATAAACCTGTCGTTGCGTAAGTGGTTTAGTAGCACGGTCATTATAAATGTTAATTAGCTGAGTAACAGTCTTTTGAAACTGGACTGAGGTTTTCCATTTTTTCAAAAAAGGTTTCACATCTACTTCTAAGTTGACCAACAAGTAAGCCCAGGCCTGTTCAGAATTTTTAAACTGAAACTCACTTGGCAGAGCAGCTAGCATCTGAGTCAAAGCCAACTTTTTGTGAGCCAAATCTGGTAAATAAAGATAGGCTTGACTAGCGATAAAAGCTTGCAAACCTTTTTGCCAGTAAGGAGCTGTCAATAATTTATCAAATTCAATGAACGAACGCTCCACCGATATTTTAGTCAAAAGAGGGGCACAGGCCGTCATGGCTGCAAAGGTGTCTTTTTCAATGTCAAAATTAAGATTAGCTGCAAAACGAAAGCCTCTTAAAATGCGCAAGGCATCTTCATTAAATCGCTCACTGGCTTGACCCACAGCGCGTAATAAACCTTGTTCTAAGTCCGCTAGACCATTGAAACGATCAATCAACTGACCGTCTTGATTTAAGGCAAAGGCATTTACCGTAAAATCACGGCGTTTTAAGTCCTCATCCAAAGAGCGAACAAAGGATACCTGACTAGGCCTACGATAATCCACATAGACATCTTCTGTTCGAAAGGTTGTCACTTCATACTCACCATGATCCGTCAAGACCAAAACAGTACCATGCTCAATGCCTATATCAATGGTTCGCTCAAATATTTTCTTAATTTCTTGAGGATAAGCACTAGTGGCGATATCGACATCATGAATAGGGCGATTCAAAAAAACATCTCGAACACTGCCACCCACAAAATAAGCTTCATAACCAGCTTGACGAATTCTCTGTAATATCGGTAAAGCCTTCTGAAATTCAGAAGGCAAATCATTTATAATCTTCATGTTTTATCTTTCACTATAAGATATGTGGTGTTAAAGCAAGAGCAATCGTTCCTTGTCCCACATGGGTGGAAATCACACTATTCAAAGGCACTACTTTTATTTGTTCTATATTATAGCCTTGCTCTCCCAAAAGGCCTTGCAACTTTTCCACCTTGTCTGGTGCATTAGAATGGAGAATAAATAGCTCATAGTCTTGATCAGTCATTTGTTTTTCTAAAATATCCACCAGACGCTTTTGTGCTTTTTTCTCAGTCCTAACCTTATCAAACACCTCAATCTTACCTTCAGTTGTAAAATACAAAATAGGCTTAATATTGAGTAGATTTCCTAACAAAGCACTGCCATTTGACAGACGACCACCACGCACAAGATGATTCAGATCATCCACCATGATAAAAGCACCTGTTTGCTCAATTTGTTGTTCCAGACGAGTTAAGATGCTGTCAAAAGTCTGTCCTGACTCAGCCCACATCAAAGTATTGGCCACCAAACTACCCAAGGGGGCACTGGTAATCTTGGTATCTGGAAAGGCTAGAGTGAGTTGGTCATACTCATCAATAAGATACTGAATATTTTGCCAGAAACCCGAAATACCGCTAGATAAAAAGAGTCCAATGACATGTGTGTAGCCTTCTGCTACTAGCTGTTCCAAAGTGGCAACTAACTCTGATAAACTTGGTTGGCTGGTCGTTGGCAAATCAGTCGCCGTTGCTAAATAACGATAAAACTCATCCAATGACAAGTTTTTCCCTTCAACATAGCTCTGCTTATCCATGATAATGGGAATATCCAAACAAAATAGATTTTGAGCTTGTTTAACTTTTGGTTCTAAATAAGCTGACGAGTCCGTAATAACGGCTAACTTCATGACTAAAACTCCAATGTGATTCCTGGACGATCCAGTGCAATTTCGGTTACTTCATAGGTCAAACGTTGGAGCATATCCAATAGTGGTGCTGCTAAACTTTGAACCTCTTCTTGTGAAAATTCACTTGGTTCGTTGATGATTCGATTTTTAATGCAATTCATTTGTGACACAACTGCTGTCAAAACAAATTCTTCCTTAACAATAATTGACTGTAATACAGCAACAATTGTTGTTTCATTTTTTTCTTCATCTTTCTTAATCAGTTGGAAAGTCACTTCAGCATTTGTTTCAGGAGTACCATTTTCTTTTTCCCATTCCAAATTACGAGCATCATAATGATACTGGTTTAAGAATACTTTTTCACGAACTAATTCCATCATCTTCTCCTCTTTGATTTCAATATAATCTAGTATAGCATAGGACCGTTTATTCTTCAATCAAGGTCAAAATCCACCCAAGTCTAGTATTTTTTCTGAGGGTGTTTGGCAATAATCTCAGGGTATTTGGCTAGGGTTTTATCGCCCTTATCCGAAAGCGAATACCCACGCAAATCAAACTGCTTGGCCAATTCATCTTCTTGATAAGCAATGATCATGGCTTGATCTAGATCAGCTCGCTTCATTTTTGACAAACCAGCAACCTCTTTTTCTTTTAGCCACTGCTTTAGTTTACCTGCTGGCAAATGGCGCAACGAATCAAACGCACTGTCTATTTTGACATAACCCTGCTTGATTAAAAATTCCAACTCTTTTTGAGCGTCAATACCATAGGTTGTCGCAAAATATTTGTGATGTGGGTAGTCTGTCGTGTAGGTGCCAAAATGCACACGCCATAACATAATGATGTGACCAGGCAACAAGCCTTCTTCCGTTCGCTCCATTGCCCATTTGGCAATAGGTTTTTCCAACAATTCTTGCTCATATTCTGGTGCAATATAAGGTTTTTCGGCATGATTACTATAAACTGTTTCAATTGTTTTCATTTTTTTATTATATCATAAAAAGCGTTAAACTTGGTGAAAATTAAAAAAAACGCTTTTTTATTGTTAGCCTCTTTATAAAATCCCACTCAAATTATATAAATAATTGAAAGTCTCTATTAAAAAAAGCAGGTACTTATCCGTACCTACTTATTTTTAGATAATTTGTGTGTCTAATTACTTCGATTGCTAGAAATCAAGTCAAAATCTACATAACAACCTAATTTACAGAAATCACAATCATCTTTTTGACAACCATTCTTAAATTGTCCTTTACGGATAGCTTGCCAAAAATCTTTAATGTCTTGTTTTACTATCTCAATATCTTCTGATGTGACAGTTAAGTCATGAATTGAATAACCTGTTTCTTGACGATCATCATCTAGGAAAATATAGCGTGTTTCGATCGTTTTACCACCTGTATCAATAGCTGTGCTTTCCTCAAGCAAGATATTATAATAGACTGCTTGACGCCAGTAGTCACCACCAGTTTCTAACTCTTCGACACCATGTTGAGCAGAACCTGTTTTATAATCGACTACTCGAATAATATCACCATCGAACTCTAGTTTATCAATAATACCGTTAATTTGTAAGTTATCTTCAAGTGTAACTTGGATTTCTTTTTCTAACTCAACGTCTTTACAACTATTTGGAATATAAGTATCAAATAAATTATTAAGCAATTGATGACCATATTTTTTCATGTCACTAGCATTCATGGTATCAATGATGTTAGATTCATGACGACTAAGAGATTCGTCAAATACTCCAATCGCAGCCGCTAAATCAAGATGATCACGATAAATATGTTCCAGTGTTTCATGCATAACGGTACCAAATACATGACCTGTTGGAGCATGTTTAGCAGCAATCTTACTAGCATATTCTTTCGCTGCTGGTTTTAACCCAGCAACCGTTGTCAGTTTCAAAACATGATCAAAATAAAAACTATTAGAACAATGACGATAACGATTGAGATTGCTAACACTCAAGGTCTTAAATGACTTCACTGCTTGATCATAACTTGCAAGTTCAACAGCCTCACGGTTATCCAATGGCTGCATATTCAATCTTGCTTGAGTACAATACTCACATGGATAAATGCCATTATTTCCGTCCTCCAAAATACCACAACCAGTAGTGAAATCACCAGCTTTCATCTCAAGTAGTGTCGTTTTGATTTGTTCTAAAAGGAAGTCCATATCTTGTTCTGAAATAGAACAATCCTTTTCAGAAAATCCTCTCGAGTCTTTCTCATTTTCAACAAAGACATAACGTACTTGGATCTCTTTACCTGTCACATCGATATCTGAATGCGTTAAAAGGATGTAATAAAATACCGCTTGACGCCAATAATCTTCCCCTTGTGGAGATTTTTCACTTGGTGCAGATAATTTTTTCGTTGCGTTAGTTGGATTGCCAGTTTTATAGTCAATCACACGAATAACATCACCGTCAATTTCAAGTTTATCAATCTTACCATTGATTTCAAAATCAGCCACCTCGGTCAAATCAACACTGGTGTTTTTGATATTACCAAGTTTAATATGAGCAATATTTTTTTCAATAGCAACATGTCCAGACTTAAGATAGTCACTTGCCTGATAGAAATTGTTGATAATAGAAATACCACGCTTGTAATCGTCTTGACGAGCACGCTTACTTGGCAACTGATGTGACTCACGTTCAAAAATTTCTTCAAAATATTTGAGGGTTTCATCTTTAGAGCGAATAGTTTTTGGAGATAAATCAGACAAGTCATCACCGTCTGAAACATAGATACTTTCTAAAGTACTATGGATAATATTTCCAAACACCAAGGCTTCATTACTTTCAGTTGAAAATCTAAGGCCTTTATTGAAATAAAAACTCAGTGGGCATTTCAAAAAACTATTAAGGGTACTGACGCTTAAACTAAAGTTTGAAGTAATAGTTTCTCGCACCTGGTCAGTTAAGGCTGGAAGACTAATTTCAACCTGATTAGACATCTCTTCAGTCACCGGTACGGCAGTTCTTTCTACTAAATAATCTTTAAACTCATCAATAAAATGTGTATGTGTGCCAGTATTGCTATAAGAAATGTTTAATTCTTTTTTCGCTCTGGTCATCGCTACATAGAACAATCGACGATTTTCTTGCTCTTTGAGTTCTGTCTCATTATCTTTCTTATCACTCAGGCTAGGTGGATAAGTAAAACTACTAGAGTGATTCTCTTTTCCTGGCCATCTCTCGTCCTTTTTAGTTCCATCATTACACTTAATCATAAAGACATGGTCAAATTCCAACCCTTTTGAACCATGAGCAGTCATCAAATTGACACAATTATCTGGACTTGTTTCAAGCCTCTTAATCGGCAATGCTACTTTCATTTCCTGTAATCCTGTAATCCGACCTAAAAACTCGGCTAGACTAATTTCTGGTGTGAGTTGCATCAATTCATAAAGCGTTGTTAGAACAGACACTAAATGATATTTGTCAGATGATTGCATGAGATAGGTGTCGATGTGACAGATTTTTATGATTTGTTGCAGAATATAGACTGGTGAAAGGGGTTGTTTGGCACGTAAGATTTTTTGTCGTAAGGTTTCTAGTTCTTTATAGATAGTCAAAATATCAGGAGATGACAGGTCTTCTTTAGTTTTGACGTCTCGAATGTTGACTAACTCTTCTAGTGAAACATTGAAGAAATCAAAGTAAAGCAGTTTTCTAAAGTCACTCATACTCGCAGTTGGACGATTAAGATATTTTAACATCGAATACAGTTTGATAAAGAACGCATCTGCAAATAAATCGTCATCAATCTTAATATGGACAGGAATACCTTGCTGTCTAAACAGTTTCGCCAATTTTTTTCCATAGTTATTACGGCCATAGATAATACCAATTTCCTTGGGTGCTACTCCATGTGCGATTAGTTCTTTGACATCATTTAGAACACCACGCATTTCAGCCGCATCTGTTTCATACTTTGTCAAGGTCGGTGCTTTTTGAAGGTAGTCTTTATTAGCACCTGCTGCTTGTAATTGCTTATCTTTTCTTGGATTGTTTTGAATAAGCTCTTTGGCAGCGTCAATAATCACCTGAGAAGAACGATAATTTTCTTCGAGCACAATCTCAGTTGGATGATATTTCTTACTAAAATCTTCGATATTCGTCGCACTGACTCCTTGGAAACGGTAGATACTTTGATCATCATCTCCAACTACGAAAATATTAGGATTTTCTTGACCGGCTACTAATAAATCAATTAGTTCATTTTGCAGAACAGATGAATCTTGAAATTCATCAACAAATAAATACTTAATACTAGCTGAAACCAACTGTTGAAAGGCTGTATTTTCTTCAAGCAAAGCTTTGACCCATAGGATCATATCATCAAAGTCAAAATAGTTTTTCTCAGCTAGCTTTTCCATATAAATTTCATTGAGCCTAGCTCCTGCTATTGACTTCTCTAAACGTGTTTTTAAGGCTTCACCTTTAGCAGTTAATTTATCACTTTTTTTATAACCTAATCCATGAAACTCTCCCTCTCCTCTGGATGTTTTCATTTGCTCTACGTAGCTTGTTATCTCATTTTTTAACGTATCTTCATTAAAATTATTGCGTTTCATCCTTGAAAACAAATCAAGCAACGGCCCCTTTGATGAATATCTATATCCAGAATTCTTATAAAGCACATCTCCTTCTTGGATATGCTCATCCATGATCTCTTTAAGAATTTCATACTGGGCAGCAGTGGAGATAACTTTGGGCTGATTTTCAAAATAATCAGGATTGGCAAGAATCAATCCACTACAAAAAGCATGAATGGTTGACACTCTAACATTTCTTCCACTCTCTCCAAGTAAGTTTTCCAAACGATCCAACATCTCAGAAGCTCCTGCTTCTGTATAAGTCAAGCACACAATATCTTCTGGATTCGCATTATGATTTAACAAGATATTGGCCACACGTCTAGAAAGAATCTGGGTCTTACCAGTACCTGGACCAGCGATCACCATCACTGGACCTTCAACTGTTTCAACCGCTTCTTTTTGCTTCGGATTTAATTTTGCAAATTCTACTTCATAACTATGTTTAAGATCAATTGTATTCATTTTATTTCTCCTTTGTATTTAATTTTTTAATTTAAATAATTTTATCATTTTTTTAATTATTTCAGCAACTAAGGACATCTACCTGATTAGCATTTGAAATCTCCACGTTTTTGCTCAATAACTTTCATCGCGGCTTTCACAGCATGGTATTCATCGATGAGTTGAGATAATAGTTGATAATTTTTCTCCGTCAACCTTCCAACCATCAAGGTATGAGCCAATTGGTAAAATGCTTCTAAATGTTCCTTGGTGCTGAGTAACATTTCTTGAGAATCTTTAAGCCGATATTTATGAGCTAGCTTGGTCAATTCCTTAGAAAATAACTCCACATTATATTCATGAATAGTTATCTTCTGCCCTTCTGCTAGCATATCATTAGCTTCATAACAAGTGACAAAAGTTCGCTTAACCGTATCACAAACAAAGATAATACCATCATCTGAGACATATTTTTTCACATCAGGCGAAGACGTCGTTTCAGTTGAGTATAAGGTTAAACTACTGATTTGCCGAGCAACCCACTTAGCCAGCCTGTCCGAGTCAACACCAAATCTTTCCAAAGCTCTGTCTGAAAAGTGCTCGCTCCAAGTATAATCAGGAGCATGAGACAATCCCATATTATCCCTCCTCTTTCTCTTTTTTGATAATTTTAAAGCTTAGCCCATCACCTTTGACACCAACTAGCAACTTATCTCCTTTATCGACCAAGCCTTGAATGATTTTTTCTGACAAGGGCGTTTCAACTAATTTTGAAATTCCTCGCTTAATTGGTCTGGCACCATTTTTAGGGTCATAGGTTAATTTTGCAATTAACTTTACCGCTCCTTTTGTAAACTCTAGATGATAACCTTGTTCTTTGATTAGCTCAATTTCTTGGTCAAGTAATAATTTAGTAATTTTCAAAAGTGATGCCTCACTAAACGGCTTAAACGTTACAATCTCATCAATTCGATTTAACAATTCTGGTCTGAAAAACTGCCCAACAGCCTCCATCATGTGCTGACGAATACTATCTTCTTCAAGTTCTGATGATTGTTTGCGACCAAATCCCACTGTCTTATCTTGTTTCAAGGCAGCTAAACCTAGATTGGAGGTCAAAATAATCAAGGTATTTGAAAAATCAACTTTTCGACCGCTATTATCTGTCAAATGACCATCATCAAACACCTGTAACATCAAGTCAAAGACCTTAGGATGTGCCTTTTCAATTTCATCAAAAAGAAGTACTGAGTTAGGATTGGTCTGAACAGCAGAGGTGAGTTGACCACCTTCTTTATAACCAACATAACCCGGAGGAGATCCGATTAGTTTGGATACTTCATGTTCCTGCTGATATTCAGACATATCAAATCTAATCAAATCGCGACTATGACCTGTCAACTCCTCAGACAGAACCTTAGCCGTTTCTGTTTTACCCACACCGCTAGTTCCAAGGAAGAGAAAGACACCTACTGGACGTTTAGGATTTCTAAAGCCTGTCTTAGCACGAATAACTGCCTCAGCAACCACATCGGTCGCAGCCGACTGGCCAATGACTTTTTGTGCTAAGGTTTCTTTCAACCTGGACAGTCGAATTCGCTCCTGTTCTTCTGCAAATTTACCAACTATCATATCTTCTGGTTTTACTGTCTGACCTGATTTTTGCTCAACCACCTTTTTAATAACTGTTTCATCAATTTTTAAAGAATAAGTTTGTGGCGTAAGATTATTGCGTGATTTCTGAAATTCACTCACCAGTTTGTCTAGTTCTTGACGAATCCTATTTTCTTCAACTTCATTATATTCAATCGCTTGAGCAGCCTCCAGTTTCGCTTTCAGTTCATCGACTTGCTTTTGGTATTCTTCCAATATATCAACGCCTTGCTCAGCCTCAATCCTGACCATAGCTCCCGCATTATCAATTACGGTAAAAGCAGAATCTGGGAGTTTTTCCTTAGGCAAATACTTTTTAGCTAGACGGACAGCCAACTCAATACTTTCGCCTTCAAAATTAGCACGATGAAAATTTTCATACACAGGGGATGCCTTTTTAACAATAGTAATGGTAGCATCAATACTAGGCTCATCAACAATCACTTGTTCAAATCGTCGAACCAAGGCAGAGTCATCTGAAAGATACACATCCCATTCTGTAGGTGTCGTTGCACCAATAATTCTAAAATCTCCTCTTGCCATGATTGGCTTGAAGGCGTCTGTTAAATATTTCACACGACCTAACATGTGAATTTCATCAACAAATAAGATGACATCTTTTTCACGTTTCATTTCTTCAATAAATCGTAAAATTCCCTTGTTGTAATCGCCAGATAAAACGGCATATAAATCATTCAGACTAAATTGTAAAATTCGTTTGCCTGCTAAAGAAGCCACCTGACCAGCTGCGATCCTCATAGCTATCCCATCCACAATCGCCGACTTACCAACACCACCTTCTCCAAGTAAGACAGCATTATTCTTATCTCGACGAGTTAGGGCAATCTCTACTTTTCTAATTTCGTCATCCCTACCAATGACTTCCATCAGCTCTGAATTTTTCGCTTTGAGTGTAATATCTGTCGCAATATCTTGAAGTAAAGAATAGTTGGGATCAGACAGTTTATTTGAAATATTCGAAGCAATTCGGTTCTTCAACCCTCGTTCTTTTTCTGCCTTACCATCTGTAAATTCTCTGTAATTATACTTTCTTGACGTGAAGATAGCATCTAAGGTTTGGTCGCTATAAACATTATCACCAGTCAATAGATGCTGTTTGTAAATAATATGGTAAGCGTTGGTGGCAAATGACTGGCTAATACCAACCAATAACCAGTAAGAATCTATGACACCATCTGGGGCATTTTGCTGACGCATTTCTTCTGCGAAATCAAAAATCTGTTTCACATACTCTGATATAGGGTAGCTGTCACACTCTGCCAAAAAACAATCAGATGATTTTTCGACAATAAGTTCTACTGGAGTTTGAATCACTTGCTTTTTAATTTCTTGTTTTTTTCGATACCCTTCAAACGTTTCATCAGTCATATCAAAAATAGTCCGCTCTTCTACAAGAACACTCTTATCCAGTTCTGTTTGTAGCTTAGTTCTTGTCAGCGAATGATAACCCAGAGCATAAGCAAATCCTGTGTCAACAACTGACAACACTGCCATCATGATATCCTGAGTTTCGATAACCTTATATGATTTATGAGAAACTAAGTCTTCTAATTTGACCATCGCAGCCTTTAACTGTCTGCTAAATTTATGTGAAATCGTTGTTTGTCTTTCTTGCATTATCATCGCTCCCTTACATTTGATAAGTCAATTATAAAACAAAGCGTGGACATCTCGCGTCCACGCTTTACCTAATCATAATTTTTTTGCATTTTTTCTAACATATCTTTGATCTCATCAACAAAAGATTGAGGTGATAAGACCGTCAAAACATCCAACTGACTAATAATATATCTTTTCAGACCCAGCGTATTTTGACTTTCAATAACAATTTCATATCCCTTATCATCTTCTTTGACTACTTTGGCATTAGGAAACTTATCCAAAATAATATTTTTATCGATTGTATAGTTAATGGTAAAGGTCATAGGTTTACGTGAAAAAGCATCAACTTTCAAGTTTCGATGTTCGCCATCTTTGTAACGATGACGATAATCTATTTTGGGCTTATCAACATCAGAATTTTGCCACGACTGCACCCGATCTAATCTAAAATCCAGATATTTCTCTTTCTCCATATCGAATCCTTTTAGATAAAAATAATGATCATCATAATAAAGAGATGATAACAAAACCGTGTGTTTCTTTACCTTTTTACTATACGGTGAAGCATAGTCAAATTCAATCATCTGCTCTTGACGAATGTATTCTGAGAAAATCCAAACCTTATCAATACGATGTTGCTGGTCTTGTAAGGGAGCATAATTCAATTTTTCTGATGCTATGATTTGTTCAATTTCTTTCTGGTCACTTTTAGAAAGCAGGGCTAACAAGCCATCCAACAAGGCATTGTTTTCTTCTTTATTTAAGGCTCTATTTTCTAATAAAATCTTTGAAATAACGAGAATCTCTTTTTTATTAAATTGGGACGCTTTCTTCAGTTGTCTTTTATGGTTACTGTGATTATAGATAAGCTCCCCAGAAAAGTAAGACTGGGACTCAATAAAACCTTCTAAAAAGGAGAAATCTCTCTGTATGGTTTTTGTACTGACACCAAATTCTCTAGCTAATTGTGATTTACTTAAATATTCGCCTGCTTGAAGGCGTAGAAAAATCATCAAAATACGTTCTGCCTCTTTCATCATGCCATCCTTATCCACTTTTTTACTATTATATCATGAAACTGTTCTTATCATTTGGGCACTGATTTTTTATCAGAAAAGAGATAAAACAAAGCCACTAAAAGAATTGAAAGATAAACAATACTAATTTGTTGCGAAGATAAGTATAAAACTAGAATCGAAAAAGATAATTTTGAAATAATATCTCCAACTTGAAAATAGGTTACCATACCACCAAAAATTGTCGCCAATTTATCTTCTTCAATATTATTGAAAACAACTGCTCCCATTTTGGGGTTTAAGGCACTCACAAACAGGCTTGACAGAAAAGACATGAGTAAAATGCCAACTATATTTTGCAAATAAAGTGCCACAAAGAAGCCTACGACGAAGAAAAGATTGATTTTTAACAGGATTGATATGGACAGACCTTTGAAATAATTATTTGTCAAAACCAAGGCTCCACCTAAAATCCCACCTAAAACAGTACTTATCCCTAAAAGTGAAATGGTCGTGGCCTTATTGAACAAAATCAAAGTAGGCGTCTGAGAGAGATTGATGACCACTAAGGAAGTCATAATGGCTAAACTTCCATTGAGAATCGGAATCGTCAGCAAAACACTTTTCATGTCTTTTATCGAAAACAACTGCCTAACCGATAATTTCAAATCTAACACCAAGTCCGAAACGATGGTATTTAATTTGATTGCACTCAAGTTTTTCTCACTAGAAGCATGAGTCAGTTGATTTTTTACCGATAAGATAATCAAAAGACTGCATAAAAAACTCAAGGCATTGAGCATGGCTAAACTTGCATAACTTATAAGAGTAAGCAAGAGAACACCTGTAACTTGAAACATAATAGCTAAAGCTGATGTCAGTGTTTGCCTAAAAGCAATCGCTTCTTCTCTATCTGCTTCCTCTATGATTTGATTAGAAATTGGATAAAACAAACCATTTTCATACTGCCCTAAAATATCCGACACGAAATTCACCAAACTAGCAAATAAGACAATCACTAAAGACGGTTGGAAGGTCATGGCAACTGCAACTGCCAGATACAATAACATCCTTAGCCATAAGGTTTTAATAATCATCCCGACCTTATTCATGGTTCTATCTGCCAGAAAACCAAACAGTATGGTAAACAATATCGGCAAGGTTTCTGAAAGGTTGATAGCAGATACGGCCAAACTACCATTCTTAATCTCAGTAATATAAGTCATCAAGGCGAGATAGTACACGGCATCGCCAAAATTGGATACCAAATCTGACATTAAAATTTTCATGTATAATCTGTTTCGTAAGATTTTTTTCATCTGTTTCTACTGTCGAATATTTTACAAATCTGACAACTCCTCTCATCGGTTTTTTTATTCATTATAATTACTATACAATCTCATTGAAAACAAAAACTACCATTTTAAACTTTACAATACTCACAAACATACTTAAAAGAAGTCACTAAATAACTATTATATTTTTTATATAAATTATTACAAATAGCTTAACCATTAAAAATAGCTTTATTAGACTAGTAATAGTCCTCAATTTTTTCTAACATCCTTCTCAGTCTATCACCATTATCTTTGATAAAAATATCAAATATATAACTATTTAGAACTTGTTCTCTTTCACGTATATCTATTTTTGAAATATTAACTTTATCAATTTGAAACACCTCATTTACTTTTAGTTCTAATTCCTTATGACTAATTCCTTGTCTCTTTTGATAAAATGATTTATTGCTAATTCTAGTATTTGTGTCTTTAGTCAATAATGCTAGATTACCTATATTATTTATTAATTTAGAATTTTCATGATTAAATTGATTATATCTTTGTGACCTAGGAACGATATGTTCAATTTGCCATTCCAATGATTGGTTAAATTTATATTCATCTAATAGCTTTTTAATATCATCTTCTTTAATATTATCTAAAGCATATTCTATTGATATAGAAACCAATACAAAACGAGTAAATTTTTTATGATTATCATAAAAATTATGAATTTTTGGAGTGACATATTTATCATATATATTATAATGCTTATGTAAATATTTTATAATATAATCATCACAGTTAGTGACACAAAAATCTCCAACTTTTTTTCTCATATCCGAAATAATATATTCATCATAAAGTATCTTTAGAAGTATTTGTGTATTCAAAATAAGTCACTCCTATCAAAAAATTAATAATTTTAAACCTTATTCTCCAATAAACTGACCACCTCCACATGATGCGTCTGTGGAAATAGATCAACTGGTTGGCTTTTGATGAGTTGGTAGCCTAATTGGTGATAGTGCTTGATATCACGCGCCATGGTCGCTGGGTTACAAGAGATATAGACAATCGTTTTAGCTCCCATTTGGCTACTTGCCTCAATGAAACTTTCTGTTAAGCCCTTGCGTGGTGGGTCAACAATAATCACATCTGCTACAAGACCATCTTTTAACCACTGGGACATGACTTTTTCAGCAGGCCCTACCTGATAATGAGCGTTACTAATGTCGTTACGTTTGGCATTGGCTTTGGCATCCTCTACGGCTTGCTCAACAACTTCGACACCATAGACTGCCTTAACATGTTTGGCAAAAGATAAGCCAATCGTTCCAATACCTGAGTAGGCATCAATGACCACATCACTCGGCGTCAAATCAGCAAATTCAATAGCTGTTTGATACAGTTTTTCAGCCATAGGGGTATTAACCTGATAGAAAGACTGGGCTGAAATTTCATAATGGTTGCCTAGTAGTTGATCGCTAATGGTCAGCGAACCATACAAGGTGCGAAACTCTTTACCTAAAATCACATTGGTCTTTTGATCGTTGATGTTTTGAATAATCGACACCAAATTCGGAAAAGATTTCGTCAAGTGTTCAATCAATTGCTCAATACGAAAAATCTTAGGACGAGTCGTCACCAAGACCAACATGAGCTGACCTGAGTAATGCCCACGTCTTACCAAAATATGACGAATCAATCCTGTATGAGCCTCTTCATCATAGGCTTTTAAGTCCAAACGACGCAATAAATCACGGGTCGTATTAATCAATTGGTCAATCTCTGGATGTTGAATGTAATAATCAGACAGTGGAATCAAGTCATGTGATTGCTTACGGAAGAAACCTGTTTCTAGCTGACCATTGACACGACGAACAGGAACTTGAGCCTTATTACGATAAGCCAAGGGTTTCTCCATACCCAAGGTATCTAGAACCAGACTCTCTTTAAGCCCTGCAATTTTCGACAAACTTTTTCTAACTTGTTCTGCCTTAAATAATAACTGCTGATCATAGGCTAGATGCCCCAAATCCGCGATACCTGTTCGCAAATAAGCCAAAGCCACGTCCTCTTGTCGATAGGGCGATTGACTAATCCAACGCTCAACTTTTCCATAAGAAATATTCTTAGCTAATTTCAAGATTCGCATGTCAATTTCTTCATTTGGTAGAGCATTATCCACAAAAAAGACCTTGCCTTCATGTCTAACCACACCCAAACCGTCATGGCTCAAATCAGTCACTTGAACACGGATAATATCATTTTTTTGCATTTTTTTCTCCTTTTACTTCCCCTTATTATAGCATAAAATCAAAAAGACTTTTACGTCAAGAAGAAAAGGCTGGCTCTGCCAACCTCTCTTAATATTTTCTAAAGCGTTGATAACGTTCTTCTAACAATTGTGCCACTGGTAATTTTGTCAGATAATCCAATTCTTCAATCAAACTAGCTTTTAAAAAGTCCAAGATCTCACTGGTAAAATAACCATGCTCTGCAATAATCTTATCAATTACTTTCATCTGAAGCAGTTCAGCTGCTGTAACTTTCATTAACTCAGCCGCTTCATTAGCTCGTGTACCGTCTTTCCATAAGATAGAGGCAAAACCTTCTGGGCTGAGTACCGCATAAATGGTGTGTTCCAACATCCAAACACGGTCAGCAACTGCTAGGGCTAAGGCACCACCTGAGCCACCCTCACCAATAATCACAGCGATAATTGGCACTTTGAGGTCACTCATTTCCATCAAATTTCTAGCAATCGCTTCGCCTTGACCACGTTCTTCAGCTTCAATACCTGGATAAGCACCTGCGGTATTGATAAAGGTAATGACAGGACGACCAAATTTTTCGGCTTGTTTCATCAGACGCAGTGCTTTACGGTAGCCTTCTGGATTGGGTTGACCAAAACGACGATTCAGATTATCCTGTAGATTCTTCCCTTTTTGAATCCCAATCACCGTCACTGGACGACCTGCCAAATAAGCCAAGCCACCAATAACAGCGCCATCATCAGCCATCTGACGATCCCCATGTAATTCCATAAAGTCATCAAATACTTGGTGGGCGTAATCAAGGGCTGTCAATCGACTTTGGTCTCTGGCTTCTTTTACAATTCTTGCAACTCGACTCATTTGACACCTCCATGAAAGGCTAGCAATTTGGCAATTCGTTCACGCAAGTCCATTCTTGGCACAATGGCATCAACAAAACCATGCGCCAAGAGAAACTCTGCTTTTTGAAAATCTTCTGGCAAGGTTTGACGCACCGTCGTTTCAATGACACGGCGACCAGCAAAACCAATCAAAGCCTGAGGTTCAGCCAGAATAATATCCCCTTCCATGGCAAAACTAGCTGTTACGCCACCAGTCGTTGGGTCCGTTAGAACTGTCAGGTAAAAAAGACCGGCATTAGAATGTCGTTTGACTGCTGCTGAGATTTTAGCCATCTGCATCAAACTCATAATTCCCTCTTGCATCCTAGCTCCGCCAGAGGCTGTAAAAATCACAACTGGCAAACCTTGCTTAGTAGCTAGTTCAAACAATCTTGTTATCTTTTCACCGACAACCGTCCCCATGCTAGCCATGATAAAGCGAGCATCCATGATTGCCAAGGCTAATTCTTGCCCCTTAATCTTAGCAAGACCAGTCACCACGGCCTCATCAAGACCTGTAGCTTCACGAACCTGACGTAATTTCTCATCATAATTTGGAAAATTTAAGGGATTAGTCGTTTCCAAGCCAGTAAACAACTCTTCAAAAGTCCCCTCATCCACTGTTAAAGCTAGACGTTCTTGGGCTGAAATCCGAAAATTATAACCACAAGAAGGACAAATCTTTGCCACTCCCAAATCTTTTTGGTAGATGATATGCTTACAAGACGGACACTTGGCAAATAGCTCATCTGGAACTTCTGGCACATCACGAGTTTGTTTTTGACGCAAGGAACGGTTAGGACTGATACGAATAGATTTATCTTTTTTACTAAATAAAGCCATAAGACCTCCTAATTATCCTTTTGATTGTAAGCAGGCAAAAAGGTTTCCATCAAGAAAGATGTGTCATAATCCCCTGCAATCACACGCTTGTCGGAAATTAAATCAAGCTGAAAATCACTATTGGTTACCACACCTTCAATCTCTAACTCGTATAAAGCACGCTGCATCTTCATCAAAGCATCAAAACGATTATCCCCATGAACAATGACCTTAGCGATCATGCTGTCATAGTAGGGAGGAATCGTGTAACCTTGATAAACTGCCGAATCCACTCGCACACCTACTCCGCCACTTGGTAAATAAAGGTCTGTAATCTTACCTGGGCTTGGTGCAAAGTTAAAGGCTGGATTTTCAGCGTTAATACGACATTCAATAGCATGACCCGTCAAGCGAATTTCATCTTGACTGACGCTCAAGGGTTGCCCAGCAGCGATTTTGATTTGTTCCTTGACAATATCAATACCTGTGACAAACTCGGTAACGGGATGCTCCACTTGAACGCGGGTATTCATCTCCATAAAGAAGAATTGACCTGATGATTCATCCAAAAGGAACTCAATCGTTCCTGCATTTTCATAAGAAACGGCCTTGGCAGCCCTTACTGCAGCTTCTCCCATTTGCTGACGTAAAGTTTGACCAATGGCAATCGACGGGCTTTCTTCTAACACTTTTTGATTATTTCGTTGTAAAGAACAGTCACGCTCACCCAAATGAACAATATTGCCATAGCTATCGCCTAAGATTTGTACCTCAATATGACGGGCTGGATAGACCACTTTTTCGATATACATGGCCCCATTGCCAAAGGCTGCTAGGGCTTCCTGGGAAGCTGATTCAAAGGCAGCCACCAAGTCTTCTTTATAACTAACCTTACGAATTCCCTTACCACCACCGCCTGCAGAGGCTTTTAACATAACTGGATAGCCAACACTTTCTGCAATTTGGAGTGCCTCTTCACTTGTTGTGACTTCACCTTCTGAACCAGGGATTACTGGCACATTGGCTTTTAGCATTTCCTTACGAGCATTGATTTTATCGCCCATCTTCTCCATGACTAAAGCACTTGGCCCAATAAACTTGATGTTCATCTCTTCACACATAGTAGCGAATTTAGCGTTTTCACTCAAAAAACCAAACCCTGGATGAATGGCTTCTGCCCCAGTCACAATAGCTGCTGATAAGACACTGTTCATATTGAGATAAGAATGCGTTGACTTGGCTGGTCCAATACAAATAGCCTCGTCAGCCAAAATCGTATGCAACGAATCTTTATCCGCTTCTGAATACACTGCTACCGTAGCAATTCCTAATTCTCTTGCTGCACGAATAATTCGCACGGCAATCTCACCACGGTTAGCAATCAATAGTTTTTTTAACATGGAGGATAACTCCCTCTCTTTTTATCTTTGATTAACCACCAATTGCAAAGGTCAAAACACCACTGGCTGCTAATTGACCATCAACTTCAGCCTTGGCTTCAACCACTGCAATGGTACCACGACGCTTGATAAATTTAGCTGTCATGATGAGCTGATCTCCTGGAACCACCTGTTTTTTGAATTTGACCTTATCCATACCTGCATAAAAGACTAGCTTGCCTTGATTATCTGCTTTGGATAATTCTAAGACACCTGCTGTCTGAGCTAAGGCTTCCATAATCAAGACACCTGGCATGACAGGATAGTTTGGAAAATGCCCTTGAAAAAAAGGTTCATTGATGGTCACATTTTTTAGAGCAACAATTTCATCTTCTCTGACCTCTAAAACACGATCCACTAACAGAAAGGGATAGCGATGAGGTAGGGCTTCTTGAATCGCTTTAATATCAATCATTTAATGCGTACCAATCCTTTACCAAATTCAATCACTTCTTCATTAGTAACCAAAATTTCAGTCACCACACCATCACATGGTGCAGGCACTTCATTCATGACTTTCATGGCTTCAATAATCAGTAGGGTTTGTCCTTTGGTGACACGATCGCCAACAGAAACAAAGGCTGGCTTGTCTGGAGATGGGGCCAGGTAAGCCACACCAACCAAGGGACTTTCAACAACGTCACCCTCTGCAAATTCTGCTGTAACAACTGCTTCTTCTGCCGTTTCAGCAACTGGTTGTTGAACCTCTTGAGCAGGCACTGATTTTACTTCTTCTACTGGTTGAACAACTTGATTGGCAGTGACTTTAATATCATTTTTACTAAAGCTTAGCTCGTCTGAACCATTACGATATGTAAATTCTTTTAGACTTGATTGGTCAAATTGTGCCATCAAATCTTTGATTTCTGCAATATTCACCTTAATCCTCCCAACGCTTAAAGGCGGTTACCGCATTATGACCACCAAAACCAAAAGTGTTTGACAAGGCATACTTAATTTCTGCCTCTTGGCCTTGATCATAAACGACATTTGCCTCAATATCTTCTGATAGTTCTTGTGTACCAGCTGTCATGGGAATAAAACCATGACGCATGGCTTCAATGGTTGCAATGGCTTCCACCCCACCTGCTGCTCCAAGTAAGTGACCTGTAAAGGACTTGGTTGACGATACAGGAACTTGACGACCGACCACTGCAACGATGGCTTGGCTTTCGCCTTTTTCATTAGCCGGTGTTGAGGTCCCGTGGGCGTTGACATAATCCACATCTGATGCTGTAATACCAGCCTCTTCAATCGCTAAACGCATAGCCCTAGCTGCTCCAGAACCGTCTGGTGATGGACTGGTTTGATGATAGGCATCACAGGTATTACCGTAGCCAACGACTTCAGCCAGGATGGTTGCTCCACGTTTTTGAGCATGTTCAAGACTTTCAAGCACCAAGACACCTGCACCTTCGCCCATAACAAAACCATTACGATCCTTGTCAAATGGAATAGACGAACGAGTAGGATCTTCTGTTGTTGATAGGGCTGTCAAGGCATTAAAGCCACCGATACCAATTTCATTGATGGTCGCTTCTGCACCACCCGCTAAGACCACATCTTGCAAGCCGAATTTAATCTCACGAAAGGCTTCACCAATGGCATCATTGGCTGAAGCACAAGCAGTGGTAATTGATTTACAAACACCTTGAGCACCAATGCGAAGAGCAATATTTCCTGCTGCCATATTAGACAGTGCTTTTGGCACAAACATCGGCTGAATGCGTTTCATCCCTTTTTCATGCAAACGAATGATTTGCTCCTGCATTTCTTGAAGGCCACCGATACCAGACGACACAATGACACCTGTGCGTTCACTGTTGATACTAGCCATGTCTAACCCAGCATTCTCCAAGGCTTCTAAGGTTGCATAAATAGCGTAGATAGAATACATGTCCATCCGATTTTTGTCCTTGCGAACAAAATACTTATCAAAGGGAAAATCCTTAATTTCACCTGCATTGTGAACAGGAAGCTCTGATGTGTCAAAACGCGTAATGGGACCAATCCCAATTTGACCAGTTTCTAAACTCTTCCAAAATTCCTCAGGTGTATTTCCAATCGGTGAGGTCACACCATAACCTGTTACTACAACTCGATTAACTGTCATTTCTTTACCTTTTAGTTTCTTTTATTAGGGGCTAGACTATCCTTAGCCTTGCATGGTCATGCCACCGTCAATAGCAAGGACTTGACCTGTTAGATACTCTTGTTCTGCCAAAAAAGTCACTAAACTTGCCACTTCTTCTGGCTTACCAATCCGTTTCATAGGAATTTGAGTAAGAGCTATTTCCTTGACCTTATCTGCCATAGCATCTGTCATATCTGACTCAATAAAACCTGGTGCCACCGCATTAACACGAATGCCACGACCAGCAACTTCACGAGCAACCGACTTGGTAAAACCAATCAAGCCAGCCTTGGACGCTGCGTAATTAGCTTGACCAATATTACCAGTCAACCCAACCACACTTGATATGTTAATAATAGCACCTTGACGAGCTTTTGTCATCTGTTTTAGGACCGATTGTGTCATGTTAAATGCCCCAGTCAGATTGATTTTCAAGACAGCTTCAAAGTCATCTTCTGTCATCTTCAACATCAATTTGTCCTTGGTTATGCCTGCATTATTGACCAAAATATCAACGCTACCCAAACTAGCAATAGCTTCTTCAATCATTCGTTTCGCATCTACTCCATCAGCCACATCACCAGAAATCGCCAAGACCTTAACCTTATAAGCCTCAAACTCTTCTAAAAGTTGAGCTGAAATTGGACGACGACCGTTCAAAATTACATTAGCCCCAAGACTAGCAAAACGATGAGCAATCGCCAAGCCGATACCACGGCTTGAACCCGTTATAAAAACATTTTTTCCTTGTACATTCATTTATTAACCCTCCATTTTGGTCAATAGTTGCCTGAAGCTAGCCTCGTCTTCTACAGGAGCTGACATGAGTTGCTTGTCAATCTTCTTAATAAAGCCACTCAAAATCTGACCTGGACCAATCTCAATAAAACGAGTCGCTCCCATAGCTATCATGGTTTTAATCGAGTCATAGAAACGCACAGGTTCCATAACCTGACGTGTCAAGAGTGATTTGATCTGTGATTGTTCCATCACCTTGGCTTCTGTATTGCCAATCAAAGGAATAGCAAAGTCAGAAAAAGAGACGATTTCAAGTACCTTGGCTAGTTCTTGACTGGCAGGCTCAAGTAAGGCAGTATGGAAAGGACCAGATACATTGAGAGGTATTAAACGTTTGACCCCTTCGTTTTTTAGTAATTCTACAGCTTCATTAACCGCTTCAGTATGACCACCAATGACGATTTGATTGGGTGTATTGTAATTGGCAGGGCTAACCACTCCTTTGACTGACCCTTGACGACAGGCTTCTTCGATAACGTCTATTGGTGTGTTTAAGACGGCTACCATCTTACCAATCCCTTTGGGAACAGCTGTTTCCATCAATTGTCCTCGTTTAGCAACCAAAGGTAAAGCCTCTTCAAATGACAAAGCACCTGAAGCCACCAAGGCTGAATATTCACCCAAAGACAGACCAGCTACCATATCAGCTGAAAGACCTTGTTCTTGCAACAAGCGAAAAATCGCTACTGAAGTTGTGAAAATAGCCGGTTGAGTATAACGGGTTTGATGTAACTTGTCTTCTTCACAATCAATTAAAAATCGTAAATCATAACCCAAAATATCATTGGCCTGGGCAAAGGTTTCCCGAACACAAGCGTATTTTTGGAACAGGTCATAAGCCATACCTAGCTTTTGTGCTCCTTGACCAGCGAATAAAAAGGCTGTCTTTCCCATACTACTTCTCCACATCTGACCAGCGACTAGCTTGCATTTGGATAATATCTGCCGCACCATAATAGAGATCTTTCAAAATGGCTTCACAAGTTTCTTCCTTATCAATCAACCCTGAAATTTGACCTGCCATAACTGAACCAAAATCCACATCACCATCAACCACCGCATTACGCAAGGCACCCGCTCCCAATTCTTCGATTTCTTGCTCATCTTTTAGACCACGCATATAATCTTGCTCGGCCTTGGCATAGGTGGTTGACAGTTTATTTTTAATGGCACGCACAGGATGTCCCACAATGGAAGCTGACACAACCGTATCAATATCCTTGGCTTTAAGAATCTTGTTCTTAAAATTTTGATGAGCATTAGACTCTTTGGCAACTGCAAAACGTGTGCCTACCTGAACAGCCTCAGCTCCTAGCATAAAGGCAGCCGCAACTCCGTAACCATCAGCAATACCTCCTGCAGCAATGACTGGAATATTAACCGCAGCGGCAACCTGACGAACCAAGGCCATGGTTGTTAATTTACCGATATGACCACCTGCTTCCATACCTTCGGCTACAACAGCGTCTGCTCCTAATTTTTCCATACGTTTCGCCAGAGCTACGCTTGGAACCACTGGAATAACCACAATCCCTGCTTCATGGAATCGTTCCATGTATTTACCAGGATTACCTGCCCCAGTTGTTACGACCTTAACCCCTTCTTCAATGACCAAATCAACAATGTCATCAGCAAAAGGAGAGAGCAGCATGATATTCACTCCAAACGGTTTATCTGTAATTTCTTTAACACGATCAATATTAGCTTTAACCACTTCTTTAGGGGCATTACCACCACCAATGATTCCTAAACCACCGGCATTTGATACTGCTCCAGCCAAATCGCCATCAGCAACCCAAGCCATACCACCTTGAAAAATCGGATATTTAATCTTTAGTAAGTCAGTAATTCTTGTTTTCATCTTGTAACATTAACCCTCAATCGATAATTTGATTATCAAACTATATAGATAAGATTTAAGAATACTCTAAAATTAGAATATTCTTAAACCACCTTATTTAGTTTTTTCTTCTACATAAGCAACTAGGTCGCCAACTGTGTTAAGACCTTCTTCCGTTTCGATTTGAATGTCAAAAGCATCTTCGATTTCTGAAATTACTTGGAAGACATCTAATGAATCAGCATCCAAGTCATCGAAAGTTGTTTCCAATTTTACTTCTTCTGTCTCTTTACCAAGTTCTTCAACGATAATTTCTTGTACTTTTTCAAATACTGCCATGTTTCTATTTCTCCTTAAAATAAATAATAAATTCACCTTGTGCTAGGCACAAGTTTTAATAACTACATTTTAACAATTAGACTTCCCCATGTCAAACCTCCACCGAAGCCCGACAAAAGAATGGTCTGTGTCCCATCCAATCTGATACGACCATCTGCCACACATTCTGATAATAAAATCGGAATACTGGCTGCACTGGTATTACCATAAGACATCATATTCGCTGGAAATTTCTCCAAAGCAATCCCCATCTTCTTAGACATTTTCTCCAAGATACGACGATTAGCTTGATGTAACAACAAATAATCTATCTGATTTTTGTCAATCGCCGAGCTATCAAGCAAAGTCATAATGCTTTTTGACACATCACGAATAGCAAAATCGAAAATAGCTCGACCATCCATGGTCAAATAGGGTTGATTTTTTTCTTTAATGGAATACGGCGAGTTCAAAGCGGTCACACTAGATACCAGACCTTGACCACGACTACCATCAGAATTCAGTGATTCAGCCAAAAAATGCTTGGTGTCAGATTGTTCTAACAGTACCCCACCTGCCCCATCACCAAATAAAACAGCCGTGCTGCGATCCGACCAATCTAGCACCTTGGACAAGGTTTCTGCCCCTAAAATCAAGCCCTTAGCATAAGCCCCAGATTCGATTAACTTTTGTCCCATCGACAAAGCAAAGGTGAACCCACTACACGCCGCCGTCAAGTCAAAAGCAAAAGCATTTTTAGCAGCCAAACCAGCCTGAACTCGAGCAGCCGTTGACGGCATAAGAGAGTCAGGAGTAATCGTTGCTACAATAACAAAGTCAAGCTCCAAAGGATCCAAGTTTGCCTTGGCTAAAAGCTGCTTAGCCACTTCTAAAGCCAAATCACTGGTTGACTGTTCTCGACTAATACGTCTCTGCGTAATCCCAGTGCGTGAACGAATCCACTCATCACTGGTTTCCAAAATCTGAGAAAGATCATCATTCGTCACGATTTGATCAGGTACATAATGAGCAACCTGACTAATTTTTGCAAAAACCATTAGACTAAATCCTCCAAAAATTGATGAAGATTGCCCAAACCTCGAGTCAAAACATCAATCTCAGCTGGATCAAGGTCCTCAATGATGTGAGTGACCATGGACTTGTGGAATTTGGCATGCAGACGATTCAGTAATCTCCCTTTTTTTGTTAGACTAAGATAAACCACTCGTCGATCGACATCAGATCTGGTCCGTTGAACATACCCCTTTTTTTCAAGTTTGTTCAAACTGGTCGTGACTGTTCCCAATGTGACCATCAGCTCACGCGCAATATCACTCGGTGTTACTTGAGAGTCTTTGCCAATAATTTCAATCGTGTGCATTTCTTTGAGAGAAACATCATTGAATTGACTGGTTCGCAGACTCGTCTCTTCAATAATTAGAATCCGATTAAAAATATTAACAAGGTATTCGTTTATTTGATCGTATTCCATGCTGATCTCCTGATTTTTGACAAAATTTGACTCTCAAATTATACCAACTTTTCTAATCATAAGCAACTATGTGCTATGGTTTGCCAAAAATCATTGACCTGTAAATCGTGGACGACGACGTTCGGCATAGGCACGAACCCCCTCTTTGAAGTCTTCTTTGAATGCCAAGTTCTCTTGCAAGTCTAATTCTAACTTAGTATAGGCCTGCCAATCTTGAAATTCAGAAGCCCAAACCATCTCTTTGATGGCTCGATAGGAATTGATAGAGCCACGCAAGAGTTTTTTAATCAACTGAGCGGTGGTTTTTTCCAATTTATCAGCCGAACACATCCGATAGACAATACCATAATCAAGAGCTTTTTCAGCCGACAAACCCTCACCAGTCATGGCTAATTGGGTTGCTCTGTTTGCTCCAATCGCTCGTGTCATCAAAAATAAGCCGCCCGCATCTGGAGCCAAGCCAACATTGACAAAGGCTTGAATGAATTTGGTTTGCTCGCTTGCAATCACAAAATCTGCAGCAACAGCTATATTAGCTGCCGCACCAGCCACCGCACCATCAATACTCATGATGACTGGCTTGGGTAATTTTTTAATCGCAAATGAAATCTGATTAACCAAATCAGCAATCAACACCAAGGATTGCACATCGTCTGCCTCAACAGCTCGTTGCATTTCAACCAAATCACCACCGACTGAAAACACTTTGCCGTTGGCCTTAATCACTAGGAGGCTGATCTGATCATCTTGAGCCACTTTATCTAAAACATCCAAAATTTCCTGACACATAGGAATGTTAAAACCGTTAGAAACGTCTGGACGATTAAAAGTAAGTGTCGCCACTTGATCTTCCACCGTATAAATAATTCCCTTATAGGTCATCTCTTCCTCCTTTCCCTTAAAATGATTTGATTTTCAAACCATTTTTCAGATTAACCTTATTTTACATTAAAAAATAAAAATTGGCAAGAAAAAAGTTTTACAATAAAATTATTTAGTTATCAAACAAAAATAGCAAGTGTTTTATCAACACTTGCTATTTTTATGATTTTTCAAAATCTTATTCTGTCACAACTAGCTCAACTGAACCAAGATTGTCATAAACTGCCTTATATGTTCCAACTTCTAACTTAACTGGCATTACAAAAGTCCCTGATGAAACAAACATGCCTGCCGGGAGAGTCTTGCCATGTTCAGCTAGGGTATCAACCAACCATTTAAGTGAATGAACAGGATGTCCCAAAACTTCTGTCGAACGTCCTTCAGTTACCAACTCATCATTAAAGAAAAGTTGACCTGCCACATCTGCAATATCTTCCAAGCTCACTGTCTTAGCTTCCCCATAAGCCACACCACCATTCACGGCACCATCAGCGATAACCTCATACAGGCTAGCTTTAGGGAACCAATCTTGATAACGCGCATCTGGCACTTCTAAACCTGGTGCCACCTTACACTTAGCCATTAACTCTTCCAAAGAATCCGTCGGCAACAATTCGTCTTCTGTCAAAAAGACCAATTCCAACTCTAAAAGCGGCTGATTGTAATCTTTTAGGGAGTAAGTGTGTTTCACAGTAACATCCGTCATCCCACCATAAAGCGGCGAATCACTGTTGAAAAGATCCTGTGTCTTTTGACTAGTTAAGCTGATTTTATACCCTTTGAGTGTTTGACCATCTGCTTCTTTAAGAGCAAGAACACCGTCTTGGATAGCATAGGCTTCTTCCTTAGTTGTCGCTTCAACCTGTCCCAAGGGTAATGGTTGATTGGTTTTATAGGCTTGGTATAATTTTTCAACTGTTGTCATAAGAATACTCCTTCATTTTGTTTTCATTATTATATGTCAAAAGATTTAGATTGTCAAGTTGTTTTCAGAATAATTAAACAAAAATAATAAATTGAATTATTTTAATAAATAAAAGACACCGAGTTCTCGTCTCGCTGTCTTTCAGGACTTTATTCTATTATGTTTGCTAGGGATGGTTTCATGTCTTTGTTTTATGGGCTGCTAAATTTCTTCTTATTGACGAAATAAGCTCCTAGTAGAAAGGCAAGCATCGTCACAAGATAAGAAATCAGTAATCGATCGTGTAATAAAAAGGTTGTGTTTAATTCATTCGGCGTGATTTTACTGATAATCTTTACACCAAAAAGTGTGATAATCGTTCCACTCTTAGTGATCTGAAATAGTTCTATTAGTAAATCAATCAACACTAAATACAGATAGATAATATTGCCTTGTTTAAGAGAATATATAATTTTTTCATTTCCCAAAACTCTAGGCACTTACTCACGTTCTTTCCTGTACTTGTTTCATAGTCATACTTTAAGATAATAATTCATAAATTTTATTTATAGTCTCTTTATCTGTATTTGTATTTAAATATGTTTTTGTAAACGCCATAATATCTGAGCGATCAAATAAAATATTTTTGATTAATTCTTTTTGATACGCAGATTCTGCTCGATTAGGAGTCATTGCACGATGACAAGTTGGACATAATTTAACTACATTATCTGATATATCTAATTTTGTTTTATCATTGGAAAATGAGATAACATGATGATATTCAAAATAATAACGTCCATCTTTAGGTTGTTTAAAACTTCTACAATCAATAGGATAATATTTATAACATGCCGAACATTTATCAGCCGTACTATTACTAATAACTAATTTAACTTGTGTGCTACGACGTGGAATTTTATTATCTTCTGCAAAAAGTTCATTTCTAAATGATAAGATCTCTGTTTCATTCAATTTTTGCCCTGCAATTTTCTCCCTATATAAACTTAATCTTGATAAAAAAGTTTCATAACTTTTATTACTCTGTGGTAAGTTTCCTATTTGATTTTGATTACTCTCTAACAAATCGTACCTGTACGAACTCAGTTGCTTTATCTCAGATAATAAATAATTAAATACCCAACGCAGATTAATTCTTAATTGAGTATTTCGTAGACTCTCACCAGTAACATATTGCTTTTGTAACTCTCGAAAATTCCAATTAAGGTATTTTATCAAATCATCTGAACTCGTTACAATTCTAAACAAACTATCTAAGTAAACTTCTGACGCATTACAACGTTTAATATCAACAGCCATAAAATTACGTGTAAAATCAACAGAGCCCCTTAAAATGATTATTGCTAATGCCATCTCTTTATCTATCACTTCTAAATCATCAATTTTAGAAAGATTGACCATAATAAGAGCTCGAAGTTTCTTAATAAAGTCATCAAACGATAATTTCAAATCATTGTCAATAATACACTGATATGAACTTCTAGTTGTATAAAATGGGAGTTTATAGTAGCTAGATAAATTATATGCTAATTCATTAAACAACTCACCTTTATCGGCGGATAATTTTGAATATTTCGACACTTTAAAAGAGCCCTCGACTACAAATTTATCTTTTTTATGATTAACATTAAAAAAAATAAGTAATAACGCTTTTAAATCTAATTCAGATAATTCACTCGTCAATATTATTTTGTTCATTTAATCTTTCCTTTGCCAATTTATAATAAATTTTATCTATCTCAACACCAATAAAACGTCTACTATGTTTAATAGCCGCAACTCCTGTTGTTCCAGAACCCATAAATGGATCAAGAATAATATCTACTTTGTTAGTATGAATAGTTATAATATTTTCCATCAATGATAAACTTTTTTGAGTTGGATGTTTTGTTCTTTCTCGTCCAGCAACTACAGACGTTTTAAATTCTGCACGTAAATAAGATACTTCTTTTTTCTTATTAAATATCCATTTCTCACCAGGTTTAACTGCCCATATAGCAAATTCTGTATCTTGAACATAGCGTCTATTTACATTTCTAGGCATTGGATTGGTTTTAATCCATTTTAAAATATCTTTGACAATGAAACCAGATTTCTCTAGTTCATCAACAATATAACTAATATATCTGTAAGAAGTAAAAATTATAAAACTTCCACCTTTTCTAATAAGTTTTCCATAATTAGCAATCCAGCTATATAAATCAAAATTTTTATCCCATTCACCAAAATCCACACCTTGACGATTAGCAGACTTCATTGATTTAAAATTATTTTTCTTAGATATGTTATAAGGTGGATCAGTAATTATATGGTCAACTTGTAAATCTTTTTTTAAAAGTTTATCTATAATGGTATAGGCATCACTATTGTATAATTTATAATTCATCAGCTAACATCTGCTCCCTTATACTTTTAGCAATAGCAGTTGCCATTAAGGGAGGTACTGCATTGCCAATTTGTTTAGTAATTTGAGTTTTATTTCCCAAAAATACAAAATCATCCGGAAAACTTTGTATTCTTGCAGCTTCCCTTGGAGTAATTGCACGATGTAAAACAGGATGAGAATTTTTACCATTAGAGGGAGTATCAAAACGTGTATCAATTGTCGGACTTTGCTCATCCCATACCAATCGTCCCCAAGTAGTTTTAAATTTTTGTTTTCCCCATAATTCTTTTGGAAGATATTCTTTACCTTTTTCAGATGGAATCATTTTTAATTTTTCCAAAGCTTGTAATGAATGATTCGTTGCTACATGATTATACAATTTCTTTGATTTTTTTCTCATTAATCGTTGATAATTAGATTCCGGTTCATTAATATATGACATTTCTTTTTGTCCTTCTCCAGAATTCAAATAATTCAAATCTGAAATAGCATCTCGTACTGTTACAATATGATTATATTTCATCTCAGGTATGGGTAAGTAAATGTTTTTATACTTACTAGCAATAATAATAGCTCGTTCTCTTTTCTGAGGTACGCCATAATCACTAGCAACCATCACACCATAATCTATAAAATAGCCAAGTGAAGTAATTTTCTTTTTAATTTGTTCTAAGAAATAACCATTTACAGCTGTCAACATTGTTTTAACATTTTCAATTACAAAAATCTCTGGTTGGATTTCTTTCACAATTTCAAGATATTCTAAAAAAAGAAAATTTCTGGGATCCTCTAATCCCAATTGTTTTCCTTTATTACTAAAACCTTGACACGGTGGTCCACCGATAATCATATTAACTTGTCTACTTCTAGCAATTTTTAATATCTGTTTTTTTATATCTTTATTTGTTATATCACCATAAATAAGATCTGTATCTGGAAAATTATATGCAAATGTTTCCAAGGCTTCCTTATTAAAATCAGTAGCAACTACTGTTTTAAAATTTTTTATTTGATCAAATCCTTTAGAAAAACCTCCTGCTCCTGAAAATAAATCTAGTATATTAAATTGCATACTGTTCTCCTAAATAATATAATCTTCATTATATCATAAAATATAAAAACTTACTCTCTCCACTATTTTTCAAAATAAGAACTAGCTAAATTTTAGCTAGTTCTTATTTTTAATTCGACAAACTATGAAACTCCAAAGTTTCACCGATTTCCGCTAAACGAGCTGCCCATTCTTCATGGGTCAATCCGTGCTCAACAACATAGCGGTTTCTCTCATGAGCACGGCATTCTGCAGAACAACCACGAACATATTTATGTTCATTTTCTTCTGTTGAGAAGATTTGGCGATTGCAGAACGGGTTTGCACAATTAACGTAACGGTCACACGATGAACCGTCATACCAGTCTTTACCAATCACTGTTGGATCAACGTGGTTAACATCAACGGCAATACGGTCATCAAAGACGTACATCTTACCTTCCCATAGCTCACCACGCACTTCTGGATCTTTACCATAAGTGGCAATACCACCATGTAATTGACCAACATCTTTATAACCTTCACGAACCATCCAACCTGAGAATTTCTCACAACGGACGCCACCTGTACAGTAAACGACAACACGCTTGTCCATGAATTTTTCTTTGTTATCACGAACCCATTGTGGTAATTCACGGAAATTGCGAATGTCTGGGCGAATCGCACCACGGAAATGACCTAAATCATACTCATAGTCATTACGCGTATCCAAAACAACTGTATTTTCGTCAAGAAGGGCTTCCTTAAATTGTTTTGGTGATAGGTATTCACCTGTTGTTTCCAATGGATTGATGTCGCTATCAAAATCATTATCTTCTAAACCAAGATGAACGATTTCTTTTTTATAGCGAACAAACATCTTACGGAAAGCCTGTTCATTTTCTTCATCAATCTTGAACCACAAGTCAGCGAAACGTTCATCGCTATGTACCCAGTCCATATACTTTTGAGTCGTTTCATAGTCACCAGAAACGGTACCATTGATTCCCTCATCGGCAATCAAAATACGACCTTTTAGTCCGATTGACTTACAAAATGCCAAATGTTCTGCTGCATATTCTTGCGCATTTTCAATTGGCACATACTTATAATAGAGCAGTACTCTAATTTTTTCAGCCATGCTTATCTCCTTTAATCTTTGCAATAGATTGATAGATCAACCACTTTTATTTTACTATCTTTTGGTCAAAATTGCAAAGCCTTGCCAAACTTTTTTATCACTAATTCAAAAGGTGGCAAATCTGTTCGTTTTTTTGATTTTATGATAAAATAGGGGCAAACAAATCCAAAGGAGATCTCATGACCTACGAATTTAGCTTGGAATATGGAACCTATCCTGTCAAAAAGCCTGTTGTTGATTCACTATTGATGTCTAAATACAAAGTGCCTGATTTTTTAGCTGACAATGATCAACTTCATCAAAAGCTCCTAAGCATGAATCAACTTTTTCATGAATTGTTTCTAACCTTGGAATGTCAATCCCATTATATCGGACATGAATTTCCAGATAAGATTGCTGACATTCGCAAGCTCTATCAAGAAACTAGCCAAGAATTGATTGCCAGCTA
Organism: Streptococcus sp. sy010; assembly: GCF_007859175.1. Classification (NCBI taxonomy): domain Bacteria; kingdom Bacillati; phylum Bacillota; class Bacilli; order Lactobacillales; family Streptococcaceae; genus Streptococcus; species Streptococcus sp. sy010. Next base: position 129,435 of record NZ_VOHO01000001.1, on the reverse strand, counting down.
CCCTGACTTGAACTTTAAGATTGAGCATTTTTTACTATAAAAAGACTGAATAACATTCAGTCTTTTTTTTATGGTACTTTAACCACTTCTAATTGCTTGCCACCTAATAAAATGAGATATTTTTCAACAGTTTCAATCTGGTAAGATTGTGATAAGGCTTTGGCATAGAGAGTCATTTGGTTACGGTAGCGATTGACCAAAACCTGTTTATCACTAAAACGATCGGTTTTATAATCAAAGAGAATAATCCGATCATCTAGTACAAGATAACCATCCAAAATCCCACGAATAATATAATCTTCTCCACTAGCTTCATCTTGATGTAACATGGAAAAAGGTGCTTCACGTTGAACAAGGTGATGATGTTTCTGTAATAACAAGCCTAAATCCGTTTGGAAAAAAGCTGCTAGCTTGCCTAAATCAATGTGGCGTTTCACATTTTTATCAACATCAAGCTGAGCTAAAGTGGTCTTAAGTTGAGATAAATCAACTTGTTCAGACAAAGGTAAGAGTTGCATAAGTTGGTGAGTAGCACTTCCCAAAGCTACTGGTGACAGAGGTTTGGATGATTTAAAATCTGGAAGTGAGAAGTCAAGACGAACATCTTCCTTATCTAGTATGGCAACCCCCTCTAACTCTGTCACTGGCTGATAAAGAGATTTAAGTTGACTAGGTGTGCGAACACTAGGCAAGGCAATAGCTGCTTCAAATTTCTTATTATAAGTTAAGGCTGCTTCTAAATCTCTAAGTGCTTGAGCGAATTGAGCCTGGGAATTCTCGTTTAGAATTTCGTCAATAGCAAGTGGGCAATCATCTAGTTGACCAATCTTGTCTGGGGTTAAGTCACCCGGACCAACAAAATCTAAATTCAGAGCAAAATCTTTTTGAGGAAATGTGGCTAAGGTTGCTAGCAACAAATCTTGAAAGCTAGATGCACTTTGACGAACATTGACTGCCAAGTAGCCTTCTGCTGTCTTTGGTGAGGCTTCTCGACTGGTAAATTTTTCTTGACTGGCTTGACCAATCAAGTACAGTTTTTTCTTGGCTCTCGTCATTGCTACATAGAGCAGCCGCAAGCGTTCTGATAAATCCGCTAAATCATTTTGTTCTTTGATGACTTGATAAGCGAGGGTATCTAAGCTAACCGGTAAACTAGCCAAGTTGGTATCAAACTCTGCCTTCATATCTGCCACGTATTGTATTCCCAAACCTAAATCACGACTCAAGGTAAAAGCTTGTCTTGAAGAATGTTTGTTAAATGCTTTAGCTAGATTAAGTACAAAAACATAATCAAACTCTAATCCCTTACTTTTATGAATGGTCATGAGATTGACGGCATTTTGATTAACAGGCAACTCCACATTAGCCAAATCATGCTGATTAGCTAGAACCTTATCAATCATTTGAATAAAGCGAGTTAGCCCTTTAAAGCCTGTTTGTTCAAATAGATGGGCACGACTGGCTAAGGCGTAGAGATTAGCTTGTGCTTGCTGACCTTTTGGTAAAGCACCAACATAATCATAATAAAATTTTTCTTCATAAATCTGCCAAATGAGATGGTACAAGCTCTTAACCTTGGCAGCCTGACGCCATTTGTCAAGACAATCATGGAATTTTTTCAAGCGTTGTTCTAAATCCACATCAATCAAATCCGGCGCTTCTCCCTCATGGGCAATGGCTAACTGTAATTTTTTATAAAAGGGGATGTTTTCCTTGGATTGCAGAGCGATTCTAGCCAAATCATCTTCATTAAAAGCAAACATAGGAGAGCGTAAGAGAGCAACCAAGGGATAATCATTAAGAGGATTATTGATCGTTCTTAAGGTATCCAGCATGACCATGACTTCAATGGATTGGAGGTAATTTTTAGCCTGCTCATCCACAACTACAGGAATTCCATACTGGCCTAGGGTTTTGAGTAATTGATCGTTGGCTGTTCTTGAAGGAACTAATAAGCAAATGTTACTAAAAGCAACCCCTTGATGATAGAGTTTAATAATTTCTCTAGCAATCAAATCAAGCTCGCCCACTTCTGACTGTTCGTCTTTTTGATCAAGGTCATAAAGATAAAATTGGGTCTGAAACTGTTTATCAGTCACCTCTTGGGCAGGACTTCCCACCAATAACTGATGACTTTGGTCATAACGAACATCACCAATACTCTCATCCATCAAGCGACGAAAGAAGGCATTAGTTGTGTCTAAAACACTGGATTGGCTACGAAAATTTTCTTTTAGAAGAATCAACTGACCTTGATCAGATTGTTTCTGGTAACGATCAAACTGAGCCTTGAAAATCTGCGGATCAGATTGACGAAAACGATAAATAGATTGCTTGATATCACCCACCATGAAGCGATTACGACCATTAGACAATAAATCAAGCAAACGTTCTTGCAAGTGATTGTTATCCTGGTATTCGTCCACCATGACTTCAACATAACCATCTTGAAATTGCTGACGTAACTGTTCATGATTTTCTAAAAGTTCAATAGCAAAATGAGAAATATCACTAAATTCTAGGGCATTTTCTTGAATTTTTAATTGTAAGAATTGTTGTGAAAAATCGTCAACAAAATCTCGTAAGATGGCTAAAAGTGGGCTTGCTTGTCCTTGATAATTCAAAATCGTCTCTAAGTGACGAAAACGAGCCAGATGAAATTGTATAGCTGTATAGATGGGATAGGCAACTTTATTGACGGTTACTTCTTCGCCAGTTGGCAGTACTTGGGTTAAATGAGCAAGAAGTTGACTAAAGGATGATTTATCACCATTCAACAACTGTTCACGGGTTTCTCTAAGAGTTTGAATTTGTTGTAGGTGATTTTTATATTTCGCTGTTGGTTTATTGGCTTTAGTCAGTTGTGGATAGTCTGGCAGTTGCGTTAAGTTTTCCACAGCATCAGCTGTTTGCTCCAAAGTGGCAAGTAGTTGTTCCACCCAGGATTCTGGTAAATGATCCAAATTTAAAAACTTGCTATGACCACTTAAAAGGATGTCTTTTATCCAATCTTTTGGATTGGGCATACTTTGACTAAACTCATAAATGGCATAAACGACCTCTTGAAAAGCCTTACTATCCTTACGATTCCCTGAAAAATTACTAACCAAACGCACAAAATCTCGACTCGATTTTCCTTCTAGATAAGAAGGAAATAACTCACTAAAGACCTCATCTTGCAACAATCTGCGATCACTTTGTTCTTGTAAAATCCTAAAACGTGGCGACAGACCTAAAAGGTAGGCATATCGACTGACCAATTTATTGGTAAAGGCATCCATAGTCCCAATATCAGCTAGGGCGAGTTGCTGAATTTGTGTCGATAGGTGCTGACGCGTTTCTACATCTTCTGTTTCAGTCAAAGCTTGACTCAACTTTTTCTCCAAGCGTTCCTTAAGCTCACCTGCGGCCTTAACGGTGAAGGTAGAAATGAATAGCTGATCAATCCGATAACCTCGACTGATAATGTCAAAAATTCGCTCAATCATGACAAAAGTCTTACCAGAACCAGCCGAAGCCGATACCAAAATATTTTTACCGTGACTATAAATCGCCTCAATCTGCTCTGGGGTTCGCTTTTGTAACTTATCTGAGCTTGCTTCAATCTGTTGAAGACTAACAATTTCTTCAGTAGTCAAAAATGGTTTAATCTTCATCTTTTCCCTCCATCAATCCTAATAAATAAGATTTACGTTTTTCTCCACGTTCCTTAACCGTCAACAAGGGACGAGCATAACTCATGTGTTGATCAGATGAAAAACGTGTAATATTTTTCAGTTGACGACCAGCCACACTAAGACCATCCTCTGTATAAGGGTTAATCTTAAAATGACCCGTTCGAATTTGCTGCTCTGCTGCTTGATACAGATTTTGATTATAAGCCAATAATCGATCGATATCTTTGGAGCTATATAGGTCTAATTGATAATAACCATTGTCCAGAAATTCTTTTTTATCTTCTAAAAACAGTCCCTTATAAGCCAAGTTTTTATAGGCTTTAACAATCAACTCTTCTTTCTTCTTGATGTTTTTTAATTTTAAGTGTGGTTCTGTCAAATGAAGATACATGGCTCCAAAAGGGTCTTGACCTGTCTGTTTCAAAGCTTGCAAATAGGTCACTAATTGAGTATCTAAACCATTATAAAAATCCAATAAATCAAAAGTCTTCGCACTAGACTTGTAATCAACAATTCCTTGACTGCCATCAAATAAGCTGTCAAGACGGTCAATGATTCCCCTAACTTGTAATTGCTGACCCTGATTAAAGTGAAACGGAACTTCCTGTTTTAAGACGTGAATAGCCTTATTTTCTTCTAAGAAATTAGCAACACTGACTGCAATAGTTTCTAAAATACTTCTAGAAAACTGACCTTGAGCAGATTGTTGATAAAATGGTGCTAAAAAGCGATCCTGTCTGGTCTGAGCAAGCGCCTGGCTGAAACGCTGATCAAAAGACTGATCCGACTGATCAGCCATAAAGTATTCTAAAACCTTATGCAGATAAGAGCCGTGTTGCCTTGCGTCTGGATAGATACTTTCTGGTTCTTGTAAACCTAATAAATAACGTAAGAAGTACAAATACTGATTATCGTAAAAGGTTCTTAAGGCTGAAACCGATAACTGTAACTGGTCTTTGGGTAACCATCTCTGCATGACTTCTGCTGCTACCGGTACTGTTTCTGGCAAGTCTAGTAGAGTTGTTTTCAACTCATTTTCTGTTAACTTTTGATGTAAAAAAGGAATCGCCTGTTGCCAAAAAGTCTCACGGTCATCTGTTTCAATCTCCAAATGATTGACTGCCAACAAACGAGATAGCATCGCCTTGTAAGCACTCGAATCATTTTCGCCACTAAGTTTTTGTTTTTCAAGTCCTAATTCTTCTAAAAACTTCAGATAAGACGATAAGTCATCACTAGAAGCAGCGGATTGGCTAAAACTACAAACTAACTGTTGTCTAGCACTATTAAGTAACGAAAGCGCCAGATAATGATTTCGTGGACCATTTTCATGACTAACCACATCCAGTCCGATCTGATCTTCTTGCTGCTGATTTAATAGTAGCCGTTCCTCATCTGATAAAAGACTTTTATTTTGCTTAATCAAAGGAAAAACACTTTGAGTCATGCCTAAAGCAAAAATGAAGTGATTGTGATGTGGGGTAACTAAGTCGTAAGATTGGACTTTGACCACATCTACTGTAGCAGGGAGGGTACGATAATGACTAGCCTGCATACCACTTGATAAAATGGACAGAAAATCAGACACCGTCAGTTTACTAGACCCAAAGATTGTATGGACTTGCTCTAATAAGCGACCAAAAGTCTGCCAAACCTGTTCTTGTTGTTCTAATTCTTCTTGACTCATGCCCTGACTTAGCCTTTGCATATTGTCCATGACATCAACCTGATTCAAAAAGTCATTAAACTTAATCAATAGACTAGTCGCTTTTTGTGGTCGGCTATTTAAGAAGTTGGCTAAAGGAGTGATGATTCTTGTTCGCAAATCATTCAAAAAATCTAAGTCGTAGCCAACTTGTCCCTTAGCTGTGAAATCTTGCTTAAATTGACGGTAACCTTTAACATCAGCATAATTGAGATAGACTTCAAATTGATCTAAATCCGCTAAATCAAACTGGCCATAAAGACCTGATTTCAAAAGATTAAGCAAGTCTTCTGCTCGATAATGATAGGTTTTCAGTCGCTCCAGGGCTTCGATAAAATTAACCAAAGGATGATCAACCATAGACTGACTGGCTGCAACATAGTAGGGAATATCAAACTGATGAAAAATTTTTTCTATCTCCAATTGGTAACTGGTTAAATCACCAACTAAAATCGTGATGTCTCGATAGCGCCAACCTTGATCAGATTGGACCAGTTGACGAATCGACTTGGCCACGGCTTCAATCTCATCTTTTGATTGAGCCGCTTGCCAAATTTGTAACTTATCTGGATTAGCTGATAGTTTAGGCAAAGAACCGACAGTGAAACTCGTCTTCATTTCTAAGGCTTGTGTCACAAGCTGACCAGATTGTGATTGAACTGAAGAAGTCAAATAAATTGGTCTAGTTTGATACTGGCTGGCTAGGCCTCGTAAAAACGTCACACTAGCTTGATAAATATGACCATCAATGTACTGAGCTTGATAGGCTTTTTGACTGGCATAAACACCAACAATAACCTCATGACTGTTAGCGTCTAAGAGTCTAACTAAGTCAGCTTCTTCTGCTGAAAAACGCGTAAACCCATCAATGATGATCACAAATTGACTCAGATCAACTCGCCCAGCTAAAATCTCTTGACTAAGAAAGGCCAGCGAAGATTGTTGACTCAGATGATGTTCTACTAAAAAGTCATCGACAGCTTGAAAAATCTTAACCAAATCAGTCGCTTTCTCTTTTTCTGCCAACTGCTCTAAATCAAGCCAATCTAAATGAGAGGTCTTGACTTCTTGATAAAGTTCCACCAGTTGCTGAATAAAGGCTTGATCTGTTCTCACTCGATGATAGACCTGCAAGTCACTATCAGAAAAATCCTGCAAAAGCTTATAAAAAATCATGGTCAAACCCTGATCATCAATCGTCTCTTCTTGCTTGATGTTATTAAGTGTTAAATAGCGAGCCATTTGGGCAAAACGGGTCACTGTTATCGCAAAAGATGCTCGTTCAGGTAAGAGCCTTAGCACTTGACCTTCTTTTTCAAATGACAGAGAATTCGGTGCAATATAAAAAACACGCTTGCCAGCCTTTGCAAATGTCTTGGCTTCTTCTACTAAGAGTGGTGTCAATTCCTGCCAAATATCCGTATAAAGTAACTTCATGAACAACCTCGTTAATTTATTTCCCTTATTATAACAAAAAGAGCAAGAAGTTGGACTTCTCACCCTTAGCTTATACCTTAAAATCAATAACTATGGTCAAGTCTTCTCGCAAAAGTTTTTTCACTCGACAATGTTTGTCAATATAGGCTGACAACTTATCTTGCTCGCTAGCCTCTAAAGCCACTGGCAAATTGACTCTGACCTGAAAAAAATCTGCCTCATAGCGACTATCCACCGTAACAGGAACCTGTTTTTCCTTGTGATAGCGATAAAAGTAGCCCTGAACACACATGGTAATACAACCTGCTAGGGCTATATTTAACAAGCTCATCGGCGTTTCACCATCCTTGGTTTGACCAAACAACTTAACAGATGTTCCGTAACCTTCTGAACGAACTCGGTAAAGATCTTGTCCTATTATTTTAGTTTGATACATCTCATCCTACTTTCCCAAATGAAGTCGTTGGGCTAAACGTTCAATGATAATAGAGCCAACTAAGAGTGAAGCAAATTCTCCCAAAGCTGTTGTTAGCCAAGTCAATAAGAAAGGCACCTTAGCGAGAATGGTTAATTCGGCTGCGACTGTCACCATAGATAGCGCAAAAAAGATTGAAAAATAGAAAAACGCTTTATTAAATAGACCATTAAAGACACGCTCGTTGAGATAGTGATGGAATAGCTTAACACCTAAATGAACAAAAATCAGTGTTGATAAACCACCAACCAAGACGTCAATCAGACCATAACTGTAAAAGTTAGCAATCATGCAGCCAAGTGTCACGGCATAAAGGTATTTGCGATGATAGAAAGCTAGAAAGTTAAACATTTCAGCAACCCGAAATTGATACGGGCCATAACTAATCGCATTAAAAGGTGGAAGAATTGTCAAGACGATGTAAAGAGCTGCAATCAATGCAACATCAACATAGTCACGTGTAGTAAGTCGTTGTGTCATTAGTATCTCCTTTAGTGGTAAAATCCACGTTTAATATGCTTGGTGAAAGGATAAGAAGCACCAAGGGTTGCCTTGCAACTCGCTCATTATAGCATAATTTAACAAAATATGGTAGAGTAGAAATATGAAAAAATTACTACAAACTGAAGCTATTAAATATTTGATTTTTGGTGTTCTTGCTACTGTGGTTTACATGCTAACACGAGAAATCATTTTTTACCTAACCCAAGAACCAATTTTATCAGCCATTGTGGCCAATATCACGGCAGTGCTTTTTGCTTTTGTCACCAATGACCTTTTTGTTTTTAATCAAGCACATCAAGGTCGTCTTAATCGCTTTGGTAAATTCCTTGGGGCTCGCCTAGCCACCTTAATCCTTGATTTATTCTTGGCTTGGTTCTTTGTGACTGCTTTTCCACAGATTATTGGGCAATTTGTCAACGATAGCATTCTTTGGGTTAACCGAATTGAAACACTATTTTCTCAAGTCTTTATTATTGTTTTGAATTACTTCTTGAGTAAATTCTTTATCTTCAAAAATAAAAAACAAACAGAAAATCTCCACTAAACCAGTGGAGATTTTTCTTAATGAAGCAAACTTTAATTTTCGTCCTGCCGAGATTGGATGAGAGCTTTCACGTCTCCTCGACGAGCCTCGAGTTTGCCTTGAGAAAGTTTTTGTGTGGTGGCATTAAGAACAGCTCCTAAAATCAACACACGGGCTAAAACCATAAACCAAACCATGATCACAAGTGCAACAACAGAACCAAAAACCTTAAAATCACTCAACCTGTCCAACTGCTTACTCACATAAAAACCAATCATGTTATTTAAAAAAAGTAGAACAAAGCTAGTCAAAAAAGTTCCTGGTAAAATATAGCGTAATTTTTTAATCTTGACATTGGGAAGAATAAAATACAAAGAGGCGATTCCCAGCCAAACCAAGATGGCAAGCAATGGCTTGGTCAAGGTTAAGGCTAAATCAGCTAAATCTCCCAAAGGATAATGACGATTGATGACTTGTAAAATGGCTTCTGAAAATGTCGTTAACATCAAGGCGAAAGTCAAAAGAAAGAGAATCAATAAACTGGTTAAAATACCAATCAAATGGCTGATGAAAAAATCTCGATTATCTGCTGCTTCATAAACCTTATTGACTGCTTTTTGGAGAGAACTCAGACTTTTCGTCATGGTCCAAAAACCTGTCAAACTCGCCAAACCTAAAATACTACCTGCAGGTTTGGAAAATATATCCACAACCAAACCCTTGGTCATTTGATAAATTTGCTCTGGAAGATTTTCCTCCATCAAGACCAATAAATCAGTTAGATTGATTGGTAGGTAGGAAAAAATGTTGGCTACGATAATCAACAGTGGAAAGACGGTCAGCATAAGATAATAGGCAACTGCCACACTAGACAGCTCCATTTCGGCACTTTGATAATTGGCTATAAAAACCTGTAAAGGCTGCCAAGAAAGGTAGCCTTTAATTTTATTCAATACTGTTTTCATCGATAGTCTAGTAGGTTTTTTCTTGACCCTGACTGGTTAAAATTTTTGGACCATCTTTAGTAATGACAAATTGATGTTCATATTGACAAGATAAGCCACCATCTAAGGTCTTATGAGCCCAACCCGTTTTCAAATCTGTATCAATTTCCCAAGTCCCTGTGTTAATCATAGGTTCAATGGTTAAAACCATGCCTTCACGCAAACGTAAACCACGACCTGCTACACCATAATGGGGAACTAAGGGATCTTCATGCATGGTTGGGCCAACGCCATGACCAACCAAATCGCGGACAACACCATAGCCACGACTTTCAGCATAGTCTTGAATGGCTGCACCAATATCTCCCAAACGGTTACCAACCTGTGCTTGTTCAATCCCTCGATACAGGCATTCACGCGTCACTTCCATCAAGTCTTTTACCTGTTCAGAGACTTGACCTACTGCATAAGCCCAACAAGAATCTGCCAAGCCACCTGTATAAGACTGGGTATGTTGTTTCATCAAGGCAACATTATCAAAATCAAGTTTAGAAACATCTAAAACGCTCTTGTCCAAAGGCTCACTCAAGACCATGTCCACCTTGAGCAAATCTCCCTCTTTTAAGATATAGTGACGTGGAAAGGCATGTGCCACTTCATCGTTTAGACCACAACAAGTGGCATAAGGGTAGTCCATCAGACTTCCTTCTACTCCAATTTGCAAAGGTAGAACATTTTCTTCCTTACAACGTTTACGAACAAATTCTTCAATAGCCCACATATCCAAGCCTGGTTTGATGAGCTGACGCAAGGCGATATGAATGCCTGTCAAAACCTTGCTGGCACGTTCCATAGCTTCAATTTCACGAGCTGATTTAATGGTAATCATCTAAAATAAACTCCTCTAAGTTACTTTACTGGTTATCATGGCTTTGGCAACTAATGTCTCATCAATAAAGATAGACAATTCAATGATATCTTGCCTTGTTGCCATACTAAGATGAGGCTGAATGAAAAGTTTGCTGCCTTGTTTCATCTCTTCTAACCAGTATATCATCATTTGCTCAATAATGATATGTTTTTTTCCGGCATCTTCCATAATTTTCTCAGCTAAGTCATTAACCGCAAGCAGTAAAGTAGCTTTCGACCACTCTCTTACTGAGTCAAAAAGGGAAAAACCATCTTTTTCTTGCAACCATGGAAAGTCAACAACAGAATGAGAGGAAACGAAGGGCACTGAGCCAGTCCAGTCTAAACTATCCATCACTTGTTTTCTAGTAACCAAGCCTAACAACAACCCCTTATCATCAACGACAGGTAAAAAAGCGAAGTCTTCTGCCACCATTAACTGCCCAATACTAGCTAAACTATCTTCCAGTTCTACACAAACAGGGTATTTCGTCATTACTGTTTTTAAGAACGCTTCTTGAGGGGAGGCCATCACATCACGCAAGCTCACCACCCCAACCAAATTTCCCTCTTGGTTAACCACTGGAAATCGCACACGTTTAGTCGTCTTTTGCAACTGAAAATAATCAGTGATGCGGTCTGTTTCATGTAAATAGCCGTAAGTTTTCTTACTTTGATAAATATCAGCGACATGGCAAGTTTTCATGAGAAGATTTTGCTTAATAAAGGCTTGGTTAATCAAACTAGCTAGGGTAAATGTATCATGTGAACTAACCAAAAGGGGTAAACCCAAAGAATTGGATAGCGCTTTCATTTTTTCGGAAATAGAATAGCCCCCCGTTACTAAAAGGGCATTGCCACTCTCTAAGACCAAACTTTGAATGTCCTCACGATCACCAACAATGACTAAATTACCAGGTTTCAAATATTTATTTAACCCCTCAGTTGTCATGGCACCAATTAAAAACTGATTAAAACGTCCTGATAAACCTGCCTGACCAGCAACCACTTCCGCTCCTGTAATCGCCACCACATCTGCAAACCGTAATTGACTAGGGAAAAACTTGGCTTGACGATCAATTCTCACGGTGCCACTACGATGATGGGTCTCTACCAAACCACGATTTTCAGCCTCCTTAATGGCACGGTAAGCTGTGCCCTCACTCACTTGTAAACGATTGGCAATCCCTCTGACACTAATGCGTTTGCCTACTTCTAGCTGCGTCAAATAATCTAAAATCTCTTGATGCTTACTCATAATAGTAATCTCCCTTTGTCATGATAAAGAGCTTATAGGACTTGATTTGGCGGTTGTAACGATCACTCCCCTTGAATTGTTTCAGATAGCGAAAACCTGCCTTTTGAGCCACATGTTGACTGGCCACATTTTCAGCATGGGTGATGATGATCAATTCTGTCAGCAAAAATTCTTGAAAGGCAAGAAAAACCAAGGTTTTTAAGGCTTCGGTTGCATAACCTTGCCCCCAAACCTTTCTATCAATAAAATAGCCCACTTCTGCTCGTTTTTCTTCTGGATTGATTTTTTCTAAGCGGATTGAACCAAGTAACTGATTGTTTTGTTTGTCTTCAATCGCCCAAATCCCCAAAGGATGTCTCAAAAAATCATGCACCAAAAGGTAATCACTCTCTTTTTGTGTTAGGGGAGCAGGAAAAATAAACGGCAAAGGCTCTTTTTGACCACTAATAGCGAAAAAAGCCTGTGAATCTGCAAAGGTAAAGGGTCGTAAAATCAATCGTTGTGTTTCAATCAAAGAAAATTTAGCCAAAGATGTCCAGATATCCATGTTTTCATTATAACAAAAAAAGAGAATTTTGTGTCTTTTTTCACAACATTTTAAGCAAAAAAAAACTAGAACTTGTCTAGTTTTCATCTTATAACAATTGATCAATCAAATCTGTCACTTGATCTTGCTCAATTTGAGGTGTGATTTCCGTCACCTTAATTCCTGCCACAGCTCGAGCAACCAAGCCTTCTACGTCTAAACGTGCCTCATACTGCTCGACATTTTTCAGTTTGGGATTGGTTTTAGGACGATCTGGAGCAAAAATCGTACAACAATCTTCAAAGGGTTGAATCGAAATCTCAAACGTATCAATGGCTTGAGCCAACTCAATAATTTCCAATTTATCCATGGTGACCACTGGACGAATGACTGGGGTGTTGGTTACCGCATTGATGGCTTGCATGCTTTCCAAGGTTTGACTAGCAACCTGACCAAGACTTTCACCATTGATAATAACCATGCCTTGACGTGCTTCACGAATAGCATCAGTAATTCGCATCATAAAGCGACGAGTCAAGGTCATCAGATAGGCTTCTGGTGTTTTTTCCTTAATTTCTTCTTGAATTTCGGTAAACGGTACCTCGATAAACTGAATATTACCACCAAATTTAGTTAATTGACGTGTCAAATCTTGAGATTTTTTCAAGGCTCCTGGACTAGTATAAGGAGGGCTAGCAAAATGTACCGCTTCAATTGCTACACCACGTTTAAGAGCTAAATAGCCCGCTACCGGTGAATCGATGCCACCTGATAACATCAGCATGCCACGACCAGACGTCCCCACAGGAAGTCCCCCTGCCCCTTTAATTTCTTCGTGAGAAAGATAAGCTGCATCGTCACGAATTTCAACTTTAAGATTGACATCAGGAGTCTTCATCTGAGCTTGAATTTTTGGCAAAACTTCAAAAACTGCAGCTCCTAAAAGTTGATTAAGATCACGACTATCTAATTCAAAACTGTGATCACTTCGCTTGGTTGAAATCTTGAAGGTTAATCCCTCATGATACAGGTCCTGCATAATAGTTTGCACAGTTTTTTTCAAAACAACAAGGTCTTTTTCAACCTTATAAACCGGAGAGAAAGCTTGAATACCAAAAATTTTGGTTAAATCTTGAGCCACCAGTTGATAATCTGTTCCATTAAGATAGATGTGGGTCCGATCTCGTGTTGCCCTAATGCTAATATCAGGATAACAACTTAGGACATGTTGGATATTACGTCTTAATTGGTTAATAAAGCGCATACGGTTTTTACCCTTGGTGGATAATTCACCATAACGTACCATAATTTCAGCGTATTGCATTAGTTTCTTACCTTTCTTGTCTGCTGATAAATATCGCTAAAAGCTGTCAAAAACTGCTCAACTTCTTCTGTTGTCGTATCATAATCAAGGCTGATACGAATAGCAGTTTCTGCTTCTGATTGTGGAATCCCCATAGCAATCAGTGTTCCTGCTGGTTTACCCGCTTTTGAGGAACAAGCACTGGTTGTAGAAACATAAATTTCTCGTTCTTCAAAAGCATGAACCAAGACTTCTCCACGCAGTCCTTTCAAGCCAAAGGTCAAGATATGCGAGGCAAAATCTTTGATACCTGAAAAAATCTGAACATCTTCAAATGCTGCTAGGCGTTCTAACAGGTGATTTCGTAAACCAACAACCTTTTCAAAGTCTGTCAAACGGTTCATGGCTAGACGCAAGGCCTTGGCTGTCGCAGCAATACCTGCCACATTTTCAGTGGTTGAACGTTGATTGTTTTCTTGACCGCCACCAGTCAATAGCGGGGTTAATTTTTTACCTTTTTTCTGATATAAAAAGCCTACACCTCTGACCCCGTGGAACTTATGGCTAGAAAATGACGCAAAATCTACACGTTCTGTCAAAAAACTAGTCACTGGTAATTTTCCCAAGGCCTGAACCGCATCGACATGAAAAGCGATAGTCGGTCGATCAGCTAGTAGCTCACTAATCGCTTGAATCGGCTGAATACTACCAATTTCATTATTAACAGCCATGACGGACACGAGAATTGTATCTGGTCGGAGCATTTGCTCAAGGGCTTCTACCTTCACAAAACCTGTTCGATTAACAGGAATAAAATCAACTTCAAAGCCCTGTCCTATCAGCCACTTAGCTGACTCCTTAACAGCAGGATGTTCAATGTCTGATACCAAGATGTGCTTGCCGTATCTTGCCTTTTCAAAAGCCAAGCCCTTAATCGCCCAGTTATCACTCTCTGTACCACCAGAAGTGAAGATGATTTCCTCACTTGATTTGCCTAAAAGACTAGCCACCTGCTGACGGCTAGCTTCTAGTAATCTTGTTGCTTCTTCTCCCAAACGATGTAGGCTAGACGGATTGCCTATTAACTTTGACGCAACTTCATGATAGGTTGTCAGCACCTCTGGATCTGGGCTTGTTGTTGCTGCATTATCAAAATAAATCATAATTCACCTTTTTAATTTCAATACCTACCATTCTACCACAAGATAGACTGAGGCTCAACTTAGTTTATCTTGGATGACTTAGTCAATAATCCCAAATCATATTTCCAAGCCAGCACTCGCTTGACCGAGTCATCAATTCGTTTTTCTGTCAATTCTCCCTGTTCAATTTTTTCCAAAACATAGGGAATCTGACTTTGATAAGCCGAACTCATGATCATGTCATTACCTGCCAAAAGAGCTTGATAGGCTGCTTCTTCTTGACTGATAAAATCAGCCAGGCCTGCCATATCAAAATCATCGGTAATTACAACCCCATCAAAGCCTAAATCTCTCCTTAGTAGTTGATTGATTTTTGGTGAAATGGAAGCTGGTACCTCATCAATCTGAGTTAAGATATTATGGGTTACCAAAACACTGTCTGCCCCTGCCTTGATACCAGCAGCAAACACTGTCAAATCATAGGATTTAAGCTCTGCCAGACTGCGATTGTCCCAAATCATACTGGTATGGCTATCACCATTGTCCCCATAACCTGGAAAATGTTTCAGCATTGAACCAAACTTATCCTTTTTCATTTGCTCAACTAGTTGCCTGATATAAGTCCTTGTTTTCGACAAATCAGCCCCCAAGGTACGATAATAGATAAAGGAATCACTATATTGTGCAATATCTGCCACAGGATAAAAGCCTGTCATAATCCCAACTGACTTCAACAAGTTAGCCTTTTCTTGACTATCTTCTAAAACCATTGGTAGACCACCTTGTTGATAAAGGCTCATTGGAGATTGAAAGGGAGTATCCAAAATAGCAGAAATCCTAGTCACTGCCCCCCCTTCCTCATCAGACCCCACCAATAAGGGAATCTTACTTGCCTCTTGAAAACGATTGGTCAGAGCCTTGACTCCGTCCAAGTCCAACCCCTCATAATCACGAGCAAAAAGCATATAACCACCCAAACCATAAGTTTCCAAGTCTTCCAGGGCATTATAGACAGGCACTCGAGCAAAAAAGAGCTGACCAACCTTTTCTTCTAGGCTCATCTTTTTGAGCAAATGCTCGATTTCTTTTTCCTTTTGAGATTGCTGAGTGACATCTTGATTGGCTGATTTTTGAGGACTAGCACTGGGCAATACTGCCGCATAAACCAGCAGTAAAAAGGTAAACACAAGTGCCAAACCTATCCTAATATCAATTATTTTTTTCATCATTTCATTATATCAAAAAACTGTGTGACAACCCAGAAAAACAACCGATAACTTAGGCTTTTAATGGCATTTTTCATCAGAAAATCATATAATAACAGTAAGAAAAGGAGCTAATTATGACTACACAGTATTCACGAAAAGAAAAACAACGTCATGCTAAAACCATAGAGCCTACCAAGCATATCAAGACTGGCTTTACTGCCTTACAAAAAACGCTAGCTTTAATCGGTAGTGTCTTGAGTATCATCGTTGCTTCAATTACCATCAATAATGCCCTAAACGCCAATAAAACAAAACCTGAAACCGAACAGACCACAACTACTGTTATCCAATCTAATCCAGACAATACTGACTACAATAGTCAAGTTATCCCAAATAACAATCAAGCAACCACATCAACTGAAAATCTAGAAAATACCTCAGTATCAAGTGATATTTCTGAAACCGTACCTACATCAGCAGTTGAAACACTGCCAGCAGCTAGTCAGACAGAACCTAGTCTTAGTCAAGCAGACACCCCAGAGCAATAAAAGACTTACCATTTTTATTGGCAAGTCTTTTTTCTTATCTCATAGTGACAAATTCTTCAGAACCAGTTGGGTGAATCGCAACGGTCTGATCAAAATCAGCTTTGGTAGCTCCCATTTTAATCGCAACAGCAAAGCCTTGAATCATCTCATCAACTCCGTAGCCAATTCCATGCAGACCAATCACCCGTTCATTAGGACCTTGACAAATCAATTTCATCAAGCAAGCTTGACGATGATCCGTTACAGCCGTGTACATAGACGTAAAGCGAGAACGGTAAACCTTGATGTCGTCTTTTCCATATTTTTCAATGGCTGCTTCTTCTGATAAGCCAACCGAACCAATAGCTGGGTGGCTGAAAATAACCGTTGGCACATTGTCATAGTCCATTTTTTCATCTGGTTTATGGTTGAACAAACGCTCAGACAGACGGCGACCTGCCGCAACGGCAACTGGGGTCAATTCCAATTTACCGGTCACATCTCCTAGGGCATAAAGACCTGCGACTGCTGTATTTTCATAAGCATCAACCTGAATATAGCCTTTCTCATCAAGGACAAGACCTGTTTTATCCAAACCAAGATTGGCTGTATTAGGACCACGACCAATTGCCCAAATAACCGCATCCACCGTTTCTTTACGTCCATCAGCCAAATGAAGCGTCAAACTACCATCACTTGCTTTATCAACCTGCTTTGATTCAGCAAAAGTATGCAGAGTAGGCCCATCTTCAACCATTAAATCAACTAATTGAGCAACAATATCCTTATCAAATGAACGTAAGGGTCGATCTTGTCTGACAAAAAGATGAGTTTTACTGCCCAAGGCATGAAGGACACCAGCCACTTCAACGCCAATATAACCAGCCCCCACAACTGCCACACGTTTTGGTAATTGATCCAATTCAAAAAATCCATCGGAAGTCATCCCATACTCAGCACCTGGAATATCAGGCAGCAGAGCATGACCGCCTGTTGCAATCAAGATATGGGGCGCCGTATAAATTTTTTCACCAACCTGTACACGTTTAGCATCTACAAATTTGGCATAACCTTGCAGATAAGTCACACCATTGTGATTCAGACCATTTTCATAAGACTGATGAATCCGATCAATATAGGCTTGACGATTGGCTTTCAACTGCTTAAAATCAAAATCAATATTTTCCCCACTAAAACCATAAGAAGACGCATAACGGTATAATACATCTGCCACCTGTGCCCCATACCACATGACTTTTTTAGGGACACAGCCACGGTTTACACACGTTCCTCCCAAATCATTAGCTTCAATCAAAAGCACCTTAGCTCCGTACATGGCTGCACGATTAGCTGAAGCGATACCACCACTGCCAGCACCAATGACGATATAATCATAAGCTGTTTCCATTTCTTTCTCCTTATTTCTTTTTATTTTACCTTATCATAAAGACTATAAAATCTCAAAAATCTACTATGACTAAAAAGTTAGGACAAGCCTACTCAAATGCTCTCTTTAGAACACTAAAAATCAGGAAGGATAACTCCTCCCTGTTTTTTTATTTCACAAGATCATGAAGTGGTTTAAAAATGATACGCTCAATATCAGTCATGTAAACAGATAGACGTTGTTGGGCATCAAAATAAACTTTCAAAGTAGCATTTCCTTCAATTTTTTGTCCAAGAGCCTGCATGGTTTCTTGATCTTCTTGCGATGGCATTTGACCAGACTGTAATAAACCTTGCACACGATCTTGCACTTGAGTAAACTCATCCCAAAGAGCTTTTGCTTGACTATCTTTGGCAATTTCTTCCTTAGCTTTAGCGACATCTTGATATTCTGGCAAGCTACGGATACCACGTTCCAACTCATTGGCTAAATCATAAACATTAACTGACATATCGTCTCCTTTATTTTTTATTGATTAACTTGTATTGTAAATACTTTAAGATAATTACTAGAGGAATCAGCTGAATTGACCCTAAAATCAGCCGGTAGTTGCTGGAGAGCCAGATACTGATGGTTTACACCTACTAATCCCTTATCTAATTGTTTTCTAAATTGCTCAACTGACACATTACTGGCATTCGTTGATGCAATAATCAAGCCACCTTTGTTTAGTAAGGGCAAAGAATCGGCAATCAAGCGATAGTAATCTTTGGCGACTGAAAAGGTTCTTTTTTTGTTACGAGCAAAACTCGGTGGATCAAGCACAATCACATCAAAAGTCAAACCTTTTCGCTTGGCATAGCGAAAATAATCAAAGACATCCATAACAACAAACTGATGATGTTTAGTGTCCAAGTGATTGGCAACAAAATGAGCAATGGATAAATCACGAGAACGCTTGGCCAAATCAACTGACGTTGTGGAACTAGCACCGCCCATAGCTGCAGCTACTGAAAAAGCTGCTGTATAGGAAAACATGTTCAATAAGGTTTTGCCTGCTGCTAACCCATCTACCAGACTGCCTCTGACCTCATGCTGATCCAAAAAGATTCCTGTCATCAAGCCATCGTTCAGAAAAACTTGATAACGAACACCATTTTCTAACACATGAAAAACATCAGGTGCTTCCTGTCCATACAGGTGGGCAGACTCATAGTTCAAACCTTGAAATCGAATTTTTTCATAACCACCTAGTAAGTTAGGAAAAACTGCTCTAAAAGCCTCAACAACTACTGGAGCCAAGGTATAGACAAAATCATTATACCATGAAAACAAAGCATAGTCGCCATAACAATCAATGGTTAGACCACCAAATCCATCCCCATCTTGATTAAAAAGGCGATAGGCTGTTGTTAACTCTGACGCAAGGTAAGATTGGCGTTTGAGTTTTGCCTGTTCAAACAATTCCAAAAAATAAGCCTTATCCAGATTAACCACCTGTTTTGATAAGAACCAACCCACTCCCTTGTTTTGCTTGGCTAGATAAGCCGTTCCTAAGAATTGGTTTGCTGAATCACAAAGACTGACTAATCCTTCATCAGCAGAAAAACCAAGGAAATCTTGCTCCAACAAGAGTTGCTTGCCTTGTTTCAGTTTTTGAGCGGCCTGTTTACTTACCTGTAACGTTTTCATATTGTTATTATACATTTTTCCAAATCATCCTGCAACTTCAACACCTATCAAAAAAAGGTTAAATCGTTGATTTAACCTTTTCTTTTAGAAAGTAATTGTTTCCCGTGTTTTTTCATAAGATGAAACAAAACGATCGGTAACTCCTGGTTCAACCAGTTCCAAAGCATAAGAAATTTCTTCAAAGGCTTCTTGGTAGGCATAATCAACCTCAAACAATTTCAAGGCATGCTCAAAGCTATTTTGAACACTTGGTTCAAAGCTACGGTAGCGATTTGAATACTGCAACAACTGCTCAGTCAAGGTAGCCTGTTGGACTACTTGATAGGCTGTTTCTTCCAAATTAAACATGGCAGATTTGGCAACATCCAGTAAGCGACCAATGGTTTGAATATCCATTCTACCTCGGCTAAGCTCTTCCATCAAAGCTTCAAGCTGTGAACTAGTTGTAAAAAAGACACTTAGGAAATCTTGAGGGATACCTGGAAGATTACGTTTTTCCATATAACGTTTAATTGTATGCAATCTATTAACATACATATCAACGCCTTGACGCGCTTCTTTTTCTGTCTGCTCAATTTTTCTCAAATCCTCAAAAACCTCTAGTTGTTCTGCCTCAACATCAGACAAGGTTTTCATGCTGCGACTCAACAAGACTTGTAAATCGGAAAAAGGTAATTCCTGCTCTTCAAAATTATCCATTGTCGGTTTAATTGCCTCGTCAATCTTCGTCACATCCGTAGCAAAGTTACGAATTCTCGCACTATGATTGTCATTCAAAATGTATTTCCGAGATAAGCGAGCCAATTCTGTTTCTAATTTCTCGTTATTTCCTTTTACATGAGCTAGATAATCTGGAATAACCTTGATGTCCTTACTCACTTGCTTCTGTGCTTGAATTTCCTTTTCAAAGGTATCATAAAGACTATCAATCTTGGTTTGAATCTCCTCGTTTTCTGAACGAGCACGGTTCAAATCCAAGGTCACCAATTCAGATGCGTTACTCCTAATGGCTTCACGAATTTGACGGAACTGGCTTTCAATGTCTTTTTCAGCAAAATGATAATTTTCTTCCAAAAGACGACCATAACCATTTTCCAAATCATCTAACTGATCAAGGAAGTCATCTTCTAACTTAGCAACAATAGCTGGAATTTGTTCTGTAATTTGACCCAAAGCAATCGTGTGTTCTTCTGCTCGATCAAGAATGACTGAGGCTTCCAAAGGATCCCCTGATGAATTCAAGGTAACAAATTGTGAAAATTCTGCTTCAATATTGCTTAATTGCTTTTGGATTTCAGGCATGGTTGACCCAAAATTGTCTGAATTTTCCTTAATAGATTCTTGTAGATTTTCATATAAATCAAGAGCATGTGTCACACGCGCACTGTTTTTTTCTTCTTGTTCACAAAGAACAGTCAAACCATCACGAATGGCAGTGATGTCTTCTTCAACCAAATCTAGCTGACTCTCAATTCTTGTGATTTCATTTTTGGCTCGAATAAAGTTAAAACTATCATTAAACTTTTCAGCCTGAAGGGCGCTGGCATCCACTGTCGCCAAGGAATTTTCGGACAAATCTAACCATTTTTGTTCCCATTCCTTAAAATTAGCCTGACTTTGACCAACTAAATTTAACTGCTTGACCGCTTGTATTTCTTCATTGACTGGCAATGAAAAAAGGGTCTGTTTTCTTTCTTCTAATTTTGCAATCAGCGAGTCATTACGCTTTCGAATAATAACGCTAATTAGGTAAACAATAATGACAACTAGCACTATAGCTACCATTAGCAAAATGATTCCGCTAGACATTCCCTATCTCCTTAAATATTTGTTTTTCACTCATCAGACGACAATAAGCCCATTATAACACACTTGAGTCTGATTTTCAAAATAAGCCGAACTAGATATCCAAGGTACTATAAACCGCATTTTCTTCGATAAATTCACGACGTGGTTCAACCTTGTCCCCCATCAACATATCAAAAATGCGATCAGCCTCTGCTGCATCATCTACTGAAACTCTCGCCATCAAACGTCTTTCAGGATCCATCGTGGTTTCCCAAAGCTGATGATCGTCCATTTCTCCCAGACCTTTATAACGTTGAACAGTCGGTTTTGAACGGCCTTGACTATATTGGTCTAAAGCCTCTTTCAGATCTTGTTCTTGATTGGCACCAGGTTGAATATAGGCCTTAATCTCACTACCGACCTTCACTCCATAAATTGGTGGCTGGGCGATATACACATAACCTGCTTCCAAGATTGGTCGCATAAAACGATAAATCAAGGTCAACAATAAGGTACGAATATGGGCACCATCAACATCGGCATCGGTCATGATGACTAATTTTTGATAACGGGCCTTAGCCACATCAAAATCAGCACCAAAACCAGTTCCCATAGCAGTAAATAGACTTCTGATTTCCTCGTTAGCTAGAATTTTATCCATGGTAGCTTTTTCGACATTCAAAATCTTACCACGAATAGGCAAAATCGCTTGAAATTCACGATTACGGCCAGACTTGGCTGAGCCACCTGCCGAATCCCCCTCAACAATGAACAATTCGTTTTGACTTGGGTCATTTGATGAACAATCTGCCAATTTACCAGGTAGATTGGAAATTTCTAAACCAGATTTCTTTCGGGTCACTTCACGCGCGCGCTTAGCTGCAATCCGAGCTTTACTCGCTAAAATACCTTTTTCGACAATCTTTTTAGCAATTTGTGGATTTTCTAATAAAAAGCGACTAAAGGCATCACTAAACAAACGATTGGTAATCTTGACCACTTCTGAATTGCCTAGTTTCGTCTTGGTTTGCCCTTCAAACTGGGGATTTGGATGTTTGACAGAAATAACAGCCGTCAAACCTTCACGCACGTCCTCTCCTGTTAGATTATCGTCATTTTCTTTTAAAATCTTATTTTTTTTCGCGTAATCATTGATGACACGCGTCAGAGCCGTCCGAAAACCTTGTTCATGAGTTCCACCTTCATGGGTGTGAATGTTATTGGCAAAACTAATCACAGTTTCATGGTAACTGGTGGTGTATTGCATTGCCACTTCGACCGAAATTCCCTCTAGCTCACCATCTGTATAAATCGGAGATTCAAAAATAGTATCTTTATTGGAATTGATATAGTCAACATAGCTAACAATACCACCCTCATAGTGAAATGGTTTCACTTGTTCCTTACCGGAACGCTTATCTGCAATAGAAATCCTCAAACCACGATTAAGAAAGGCCAACTCTTGCACACGCTTAGCTAACTTATCAAAATCATATTCCGTTGTTTCTTTGAAAATCTCTGGATCTGGCGTAAAATGAACGGTTGTTCCTGTACGGTCTGTCTGACCAATCACAGCTAAATCAGCAACAACTTGCCCACGACGGTATTCCTGGAAATAAACCTTGCCATCCTTATAGACTTTAACATCTAGTTGGGTTGACAGGGCATTAACAACTGAAGAACCTACTCCATGCAGACCACCAGAAACCTTGTAACCACCACCACCAAATTTTCCTCCGGCATGCAAGACCGTAAAAACCGTTTCTACTGCAGGACGTCCTGTTTTTTCTTGAATATCGACAGGAATTCCACGGCCATCGTCAATTACAGTAATCGAATTATCGCTCTCGATAATTACTTCGATTTCACTAGCAAAACCTGCCAAGGCCTCATCGATCGAGTTGTCAACAATCTCCCAAACAAGATGGTGCAAACCCTCTTTAGACGTTGAGCCAATATACATTCCTGGGCGAACACGAACAGCCTCTAAGCCATCCAAGACCTGAATCTGACTGGCATCATATTCCTTGGCGAGATCTGCCATTTGTTTCTTTTCTTCTGTCATCTGAACAACCTTTTTTCCTGATAGTTTTACTGTTTATTATAGCATATTTTTCATAAAAATCATAGTGTTTACAATAAAAGTCACCATATAACCTCTCAAATAATCAAAAACTGACCAACTAAACAAGTGGTCAGTTTAAGGCTTAATTTCGTCTGAGTAATAGACGTAAGCTATTTAGTAATACAAGTAAGGTTGACCCTTCATGTAGTGTCACACTGGCCACCACTGAGAGATTACCAAAGAAAGTTAAGCTAATAAGTAGAAAGACAACGAGCATTGAAAAGACAATGTTTTGTAAAATAACGTTTTTTAAACGTTTCGATACTTGGTGGGCTTCCATCAGTTTCAACAAATCATTTTTCATCAAAACAACATCTGCTGTTTCAATCGCCACATCTGTCCCTTCTCCCATGGCAATCCCAATATCCGCCGTTACTAAGGCCGGTGCATCATTTACTCCGTCACCCAACATAGCCGTCAAACCATAGTTGGCTTGTTGAGTTTTGATAATCTCAGCCTTTTGCTCAGGCATGACATTAGCAGCGATGTCTGCGATCCCCAACTGACGTCCAATTGCTTCACCAGTCAGTTTAGCATCACCTGTAATCATTACCGTTCTCACGCCAGCTTTATTGAAATAATCAATGGCTGTCAAGGCACTTTCTTGAGGCACATCTTGAATTGCAATAAATCCAACGACTTGATTATCAATAGCCACCATAACAACCGTGCGTCCTTGACTCTCTTCTTCCTCTTTAACCGTCAACCAAGTTTGAGAAATTGTTTCAAATGAACTTGGCTTGGCAATGCGATAACGATGTCCTTGATAATCTGCGATAATCCCTTCTCCAAGACGAGTTTCAATCTCCAGACTTGGCACACCTACCACTAGATTAGGCATAAAATAATTCACAATAGCCGTCGCGAGAGGATGGTTGGATTGCTGCTCCATACCAACCAAGATAGCCTGTAATTCGTCATTACTCACCACATCTTGCTCAAAGCGATAGTCAACCACCTTTGGTTTTCCTTCTGTCAAAGTACCTGTTTTATCAAAAGCAATTGCTTTCAAGTCACTAAGGTTAGACAGATAAGCCCCACCCTTAAACAAGACCCCTTGACGTGCTAGATTAGAAATGCCTGCTAGGGTCGCTGGCACTGCAGAAACAGCCAAAGCACATGGCGACGCTGACACCATAAAGGTCAAACCGATTGAGAAAGTCTTAGCCAAGGTCCAGTTAAAGACTAGTGGCCCAACAAACATCAAGGCAAGAAACACCAAAAGAACAATATTCACATAAACTGGTTCAAAAGCTCGAATACGACTTGCCGTTGGAGATAGATTACTTTGAGAAGCCTCTACCAGTTGCAAAATACGAGAAAAGACCGTGTCTGAACTATCCTTGGTCACTTCCATGACAAAGGTGCTGTTACCATTTATGGTTGAACCAAATACCGTATCACCCACTGTTTTTTCACGTGGAATTGACTCACCATTGATAGTTGATTCATCAATGCTTGTCGTTCCTTCAATGATGACACCATCTGTTGGCACTTGACCACCATTCAACACCTGAACACGATCTCCGATTGCCAATTGATCCACCGGCACAACCTCCACATTACCATCACCAGATAGACGGCGGGCTTCAGTTGGATTTAATTGTAGCAGTTTAGTGATTTCACGTTGGCTGCGTCCTTCCACATATTCTTCAAGAAAATGAGCTCCCGCAAAGATAAAAATCAACAGTGCTGATTCGGTCGCTTCACCCAGTAAAACCGCTCCAATGGCTGCTAGGGTCATCAAAATATGTGTATTTGGAGTGAATTTTCCTTTTTCCTTAGTTTTTTGAATGGTATCTTCAATCCCCTCCCACATAACATGGTAGCCTGACACCAACATGGCAACTGTTGAGAAAATCGCCTTAACCGTATCACTAACAGGTAAGACTAAGCCTAGAATAAAAATGCCAATACCAACGAAAAACAAGACCATTGGCGATACTTTTAGCTTGCTATGGCTATGTTGGCAGTTCTTATTATGTTTTTTCTCACTCATAAAAATTCTCCTTTAATCGAATAGCTTGGAAAAGCTTTCTTGATTTGTTATACTCTTATTATAAACTATACTGTAAAGGGAAGGTCAAGCGTTTTATGGCAGATTTTCAACATTTTTTAACCATTGGTCAGTTAAGTAAATTTTCAGGCATTCATGTCAAAGCCCTACGCTACTATGAAAAAATCGGTATTCTATCGCCTAGTCATATTAACCAAGACAATGGTTACCGCTACTATTCGCATTCTCATATTCCTTATGTTGCCTTGATTAAAATGTGTGCAGATTATGGCTTGCCACTCAAGGATTTTAACAATTATATTCTTGACGCAGATACCATTGACATGAGTAAAATTATTCAAGAAGCTAGGGAGAAAATTACACAAATCGAAAAACAGGTTGACAAAGACAAGGCCTATCTGCAAAATCTTCATGATCAACTCCTACTATCTGACCAACTTGACAAGACCCATAAGTCCCATTTGCAAGATCAAAATGACGACTTTCTGCTTTTTGATTTTCAAGGAAAAATCCTATCGGCTAACTACCACCAACAGGCTCGCCAAGCCTTACTCAAATTAGAAGAGCAAGGCCTCCAATACGACAATCGTCTTGGCTGTTACTACACTTATCAAAATGAGACTTGGCAGCAATATTTAGCTATCAAGGTTAAAGAATGTTTGAGCCAGCCAGAGCGTCTTAGTATTTGCCTTAACCAAAAACATATCCATGCCGAACATATCCATCAGGATCAGATTGATCAACGACTCAAGCAACTACATCGTGACAAGGGCATTCAAAATTTTCTTATCCTAGAAACATTTGAAAATCCCTACCATCTTCGTTTACCACATTTGGAATTGCGTTATATTATGGTTTAACGTCCTAAGGGTGTTGACATCTTAAATCCTTTTCTAAATAAAAAACGACACTATCCTTAGACAATATCATTTTATTATTTTATTAGTTAATGTCCTTGAGTTGACTTGATTGCACTGTCTAAATATAACTCTGCCCTGGAACACTCATGCTCATATTTCTCTATATTTTCCCACTGCATCTGACAAAATATCCCTAAATTCATACAAGCCAGTACACAATAAAAGACAGGGTCTGCAAGAGCTGGCAAAAGAAATATCCAAGTAATCACTCTCCATAATCCTACTGAAACCTTTTCATTTGCCATATATATAAAAGCAAAGATTATCGTCGTAAGCAAAAGAACTACCCACAACAATAGCCACAACCAAGCACGCAAAAGCTTAGCCTCTACCTGTCTTAAATCTTGAGCTAATAGTTCCAGTTCGCCCATTTCCCTTCACCTCGCTTCTTTATCTTTATTATACTACTCAAGTTCAAATAAGCAAACTACCACTTAGTTTTTTAACAGATTGACTAATAAAATCGCCTAAGTTCATAACACTCATACAGCTTTTAACTCCATCAGCACAGTTTGGGCAAACACAAAACCGTATGGAATTTCATACAGTTAGCTTATCTCCGACTAAATAAGGACTTCTTCTGTCCCTTTCTCAAGGATAAAATCCCCTTAACGCCTTATTTTCAACTGTCAACTGTGCTACTTTATTTTCAAGTTTTGCCATACATAACTATTCTCTCTTTATCCTTTGGTTCATCGTATATCCTTTCATTTTAGCAAATTATATCCACAAAAAAGTCCCCGTATTTCTACGACGACTTCTCCGATTAAGATCAAACAATAAATTAATACCACGCTAAAATTTTAGTATCAACTAGATTTCCAGCCTTTAGTAAACGTAAAACTTCAGCTCTTGCCTTGTTAGCATAGTAAGGAACTCCTAGCTCTTTGTCACGATTAGACTGAACAGCAATAAAAACTTCATCACCCTTGATTTCGATCATTCCTACATCATCTGTATTCTCAGGATGATAAAAATAGCCTGAACTTCCTGAATTTTTTATTCTTTCCAGTTTTATCATTACAAATCACCTCTTTCAATTTGCCACTGTTTTAATGCCTCATAATAATTATACTTTTTAT
Organism: Streptococcus sp. sy010; assembly: GCF_007859175.1. Classification (NCBI taxonomy): domain Bacteria; kingdom Bacillati; phylum Bacillota; class Bacilli; order Lactobacillales; family Streptococcaceae; genus Streptococcus; species Streptococcus sp. sy010. The sequence goes on along the minus strand of NZ_VOHO01000001.1, from coordinate 102,286 downwards.
CTGTTTCTTTATGGGCTTCACTATAAGATAATCCTTGTTTCATCAAGCGATACTCCAGTAACTCATGATGTAACATAATTATATCATGCTTTTGGATATTTTTACCTTGATTTTCTGATAATCTTATCCAAGATTCAGTCATATCATAATTAGGATCAAATCGTTTATGGCCTTCATCTAAATCATGCTCCCAGAAATCCATATCACATACTTTAGCTTTTCTAAGATATATATATCTAAAAAGGTGGCTAAGCAAATATTACTGATATAAATAGCTTTTGAACAAACTAATTCTGAGATATTTTAAGTTAAGTTTCCCTTAAAAATTGCTTTGCTGTCAGTTGATTGTTTTTTCTTAACATATCAACCAATCTTCCTGCTTTTATTTTATATACTAAATCTCGTTTCGGAGGTAGTTTATAAGTTTTTACATAATCTTCCACGAATTTTTTATCTTTGAAAGTTCTAATCTCATCCGGAAAGAGAACAAATATTGAATAACTGATTTTCGTTAATTCTTCATCACTAGCTGATTGTAAAAAAGATAAAATAACATTAGGTGGTATAAGTATAGATGACGCCTGTATCCTACCCTCTATACTTGCAAACGGTTTTAGAAAACGTTCTTTAATCATTTTGTAGCTCCAAACTTATTAAATTCAAACCCGAAGAATTTTGTTTAATTCCTTGACATCTTCTGTTAAGCTATGTAATTGTTCCGCAAAGATTAACAAGGACTTATTTTGTTCTTCATGGTTATCCAAACGGTCGACATTATGGTCAATCTTACCTGACAAATGCTCCAATTTCATTTCCATCACGATTAAGCGATGTTCACCTTCTTTAATTTTATTTTTGTTAGTGATATAAAGACCAACAACTGGAACAGCTGTCGTTACTAATTATAATAAAAGTATCAAAAAAGCACTCAGATTGTTCTAAGTGCTTAAAAATTTGATTGTTGATTCATATTTTATCTTTATAATATAATTTTTTATCCCCAAGCTAAAAATTTTTCGTCTGGCAATTCTCCGCTATCCCACATTTGCTTAACCACTCCTCGAGCTTTATTTGCAAAATAAGGATAGCCAAGTTCAGTGTCATAAGTAGATTCAATAGCTACAACTACTTCTCCTGTTTTTTCATCAATCTCTACCATTCCTGGTGCTTTGTTCTCAGGAATATACCAATAACCTTTACTATTTGAATTAAAAATTTTAATCAATCTAAGCATTACAAGTCTCCTTTTTCCTTAGCCCAAGCAATCCATGCTTTTTGATAGTGATAAATTTCATTAGTTTTTTCATGAGCTTCATTATAATTCATTCCTTTAGCCATTAACCCAAGTTCCATAAGTTCATGATATAACATAATTATATCATGCTTTTGGATATTTTTACCTTGATTTTCTGATAATCTTCTCCAAGATTCAGCCATATCATAATTAGCATCAAATCTTTTACGGCCTTCATCTAAATCATGCTCCTTGATAAAAACATGATTATAAATCTTATCAATATCTGAAATTGAGAAGTTGCTATTATGAGCTACACGAGTAATTTCTTTTACTTTATCTCGATTTCTGACTTGTTCATAATACATTTGAGCATGTCTATCACGTTCCTTGTTATACGGGTCATTCTTATCATTCCATGCTCCATAAATCGCACCACTACTTGTCATATTTTGATTATACACCTTCTCCCTATCTTTTTCAAGCGTTTTCCTACGAATAGACTCTACACTCTCTCTTATCAACCTCTCATACTCTTTCTCAGTTGTTGCATAATATGCAACAGTTGTACATCTACAATAAGGGTGCATGGGTGCTGCAGTTTCTCCTGGTATCATTTTCTCCACTTTGAAAACTTTACCATCTAAAGGTTTACACAACTGACAAGCCTTTGGTTCTGCAACAAATTCATACTCATCATAACCATTAGCCTTGTACATCTGAGCTTGTGCAGCAGTGGCTATCCTTGCCCCTTCTGTAACGGCTAACCGTTTAGCTTGACGAGCAGATACCTCAAACTCTTTTTGGAGTTTAGGAATCATACCAGTTGGATTTTTGCCTTTGAGTAAGTAATCTTCTGTCATGCGAGCCACAATCTCTCTTAGCAGGGTTTGTCTTTCCCAAATCTTATCTGACCAAACGGCTCCTTTAAATGGTGTGTTCAAGATAGTTTTAACAATAGTTTCTAACTGTCCAACACTCAAAACGGATTGACCTAATAAGCCCGCTTGTAGTTCCAATTCCTTGACGTACTCTGCGTTCAAAAAACGCTCTGTCAGTTGATGTTCGCCTTGACTAAGTGCCAACATTTCTAAATCCAATTGGTATTGTAATAACTCTAGACGGTTGAGCTTCATCTTCAAGTTATATAGGCTCAATTCTGCATTAGCTTTGGCCGAGAAATCTTTTTCTGCTACATACCGTTTAGCTTTTTCTTCAAAAGCAACGACATCCATTTCATCAACCCTAGCCTTAACATCTGCCAAGGTTAAATTATTTTTTTGAGCATAGCGTTCAGAAAAGGCTCTCATTTCCTTTTCTAGCTCCTTAAAGTGATATTGGTATAATCTATCCATCTCATCACTTAAAGTAGCGTCACGCTCAATTCTGGCTAACTGTTCGGCTTCTAATCGTTTCTTCCAATAATCACTGGCCATTTGCAATCACGTCCTGACTATTAGCCTGTAAGTCCTTATCAGCCAAGCGTTCTTGTTGAGCCATTATACGAGATAAACGACTAGCATTTTTTTCTTCATTTGCCATCTTTTCCAACTCAGATTGTGGACTGTCCACGATAGATAACACCGACAACTTAGTTTCATCAGATACCTGTCCAGACAGTTGAGCAACAATTTGAGACTCTTCAAGAATGTTTCGTGGCACGTTTCTAGTAAATTGATACTTAATCCCCGTCCAACTGTCGCTTGGCACAGTTGCCATCGGCACATTAAAGACCAATTCATACAAACGATTAAGTGCTGACTGTAACTTACGATCTTTCATTTTAGCCAAGTTATCCATAGCTTGAAGTTTGAAAGCCAAAGCCGTCCCTGATGTATTACCAAAATTTTCATCTGATAGATTAGCCACCATTGATACAGTAAAAATAGTTTCTTTCAAAAGAGCAATCAGGTTTTCCTGCGTCGTATCAGAGTTTGGCTTTTCTAAAAAACCGACATCAGGGAGAACGCCATCAGCACTGTTTTTCCACAAGTTAAAAATACGATTTTCCTTGATTTGATCAGCCATGCCTTCTTTTAGCTCAACTCCCAACACTTTCAAGTAAGCATCAGCAAAATAGTCCACATCATTAGCCTTTTCACTTACAGCCTTATTAAGAGCATTGATTAAGGTTTTGACACTTTCAAAAACTCCTTGTCGTTCTTCGTTTTCAATTAACTCCACAACAGGTAATTTTCCATAGATATGTGAGCTACGCTCTCCAAAAGTAACCTCACCACCTAACTGGAAAGTAGCATTAATGATTTCCCTAGCCGTAAGCACTTGACCATAACCTGTAACTTCGCCATCATTAAAAGCATATCGCACCGCAAACAAAGGCTTTTCTTCGATACTGTTATCATGAATTAACAACATATTGACTGGACTATTATAGGTCGCTCGAGTTTGACCCAATTCGTCCTGATAGACATACAAGAAAGCATGGCCGAAAATATCTGCCATCTTGGCCAGTTCAAACTCTGTATCTTCCATATCGTTAATCTTACGAAAACGGTCAATGAAGTCCGTTACTTGTTCATTATCATGCCTTACCTTTACAGGAACACCTATTTGATAACCGCTAAAAGTATCCACAATATATTTGGCATAGTTAATAACTAGCCTATTATCCGGCTTCCACGGTTCTTTCTTTGACGCTTTCAAAATGTCGTAACGTGACATATACATTTCTTCGTTTTCCACATAACCTTTGAGCAACTGTGACTGATGAAGTCTGACTGCTTCGGCTACCAAATCTTCTGTCACTTCTTCTGTTGATGTAGTCAACAATTTTCGTTTATTTAGACTGACTAGTGACATCAAAAACCTCCTTTGAATAATTTAATATGACTACCAGTGCCTGTAATTCTAGAATAGATGGCATAGCGTAAAGCATCTAGCACATCGTCAAACTCTTTCAAAGGTTCATCGCCAGAACTATTTGACTTCCACTGGTATTGGTAAATCTCATCAAAAAAGCGAGGGATAACCCCACGCTTGATGAATAATTTTCTTTCTTTGAATAACTTAGCAATAGTTTCAATCCCTGCAATCACTGACTTGTTAGCGTTGATCGTTACAATTTTTTCATCGTTGAAACGTTCAACATGCTCATGTCTAGCTGAATCAGCATAGAAAGTAATGTTGCCATATTTCTTTTGAAACGATTTAGCACAGTCCACCCACCAGTCAATATAACAACCTTTTTCAGCCACACCATCAACGAGATAATAATGACCATTACAATCTACTCCCACAATCACAATAGAGCCATAGTGGTCAAACCCCCAGTCCACACCAGCAAAGTAGCCGACTAATTCAGGCAACTCATCCACTTCATGAATGGCTTTATCATAATCTGAATAAATAGCTCCAGCAGAACTCACCCAACGACCATAAATCCCACGTTCTATAAACATACCACTAGGTGTCGTCGCAATCAGATTGTCAATATAACGCTGATTTAAGAACGTGTTATCGAATACAGTGAAATGGTTAGCAATAATACTTTTACCATCTGCCTTATCAATATAATCTACTTTCAGCCAATGATTCGGGTGGTCTGGGTTGGTGTCACAAATAATTCTTGCCCCAGACCCTGAACACCGCTTGCGAATTTCGTCAAAGACTTCTTTATTGGCCAAGGTCGCCTCATTGATATAAGCTCCATAAGCCGTCATCCCACGAATAGAACGAAGCCCTGCAATTGACCCTGTAAAAGTAGTGACGACATAAACACCAAATAACATGAAATTACCATGTTTATCAAACTTAAAATCGATACCATATTTGTCGGATAACTCTCTCAAAATATTTGTCTGAAGTGTTCCACCACTAGTTGCACCTAGAATATACATCGGAGTTTCCACACCGTCGTGTTTGGCATTCTTTTTGGCTCTGCGTAATTCCAGCAAAAACAAATCATTATCCAACTGAGTCTTGCCTGCACGAACCGCCCCATGATTGATCATCATATACCAATCTTCACGCAAAGCACGTTTAAGAATACTAATTTGTTTGGCATGATATAACTTACTCAGTCCCATTGATATTGTCCCCCAGTTTTTCCAAATATTCATCCAATGCAGATTCTGTCCGATTGACGTTATCATTACCTAGTTTAGCTTTGATACTATCAATTCGTAAGCGTTGCTCTTCAGTAATCAAGTCAGACCTAGTCATCTCATCATAGGTCTTAATCATTTGACGCAGCTCTCCCTGTATTCTAGCAATAGCAGCAAAAGATCGCCCTTGCTTATCCCAAGCTGTTTGATGTTCATAACTGATTCCGTTATCGCCTTGGCTGGTGACATAAACATTGCTATCTTCCTTATTTTCAACAAATAAAATACGTTGAGCATGTAGTAGATTGGCGTAAGTCAATGTGATGTTTTCCCAAAGAATATCAATGGGTTGTTTTTCTTCCAATTCCTTAACGATACCGAAAACTTCTTGAGGCAGATACTTGGCAAACAGGCCATGCTTAACTGCATGGGTATTACCAGGTAGACCAGTTGCATTTTTGTTATTAGGTTGTCCACCTCTTTTGCGAACGTTCACTTTAATTTTATCCGAACGTTCGCTTTGACCATCCCAATTATAATTACTTTTCCATCGACGAACCGTACCAGAGGGAACACCCAACTTTTTAGCAATATCAACTAGTTTCCAGCCTTGACGGTACAATTCTTCAGCCTTGATTGACTTCTCGTTCCTTTGCTTTGGCACGTCCTCCCTCCCTTTTCGTCGTTTTGTAAAAATAAAAAGACAAGACCTCATAGTCCTGTCTTCTTATTATTTGATACTACCATAATATCATAAACAAATGACTCAAAACTCCACAATTACTCCGCTTTTTCTCCGCAAAAACTCCACTAATTCTCCACTTTTTCCACAAGAAGAATGCCGTGACGAAACAATTCCGCAAAAGCTAGCAGAGCTTTTTCATTCTCTTCATAGTAGAGCGTTTCTGAAATCGCCAAATCTGAGTAAATGGCTAAGTCTTGCTTAGGTTCTGGCAACAAATACTTCTCAACTAAAATTCGTCGATGTAACGAGTCAAATAAACCACTAACTGCCCATCTGATAGCCTCAAGCTCTTGTTCGGCAGATACTTTATTTAATGCTAAATGCTCCACTGGTTGGCTAGGCTTACTCAAGGCTTGCTTAGGCTCAAAAGAATAACTAGCTGTTAACTTTTGCTCCCCAATATCAGCTGCAATCCGTCGCCATCTTGAATATTCTCTTAGTTTTCGTTTAGCATTATTTTTTGTTTTCTCGACATCAATATCTGGAAAAAACGTCATTGATTCACCTTTCTCTTGATTTTTCAAATCTTTCCGTATATACTTGTATATACAAAAAAGGCGGGGGAAATGTTAATGAATTTTGTTAAAACTCGAAAAGTTGGCAACTCCATCACTGTGACTTTGCCCAAAGATTTAGGCATTACAACAGGACAAGAATTTCTCATTGAAAAAGGAAAAAATGACGTTATCATGCTTGTTCCTAAAATTTCTAATCCATTCAATGGTAATGATAATTTAACCATGACAGATGATTTTGAAGGAGTCATTTTACTTGAACATGAATAATTATATTCCTAAAAAACAAGATATTATTTGGTTAGATTTTGACCCTTCTGCTAGTAAAGAAATACAAAAACGAAGACCTGCTCTAGTCATTTCTAGTGACAATTACAACAAACAAACTGGATTTATTGCTGTTTGTCCCATTACTCATGGACAAGAAAAATTAAAAGTAAAAGGATTACTAGTTCCTATCGATTCTAGTAAAGTTGATGGCTATGTTAATCCTTTCCAACTCCATACCTTTGACTATCGTGCTAGACGTGTAGAAAAAATTACAACACTTGACGATTATGCCTTTGCTCAAGTTTTGCAACTTTATCATTTTATCTTTGAATAGAGCTATCTAGCTCTATTTTTCATTTACTTCCAACTAATCAACTTCCCACCGTTGTCATTGTTCCAGTAAGGAGGCAGACGTCCTTTATCAACCTCAATATAGACTGGCTCTTCAACCACATCAAGATTATCACTCCAACCAACTAACCATGCTGGATTGACATTATAGGCTTTAGCAATTTTCTCAATCGTCTGGATAGATGGTGTTGTCCCTTGATGGTAGGTTTCTAAATTACGTCGATGTATTCCTGTTTGTTCACTCATCTGCTTTACAGTAATACCTAACTGCTGACGTAATTCTCTAATCCTTAGTTCCATATATTCTCCTTTCTATATCCAATACATCTTACCATCTCAATCATAACGATTAGCTCTGAAAAACTGCTTGACTGCTCTGATTAAAAACATAAGCGATCCCATTAACTACTCCTTTCTAAACGGTTTCGGTAAAGGCATCCATGCGATAACATCATCGTATTCTGAAAAACCAATTCCACTATAACCATAATCTATAAGTGCGTCGATATTTACATTACCATAAGAAGTTGTAACAAGCACAATTTCCCCAATTTTTGGCATTTTACAATCATACATAAAATCTAAATTCGGGTTAATTTCCTTTTCTTCGTCTGTCAATGGTCTTGTTTCAATTTTAATCCATTCCATGCTTTTACTCCTTTTCGTTCACTTCTTCTACAAAACCTAAATCCCATGCCCAAGAAAAGTCTTCTTTAATTTCTACTTCTGTTAGCTGATACCTATTGTGTACATATAAATCATCATCAGTTCTCCTTATAACAACATCACCATTACTATTTTTGACTAATACAGTATGTTTGTAAATATATGACTTAGGGTTAGGTATTCTTACAATGTATCGTTTTTCAGGTTCTACTTTATAACCATTAAACCAAGCATTGACAAATATATATTCCTTCTCATTTGCGTCACCGTCTTTATACAGCCAATTATAAATGTTATCAACTTCTTCGAAATCAATAGTATTTTCTAATATATCTAGTGCGTTGTAAACAGTGTTTTTTGAATAATCTTTACATTGTTTGATATAATCTGCGACAAACCTCGGTATCGTTGGTACTAACTCGTCTTTTAATGAGTTAAGTTTATCTAAAATACCGTGCATTTTATCGTAACCACCAAATACACTATTGTTAAAATTACTTAATAATTTAATAATTTCATTTAATCTTTCCATAATTCATTTCACCCCTTTCTACCAAAAACTTTGGCACTTTATCGCCAAGCTCTATTTGTTCATATTCTTCCTTGGTCACTAGAAACTTACCATAGCCCTTAATTGTGACAGTGTATTTTTGTCCTTGCTGCTCTTTCTTGATAACTGCTCCGACTGGTGCCATAACTTCTATATGACTAGGATTTTTCTTAGATAAGTCCACCAAAGCAAAGATAACCACTGCCACTTCAAACACGATCCAAAGAAGTTTAAGGTTTGTTTTTGTTTGCTTACTGAGTTTCATCTACCCTCCTTTTCTACTTCAGTTATAACCAATTCAATCCGTGGATTTGGGCTATACACTTTTCTGGTCGTGTGTTCCACAATCAGATTATCATCTACCCACACGATTTCTGACTTACTAATACTGTCATAAACTGCCTTTTCAAGATTATCTAAATCAGGTTTTTTATCAACGTAAAGACGCTCATTGATAAAATCGTTATATTCTCTGATTTTTTTCTGTCTTGACCTTGGCTTAGGTGGGGTCGCTAGTGTTTTAGGTGCTTGAAGATAAAACGTCATATCCACTTTAATGGCATCATCAAAATATGGGCCGTCATAAGTTTCCTTAACTAACTCCGTACAACGTTTTCGCCATTTCATCATTTCAGGGACTTCATACACCCCTGCATGCTTTCCCCGTCGTGTTGCCTTGGGTCTGCTTTGCGGTTTTGGTTCAATATTCAAAATCAATTTCATTTTTATTATAAAAAAACGCGACTGCCCTCTTGTGAATTTCGGCTAAATACAGGCAGTCGCCATTCCTTACATCATTCATCAATAGTTGATTCTTGACGCATTTTCTAGTTCGCTTTTATCGTGATTCACGGCACGTTGATTTAATTGTTAATTAGCTGAGTTAAACTCACAACCTTACCAAGTTTTTTCTTACTGCGACAGTAATCACAACGTTCGCAAGCTGTTGGTTTTTGTTTACTTTGGATAACATTCCAAACATCTACTATATTCTCTTTTAATTGATCTAAGCCTTCATCAAGCCAATCATTATCAATTTCTAAAATCTCCTTATCTGGCATAGTTTCTTTACTTACTGCCACAATATAAGGTCTGAACTCTTGACCGGTCATTTGTTTTAATAAGTTACGGTATAACCCTAATTGTCCATGATAACCAAATCCAAGAATGTTATTAACTGCTGCTGGAACTCTTTGTTTCAACTCAGCATTCCATTCTTCACTATAAATAGATTTCATGGTTTTTAAATCCACAAAGTAACCTCGTGTTAAATTGACACTATCCAGTTTACCTTTAACAGGAACCCCTTCAATTTCTCCATAAACAATCAATTCTTTTTGCACATCATCTTCTGAGAAACCATGGTATAGACGTCCAAAACCATCGTCATTAGCTAAGCTATCAATCATCTTATCTCCAATGACAAAGTCCGCTTTAGGTTTACCTTTATTCTTGCCAGTTTTAGCCAAAATTTTATCACCATTTTCAGCTAGAAATTGCTCGTGAGCTTCTGGGCTTTCAAAATAGCTGTGGACGTAATTCCCAAGTAAGAGCGGTGTTTCATCTCGTTCTTCCACCCAATCTCCTTTATCAACTGCGTAAGCCTTAGCTTGACACTGCTGATAGCGTTTATAACGTGAGTTTGTTAAATAGTTTGTATCTTCATAATAATTTTCTTGTGTTAATGTTGTCATGTCTTACTCCTTAATTTGTGTTGTATTGCCTTCAAAAAAGCTCAACTCTTCTACAATTTCACCAGTTTCTTCTTCAAAACTTGGGATTTCATCTGCTGGATAACTTGTGTCACTAATGTTACCGGGTTCTACTGGGGCCTCTTCCAACGGTTGGCCCATAATATCCTCTAAGCTATCAACTTTTGGTGTCACATCAATTGGTGTTGTCTTAACATCTTCTGTCTGATTATCTGCAACGATCGCTTGCTCCATCTCAATCGATAAAGGACCATATTTGCTAATAATCTGCTTGAGTAAGGTTTTCTGTGCCATCGCATCAAAATCAGATTTCCAAGGGCCGTTATTAAAAGTCTTAGAAAAACGTTTGCCGTGAGCTTGTGCTTGTTCCTTGGTCCAATAAGTCACCTTTTCAAAACCATTCAAAAGCTTAAATGCTGCAAAATAACCAACCACTTCATCTTGTGGTTTAGTAAAATCAATCTCCAGCTCTTCAAATAAGGGATTGTAAGCAATGAATTGACTCTTATAAACCACTCCTGAGTTAATGCTCTTATACTTGCCGCTTCTTTGGGCCAGTTGAATCAATCCCTTATAACCTAGCTGGAATTGAGCTTCTCGACCATAAGGGACAATATAAGCTTGTCCCAAACTTGGCTCAATCGGTAAATTCAACACCGCAGCTTTCATTGCTGCCGTCATAATTGATTGGTTGCTTGTCTTAGCCAATAAATTATTGTTGGTCACCACCGATAAAAGACTGGCCACAAATTCGTTTTCCTTTCCCTTCAAAACTTCTTGAAATTTAGCCTTTACCGAAGGGGCGTTGAAAAAATCCTTATGTGATACTGTTGTTAAATTCGTCATCATCTTCTCCTTTTATTTTTCTTCAAATTCCAATTGGCACGCTCTAGATGCTTAATCCGTCTAGCTTGTGCCACAATCACATCTTGCTGTTCGTTGATAACTTCTCCCAGCTCATAGCCAAGGTCCATATAGCGATTTCGCCAATCATCGATACTTTCTATCAGTTCCCTAACCAATGAGCTGGTCATCTCGCCATCTGTCATAAGCGTCATCCTCGTTTTCTACTTGCGTTGTCTCTTCATCCCAATAATCATCTGAGGGCGATATTTTCCAATCGTCATAATCAAAATCCCAATTATCCATACCCTGCTCTTTCTGTGTCACTTTTTAGAAACAACCGCTTATCAGCTTCTGTTGAACTTATTCCACACCCAAAAGCGTAAAGATTGATTGGATTCAACACAGGAGTAACATCATTTTCCTTCACTCCTTTTTGACAATACTGAATAAATCTCTTAAACGTTTCTTTGCTGCATGTTCTACCATAACGCTCTTTCAAAAATTCGTTATAACCTTCAAAAAGCTCCTGGCTCATCATCTACTCCTTCCAATTCTGCTATCATCTCATCGTAAGTCTTGCCCTTGTAATCAGGGTTAGACCAACTAGGGATATTCGACCGATAAGATTTCTTGGCTTGGCGTTCTGTCTGTCTCGCTTTAACATCTCCAACTGTTTTGATACCATCTTGTTTCCAGTTTCTCAAAATTCCTAAGAGATACTTAAAGCTTCGTTTACCCTTGTCGGCTGCTAAGTCAATACCTAAGCAAATCACCTCTTCGTTCATGCCGTCAAGTTTGACAAAATCCATCAACTGCTCAAACTGGATACCATCTAAAACACCAATACGCTCTTGGTAATACTGACCAACCGACCGACTCACTGTAGTCTGTTTGTAAGTCTGGTATATAGTCTGATTAGGGTAAAGTTTTTTTACCCCATAGCGTAAAGAATTTTTACGTCCTAGCGTAAAGTTTTTTAACCCTAGACGTAAAGATTTTTTACCCCCAGTATAAAGTTTCTTTACCCCATAAAGATTTTTTACCCCTTCCTCATCACCAAATAATTTATCTCCATGATCACGAGTGGACTCCAATACCACCCCCATCTGTGACTCATGTTTACCATCGAACACCTCTTCTGATGTCCCCCTCAGGTTGATAACACTTGTGATTGATTTAGGATATAGATGATTTGGCTTGTTGTAGCCACCTTTTTTCTCTACCAGTAGCCCAACATCAACTAATTCTTTTTTAATTTTATTCAAGGTTGGCTTGGATACGCTCAACCACTGACACATAATATCTGCCGTTACTTCAACAAAGAACTCACCGTCCTTGTCTTGATAATGCTCTGGGTATCGCTTAGCTAATTGTAATCTATCAAATAAGATACAATATAGCCCCCTAGCATGAAAAGATAGCTTCAGCAACTCTTCATGTTCCAGTAAGACATCATAAAATTTTATAAAACGATGTTTTTCTACTTCAGCAATCTTTTTCACTTCCCTTCCAATTCTAATGATTTCTCCCAGTATTTAGCCAAATCAATCCCCATCACTAAAGATAAGATGCGTTGTTCTGTTTGAATCTGCTTCTGATAGGGTTTCATCCCTGCTTGTCTTTCTTGCTCATTCTTAGGCAAATAATACCCACTAGGCAAAGTCTTTTTAGCAACAATCGGATGACCAAATTGAACACGAAGGTCTTCAACAACTACTTCTAATTGACGCTTTGTCAGTTGGCAATCTTTTCTTAATTTTTTTGCTGGGATAGGTCGTTCAAAACTCCCTCTATTTTTGATTTCATTCAGCACCATTATTTCAATCAGTGACATCTCACGCATACTGTTCCTCCTCTTTTATCAAGTAATAACAATCTCTGGCACCGTAATCAATCCGAATCTGATTATCACTCATACTTTTCTGATAAGTTGGATTGGTGATAGCCGAATTGACCATGACATGCTCTTTTAAGGCACGAACAGCCTCATCCCCTGTCTCATAAGTTCCAAGAGAAACCTGTCGATAACCATTAAAGATAAAGACTAAATCAATCATTGCTACACCTTGGCACTAGTCTGTTTCCGCTTCATATAAGCATGAAAACGATCATAAACTTGACTATTTTCTTCCCAAGTTTGACGAGGTAAGACCACTTCATACCGCTCTACTTTTTTTGGTTTGGCAAAGAGCCAATTAAATACTTTTTTCATCTCATTACCCTTCATACACTCAACCGTTGCCAATTTTTAACATACCATTCAATTACGGCATCTCTTGGATACTTCTCACGACCTTTTCCTGTGATTCTTGGAAAATCAGGAAAACAATTAAATCTAGCGTCAAACGTTGTGACATCCATATTGCCACCAATCATTTGGCAGACTTGCTTTTTAGTTAACTCCAGTGGAAAATGCGTCCGTTCATAATTCAGTGCTGATTCTGAAGCTGATAAAGCTGCTGAGGTCAACCTATCTTGAAACTTCATTGTCAAAGACTCTAACAATTCATCCATAGTCACCACTACCCCTTTCAAAAATATCTACTTTATGCTATAATTAACTTGACTTTTTTTAGTAAGCCCCATTACTCTTTGGATTGCCGTCCAAAGGGGCTTTTTTTATTTTGCCGATTGTAGAAATCCCATCATCAAATTATCTGGTGTCGGATTTTCCAAACGCTCCAAACGTTCCTTTAATGTCTTATTTTCAGCTTTTAGAGCCACATTATCAGCCAATAATTTATCAATATCAGCTTCCAAAATCTCCAATCGGTCTAAAACTGATAATCTTACCTTACTCATTTCTTCCTCCTTAAAGTGTTACAAGCATATACCATACCAGCACCAGTAACGGTAACACACTCACTACCAATGCTAACCACTCATTAAGTTGCCAAACAGCCAAGCAAAACCATAATAACCCCACTATCAGCCCTGCCAACAATGACGCAATCAGCCAAATTAAAATCAATGTTTCTAATGTCATGAGACCTCCTTTCTGTTATTTTTGATATAATGAACTAAAAACGAGAAAATTATTATGAAATTAAATCCAGACTGTGTAAGACAAATTCTCTTAGATGTTGAGAAACGTGCCATTTACGGTAACTTTGTGGAATACACCAATCCCCAAAATTTCCAAGTATTCCCAAATCATTCTCCAAATGAAGTACTCTATCATATTAGACAATGCCATGAAAATGGATTTTTTCTAGGAAATACTAAATTTGTAGCAGAAGGCTGCATCATCAAAGACCTTTCACCAGCTGGTCACGAATTTCTTGCTAATATTCGAAAAGATACAAATTGGAACAAGACAAAAGATATTGCCTACTCTGTTGGTTCGACATCTCTTAACGCTATTAAAGACATTGCTACTCAAGTTATTTCAAATCTCATATCAAACCAATTTGGCAAGTAAAGTCAATGTCACTTCTGCATAACCATTATCAGCTGTGCTTTTTATTTCAAATTCTGTTAGAGTAACCAACTCTTTTCCGTTCAAGTAAATCTGTCCATTTTGGATTTTTATCTCATCCATCTTCTCCCCTCCTTTCTAAATTTTCCCCATATAATCCAAAATTGCCATACGGATATAGCCTGCCGTCGTAATACCACGCTTGGCACTTTCTGCATGTAACCTAGCCAACAAAGACCTAGGCAACCTAAAATTAAACACTGTCATGCTTTCTTTATCGTCCATTTATATTCCCCTTTCTTTCCAACTTTTTTACAGATACCTCTCATCTCCTTATGCTATAATGAGCCTATTATTACAGAAAGGAGAGAAAAAATATGATCGACCATCAACTTGAAGCTTCTGTCAAAGTACTGCTTGACGAATATCATCGTACAGTAGCAATGGGCGAGACCACTTTTACTGTTCACAACAGTTTTTTTGAAGGTCTTGATAGAACGGCTCACCTAAACGCTTTTTTATTGCAATGTCCCGTAAGGATAAGCCATCAGAATTATGAGACAACCACGTTTGAAGTACGTTAAAATCGTTTAACGGAAATGGTCTATCAGCATCCATATCAAGAGCAATCGTAACAATAGACTTTTCTGATGGATGATTGATGTCTTGCAGTCAGCAATACATCATGTCGCTCTAAATCAATTTCAATGTTCCTTATTGAATTAAAGAGCGTTTTGTTTTCCTTCTTCGCCATAATTCTCCTTTCCATTAGTTATAAGTAATATGTTTTGTCAAGAGAAACATATTACTTTTGATATATGTAGTATATCAAGGATTTTGTAGGAATGTGTTATTTATGTCAACTTTTTTAGGAAACTAAAATGGCTTCAAAAACCACTTTAGGCTCTACTCCTAAAATTCCAGCAAGTACTAGCATTTCATTACCGTCAAATCGTTCTTTTGGCTTGCTCTGTTTTCTATAAAATCCTGTACGAGTTAATCCCATTTTTTGAGCAATAACTTGTCGCTTCATACCACTATTATCTAGAAGTTTTTCAAATTCTGTTTTTTCCATTGATCGTCCTCCTTTCTACAAGTATGACTACTTGAAAATACTAAGAAGAAGATTGATGATGCTTAATATAGCTGTAATAATTAACAATATTGTTCTTTGCTTTTCAGTCATCTTGCTATTCTCCAAGGGTTATGATAAACTTTAAATAGTAGTAAACTAGCCCCCAGCTCTTTGCTGGGGCGGTTGATTTACTTACTGGCTATTTATGAAAAGTTCTCTTATAAGTCTTATAACTTCGATGACTGCCAAGACTATCGTTGCTATATCACTTGTTGAGAGCTTTTCTTTTTTATGTTGCCTTCGTTTTTTCATAACCCTTGCTCCTTTCTTTTTTTGTTAAGGTCTATCTCAACCTTACAACTCTATTATAAACCTTTGTTTCCTTTTTGTTAACTCTTTTGTGTTAAAAAAGTCAACTTTTTTGAAAAGAAAATATTATCATGTTTGTTGACAAAAAGAAAACACAGCTATATAATGAAAACAAGTAATACGATAAAAGGAGCTTTGTTATGGAAACTCAGATAGCTTTTCCTGCTATGGTAAAAGAATATAGAACTGCTAACAATCTAACTATGGAACAATTAGCTGACAAGATTGGCAAGACAAAATCAACAATATCAAAATGGGAAAAAGGAACACGTTCTCCAAAAATTCAAGAAATCGAAGAAATTGCCAATTTTTTTAACGTTGAACCAGCTATTATGATGTTTGGTGCTATAACCACCGACACCCCCGCACAAGCCCCTAGCGAGCTTGTCACGGCGATTACTGAAACAGTGACACGATTACACCCTGAACGCCAAGAAATCGTCCTAGACGTCGCTACAGAGCAACTAGAAGAGCAATTGAGAGAACAAGCTAATCTTATTGAAGAAGATAATGATCCTGTTGAACTTTATGAAGTTATCACGACAACTAAACTTGCAGCAGGCTATGGTTATTCTTTTGATGATTACGACCAAAATAAAGAGTACGTTGAAAACGAACCGCCACGCCATGATATAGCAAGTCTTGTCAGTGGTGATAGTATGTTACCAGATTATGAAGACGGTGATATTGTCTATTTACGCGATGCTGGTTTCAGTCATTATAACGGTCAAGTCTGTGCCATTGTCGTTGATGATCAAACCTTTATCAAGAAAGTTTACACAGAAGACGGGGGCTTACGTTTAGTCTCTATCAATCCTGATTATCCTGATAAGTGGGTTGACTTTCCACCATCTGAAGATACACACATTAAAGTATTCTTAGTCGTTGGGTCAGATACACCAGTCAGTCACTAATCTTAAGCGTGACATTGACTTAGAAAGAAACCTATGAAAGAATTACAATTTTTAGTTTATACAACCGACCAAGAACAAGAAACAGCCAATATCATTGTCAGTGACGATACTATTTGGGCCAGTCAGAAAGAAATGGCTAGACTGTTTGATGTTGGCTTGTCAACAATCAACGAGCATCTTAAAAATATTTACGATACTAACGAACTATCAGAAAAAGCAACTCTTCGGAAATTCCGAAATGTTCAACAAGAAGGAACACGCTTAGTTAATAGAGAAATAAGCTACTATAACCTTGATGTTATTATTTCCGTTGGCTATCGTGTTAACTCAAAAAAAGCGACACGCTTTAGACAGTGGGCTACCGCTGTTCTGCGTGAGTATATGATAAAAGGCTTTGCTATGGACGACGACCGCCTAAAACAAGGCGAAAACATACTAGAAAAAGACTACTTCCGCGAACTGCTAGAACGAGTCCGCTCTATTCGAGCCAGCGAACGCCGTATTTGGTTACAAATTACCGATATTTTCGCTGAAATATCAATAGACTATGACCCAGACAGCCAACTGACCAAACAATTTTACACTACTATTCAGAATAAGTTCCATTATGCCATCACTGGGAAAACTGCTGCCGAAATTATCTACACAAAAGCAGACCATACCAAGGATAACATGGGACTAACTACTTGGAAAAATTCCCCAGACGGTCGCATTTTACAAGCAGACACCCTAATAGCCAAGAATTACCTGACAGAAAAAGAAATCAAATCACTAGAACGAAGCATATCTAGCTATTTTGATTACCTGGAACGCCAAATAGAACAACGAAAAGCCCAAACTATGCAACAACTGGCTGACAGCATTGACCGTTTTCTTGCCTTCCAAGAATACAATATTTTAGAAGACCACGGAAAAATTACCAGTAAAACAGCCAAAGATAAAGCCAAAGCAGAATATCAGCTTTTTAACAAGACCCAAAAAATAAACTCAGATTTTGAAAAAACCTTAAAACGACTGACAGATAAATAACAATTTTACTAGATATAATATCAACTTAAAAAGAGATTTATTCATATCATCGAATGGGACGGACAAACCTACATCAAAAAAGCCTATAAAGAAGAAAAAGGCTTACGTTTAGTGTCTCTCAATAAAAAATACGCCGACAAATTCGCTGCATGGGAAGAAGAACCACGCATCATCGGTAAGATTGTTGGACATTTTACACCAGTGGAGAGGTAGGAAATTAGTCTTAGAAAAATAAGTTAAAGGATATATATCATGGATAATTTCAAAAGAAAAAAAGAATTAAATATTAACGATAACAAAAACATTATTATTGAATCTGTACATGGAATCAGCATTAAAAATTTTAGATTACTCGAAAATCAAGAATTTACTTTAGGAAAACATATTACAGTTGTCTCTGGCAGAAATGGTACAATGAAATCTACAATCATGGGGTTAATTGCCCACCCCTTCGAAACAGATTATGAAGACATAACTGAAAAGATAATGAAGACTGCTTTTAGCGAAGTTTTTAAACTGTCTTTATCTAAAGATACCGAAATATATAATTATGATATAAAAATGAATATCTTTTATAATAAACAGACAGAATATCTAGTAGAGCCTGTAAAAATGTACAGACAAGGCAATAGATTTCGACTTGTGCCAAGTGGTCGTCAAAAAGGAGATGGTTTTTTTAATCTTCCATCTGTATATATTAATTTGAAAAGACTGTTCCCTCTGGTAGAAATTGATGATAAGGAGCTTTCTAAATTAAACATTCAATACACATCCGATGAGAAAGAGTTCATAACACATTTTTACGAAACAATATTTGGTAAAACTGATTTCACTACATTCCAAACATATAAGACTAAAAATGATAAAATAAATAAAAATCCAATAGGTCCTGGTCCAGAGGCAATGTACGATATTTCTTCTATTTCCTCAGGAGAAGACAATCTTAGTTATTTTATCAAGATAATGATATCTTTTATGAGAATTCATAAACAAAAAAAGAACAAAAACGAAAAAGGATTAACAGGCTTACTATCAATTGATGAATTTGAAGCTAGTTTACATCCGATTGCTCAATTAAATTTATTTAATTTTTTATTTGATTGGTCCAGAAAATATAACGTTCAAATTTTATTAAATACACATTCATTATATCTTATTAAAGAAGTTATGAAGATGCAAGATTGTATTGAAAATAATTCAATACGCATTAACTTTATAACAAAACGTTTTTCAAAAAATCTAGAAATTTATAGCAATCCAGGCTTTAAATTTACAAAAGAAGAGCTTACACTAACGTCTGAAGAAACTGTAACTCCTATTAAAATTAACATACTTTGCGAAGATACAGTTGCAGAAAAATACATGAAACAAATATTATTAAGGACAGAAATAAGAAAGCGTTGTGAATTTATACCTAATGTTACAGGAGAAACAGGCAGTAGTTGGAAATCGTTAAAATCTCTTGCAATAAATGGGGCAAATTTATTATCGGATACCAAAGCATTAATCATTTTTGATGCAGATATCTCTTCTGACAAGATTGGTAAAACAAAGTATGATAAAATTTTATATCTCCCATCACTTACAAATAAAAAACTGCCTCTTGAAAAAGAGATAGTTAACTATATTCTTAGTCTTCCCGATGATGACAATTTCTTTACAGAAATCAAACTATCAAAAGAAATGTTTAAACAAAAATTTTCTACCTATAAGATTCGTTTAGAACCTCAAAATATTGAAAAGGAAAAAATCGATTATTACAAAAATTGGTATAATTCAGTCCCTCCAAGGGATATAAATAAATATATAAAGTGTATGATTAAAAAGCACCCCAAAATTTATGGTGATTTTCAAAATGCTATGAAAGATAAAATCAATGAGATATGTGAAGAACATGGAATTCCAACTATAAAATAAAATACTGGGCATCATTTACAAAAAAAGATAAAATGATAAGAGAGGAGGGATAAGAAATGAAAAACATTAGCCCACTAAGATATCCTGGCGGCAAAAGCCAAATTTATGATTTTGTAAAAGAATTGGTTATTAGTAATCAATGTGATACTTATATAGAGCCTTACATGGGAGGAATGGGAATTGCTTTAAAATTACTTTTAAATAATCATGTCAAAAAAATTATGGTAAATGATTTCGATAAATCTATTTACGCTTTCTGGTTTTCTGTCTTAAATTATACTGACAAACTAATTGAAAAAATTGAAACTACTCCTATTACTATTGAAGAATGGAAAATCCAAAAAGAAATCCAACAAAACAAGGAAAATTGCGATGATCTATTATCTTTAGGATTCTCAACTTTATTTCTCAACCGAACCAATCGTTCAGGAATCATTAAAGCTGGAGTAATCGGTGGCCAAAAGCAGAATGGCAACTATAAACTGGATTGCCGTTTTAATAAAGAAAAAATTATAGAAAAGATTAACTTAATAGCCTCTATGAGAAAGCAAATCAAACTTTATAACATGGATGCTGAAAAATTTATTCGATTAAATATTTCTAAAACAAAAAATTCTTTTACATTTTTTGATCCCCCATACTATGCTAAAGGCCCAGGGCTATATACTAATTTCTATAATCACGGAAATCATTTAAGTTTGGCCAAAACTATTAAACATTATATGAAAGATAAAATATGGATTCTTACATATGATCTCACTGATGAAATTTTTAAAATGTATAATGAATATCAACATGAAAAATATTATCTTAATTATTCAGTAACTAAACCTAGTAAAGGAATAGAATATATCTTTTATTCTCCAGAACTAATTTTTCCTATAAATAGACAATATTTAAAAATAGTCCAATAATAAAAACATCCCCACACTCTCCATCGCCAAATTTTGAGTGCAGGGAAACGTCCTTGTATAGTAAAAGGCATTAAAAAGCCCTTTTTACTATACCCATTTTATCAAGAAATGAGGTAAATAGCAATGGCATACTTTAGAAAGCGTGACAATGGCTGGGAATACCGTATCAGTTATAAAACACCTGATGGCAAATACAAGTAAAAGTCCAAATCCGGTTTTCGTACCAAAGCACTTGCCACGGCAGCTGCTATTGAAATGGAAAGACAGCTCACTCAAACTGTCAGCATCGACTCCAACATCAGCTTTATCAATTACTTAAAAAACTGGGCAAATACTTTCAAAAAAAGAAATCTTGCCAAAGGCACTTGGCGAAATTATGAACAAACCTTTAGGATTGTTGAACAACATTTTGGTCAAACTAAATTGACTGCCATCACGACATCTACTTATCAACAATTTCTCAATACTTTAGGCAAACACTACTATCATGGTACAATACGAATTATTCACCATCGTTTACGTTCTTGTGTCAAATATGCCCTAGCAGACCAACTAATCTCCTACAATTTTACTGATTTAGCTATTATTACTGCCGATAAAAAAGCCAAACCATTGGATGAAAAATTTCTTGAATTAGATGAATACCAGAGGCTACTTCAGCATCTCAAAGAAAATATTACAAACCATCGCTACATACAACTCTACCTTATTGCCGTCACAGGATTACGCGTTTCTGAAAGTTTAGGATTAACTTGGGCAGATATCGACTTAGAAAATGGTATAATAAATATTAACAAAACATGGGACATCTATGACCAATCAGGATTTATGCCAACCAAAAATCCCCAATCAATGCGTACGATTCCCATTGATGAAACGACCTCCCAACTCTTACATGATTACAAGAGCAATCGTTGGCAGGCAAACGATCTTGACCGTGTCTTTCTTGAACCCAACCAAGTTTGGCTTAATCGTGTTATTAAGAAAATTGTTGGAAGAAACGTACATGTTCACTCACTCCGTCATACTTATACAAGCTATCTCATTAGCCAAGGAGTCGAGTTAATAACCATTTCCAAGGTTATTGGCCATAAAGATCTGACTGTCACACTCCAAACCTATGCCCATCTCTTAGAAGATAAAAAAGAAAAAGATTTCCACACCATTCGTCAACTCTTTCAATAATTTGGGTCGGATTTGGGGCGTAAAACAACAGAAACACTATAAAATCAAGGATAATTTAAACATATTATGATAACAAAAGAATTTGATACCATCGCTGCCATTGCTACTCCCTTGGGGGAAGGGGCTATCGGAATCGTCCGTTTGTCTGGCACAGATGCCATTACAATCGCTAGCAAGGTCTTTAAGGGGAAGGACTTAAAACAGGTCACTTCTCATACCATCAACTATGGCCATATCGTAGAAAACAACCAAATCATCGATGAAGTCATGCTCAGTCTGATGCGAGCACCAAGAACGTTTACTCGTGAAGATGTCATCGAAATCAATACACATGGCGGTCTAGCAGTGACCAACCAAATCTTGCAACTCTTGATTCGCCACGGTGCTCGTCTAGCCGAACCAGGTGAATTTACCAAGCGTGCCTTTCTCAATGGTCGAATTGACCTCACACAAGCTGAAGCAATCATGGATCTCATCCGAGCTAAGACAGATAAGGCCATGTCAATTGCGGTCAAACAATTAGACGGTTCACTGTCTGATTTGATCAATAATACACGCCAAGAAATCCTGAATACGCTGGCTCAGGTGGAAGTTAATATCGACTATCCTGAATACGATGATGTTGAAGAAATGACCACGGCTCTCTTACAAGAAAAAACTCAAGAATTCGAAAAGCTGCTGACCAACCTGCTCAAAACAGCCAAACGTGGCAAGATCTTGCGTGAAGGCTTATCGACTGCGATTATTGGCCGACCAAATGTAGGTAAATCTAGCCTACTCAATACTCTGCTGCGAGAAGACAAGGCCATTGTCACTGATATTGAAGGAACCACTCGTGACGTCATTGAAGAATATGTCAATATCAATGGGGTACCACTGAAACTCATTGATACGGCAGGGATTCGTGAAACCGATGATGTGGTTGAGCAAATCGGTGTGGAGCGTTCTAAA
Organism: Streptococcus sp. sy010; assembly: GCF_007859175.1. Classification (NCBI taxonomy): domain Bacteria; kingdom Bacillati; phylum Bacillota; class Bacilli; order Lactobacillales; family Streptococcaceae; genus Streptococcus; species Streptococcus sp. sy010. Next base: position 79,561 of record NZ_VOHO01000001.1, on the reverse strand, counting down.
AAAGCCCTCAAAGAAGCTGACTTAGTGCTTTTGGTCTTAAATAGCTCTGAAAAACTAACTCCACAAGACCGTCAACTTCTTGAACTCAGCCAAGGTAGCAATCGTATCATTCTTCTCAACAAGACCGATCTACCCCAAGCTATCGAAAAAGAACAATTACCAGATGATGTGTTAAGCATTTCTGTCTTAACCAAAGAAAATATTGATTTGATTGAAGAGCGTATCAACCAACTCTTCTTTGACAATGCAGGTATTGTTGAACAAGATGCCACCTACCTGTCCAATACCCGTCATATCAGTCTAATTGAACAGGCTGTGGATAGTTTACAAGCAGTCAATCAAGGTTTAGAACTTGGTATGCCAGTTGATTTACTGCAAATTGATCTCACTCGCACTTGGGAAATTTTAGGGCAAATCACTGGAGACGCTGCACCAGATGAACTCATCACTCAACTCTTTAGTCAGTTCTGTCTTGGTAAATAAAAAAAAACGAGAATCACTGAGTGACTCTCGTTTTTTAGGAGATTTATAAAAAGAAAAGTTTTAGGATGACTATAGTATAAGCCAGCTAGCTTAATCCTAACTTAAACAAATGTTATTTTACAGTTGTTAGAAATAAAAATAACTATCAAATCAATCCCTCCACAATTATAATGGTCATAACACCAAAAGGAAATAGACTCATCACAAGGTTTTTCTTCCTTGCCCATTTTGGGCAAACCTCCTCATAACTGTGACGACGACAATTCCAAAAAAAATTGAGCTCATCACAAGATTCTCCTACTTCGCCCATTTTGGGCACACCTCATCACAACTGTGATGATGACAACTCCAAAAAGAATTGAGCTCATCACAAGATTCTCCTACTTCGCCCATTTTGGGCACACCTCATCACAACTGTGATGATGACAACTCCAAAAAGAATTGAGCTCATCACAAGATTCTCCTACTTCGCCCATTTTGGGCACACCTTATCACAACTGTGATGATGACAACTCCAAAAAGAATTGAGCTCATCACAAGGTTTTTCTTATTTGCCCGATTTAAAGTTGAGTTGCTCATCGCTAGGATGAGAACCACTCCGAAGAAAATTAACTTACTCAATGTTTTTCTCTGATTTGTCAAGAAAAACTCTTTTATAGTATAATAAGACTATTAAAAGGAGTAAAGGAATCGTTAGTATGAACACAAACACAGCTACCGCTGATTATGTATGCTTTAATCAATAGTCAAAATGATATCAATTAAAAGACGATTCCTAAATAGAATCGTCTTTTTTGCTGCGTTTATTTTACGATTATCAAATCTTTTAGTTGTTCAAGAATGTCTTCTAAACCAACTCCAGCTTGTAAAAGTGCTGCTGCAGCATAGGTTCCTTCCAAAACTGGCACATCTTGAATAAGCAAGGTCTTATCTGATAAATCTGCGACCATTTCTAAATTCATCCGAGCTGAACCTAAATCATAAAAAGCTAAAAGTTGCGAGCAAGGATTGTCTGCCACAATCGCTTCAATTTGTTCAAAACTGGTACCGATACTACCATCAAGCAAGCCACCAACATAGGTCACAGGCACATCTTTTGCTACTTGGTTAATGAGATTAACCACACCTTGAGCCAAGTCCTTAGAATGAGAAACCAGTACAATACCCAAATCAGCCATTAGCCACCACCACTTCTAAAAGCGAATCAAATAGCAAGGCTGACGAATAGGAACCGGGGTCAAGATGACCCACAGAACGTTCACCCAAGTAAGAGGCACGCCCCTTGGTTGCGACTAATTCTTTTGTTTGCTCTGCATAAGCATAAACTTTCTCGACACTTAAATCGCCCATTTTTAACGCTTCAATCGTCGGTTGCCACACATCAATCATGGTCTTTTCACCCAGACTCGCTTTTCCTCTTTTGACAATCATCTCAAGGCCTGATGTTAACAATGTGACTAACTGGTCTTCATCACTAGCTTTACTCATGCCAATAAATGCTGAACCATAAAGAGGACCTGAAGCTCCACCAACTTTACTCAACAATTGCATGCCAACGGTCTTAAACACCTCACCTGTATTGGTAAATTCATTTTGATTTAGAGATTCCATGACGGCAGCCATCCCACGCGCCATATTTCCCCCATGATCTCCATCCCCAATCGGAGTGTCTAATTCACTCAAGTAATCCTTGTTCTCTTGAATCTTTTCATTAAAACGAGTCATCCAAGCTAATGCTTCTGCTACTTTCATCCACTACCCCTTTCTACCAAGCTGGTGTATTAACTGGACTGTTCAAGGCTTCTAACCAGTCAGCTTCTAATTTCATCAAGGTCAAAGATAAGCCTGCCATATCAATGGCCGTCATATAATTCCCTAGTTTCTTATAAACCACTTTAATGCCTTTATCGGCTAAAAGATTAGCAACATCATTAGCAAACACATATTGTTCCATCAAAGGAGTCGCTCCTAAGCCATTGATTAAAAGGGCAAATGCTTGATCTTCTGTCACTTCAAAATCGACCAAGAGCTTATCCACCAATTCCTTAGCTAATTCTTTAGAAGGTTGCATTTTTTCTTTACGATAACCTGGTTCGCCATGAATCCCTACGCCATATTCAAACTCATCATCCGCAAGAACAAAGCCTGGTTTACCAACTTCTGGTACTGTGGCACCTGATAAGGCCAAACCAATCGTTTTAATATTTTTAACCAATTCATCAGCCAAAGCCTTAATGTCAGACAAAGATTTGCCTTCACGAGCAGCATGTCCCAAAATTTTATGAACAAATAAGGTACCCGCTACCCCTCGACGTCCTTGAGTATATAAACTATCTTCTACTGCCACATCGTCATCAACAACAACGCTAGCCACTTCAATACCTTCTAATTCTGCCAATTCTTGTGCCATTTCAAAATTCATGATGTCACCAGAATAGTTTTTGATAACCATGAAAACACCCGCACCCTCATCAGCAGCCTTAATCGCTTCTAAAATTTGGTCTGGCGTTGGTGACGTAAAGACCGCTCCACAGACCGCAGCAGATAACATCCCTTCTCCAACAAAACCAGCATGAGACGGCTCGTGACCTGAACCACCACCAGAAATAAGACCAACCCGTCCTTTTTTCTCTGCCTTACGCACCAGCACATCATAACCATCTAAACGCTCCAACAAATCAGAATGGACAAAACCAATCCCTTCAATCATCTCATTAACAACATCTGTAGGCTGATTGATAATTTTTTTCATGATAAATTCCTCCTTAGCATAAATAATCATGTATTAACACTTTCATTATACTCATTTCAAGGTCATAAGATAAGGGACAATTTTTTTAATTTGTCCCTTTTAATCTTTTTAGACTAGCTTTTCGTTCAAATTTTGTTAAGATTAAACTAAGTCTTTTGGGAGGTTTGCCATGACATCATCTTTGATTACCAAAAAACGTATTGCTAAAGCCTTCAAAAATCTCTTGGCTACTCAGGATTTCCAAACCATTTCTGTTGTTGATATTATGAAACTGGCCAAGATTAGACGTCAAACTTTCTACAATCATTTTGTAGATAAGTATCAGCTAATGGACTGGATTTTTGAAAGTGAATTGCAAGAACGTATTACTGATAACCTAGACTTCATTTCTGGGCGTCAACTGTTGATGGAACTCTTTTTATATTTTGAACAGGAACGCTATTTTTATCTTCAACTCTTTGATAGCAGAGGGCAAAATAATTTTTACGACTATTTTGTCGGCTACTGTCAGATTTTGGTGACAAAAATTATTAAAGAATATGCCACATCAGCAAAAATGGCTGACCCGCAGTTTTTAGATTTTCATCAACATTACCATAGTCATGCTCTAGCTCAAACCATCAAGGACTTTCTTCATCACAAACAAGCCTTGCCCAAACCAGACTACTTAATTAGTGAAATTTGTGCGATAGATTAGGAGATTATTATGCCCTTTATTCATAATCATAAGGAAAATATTATTTCCGACTACTTGGCCGGTTGTTTAAGTCTTTATCCACACTTGGAAAAACACCCTAATCTGCCTTTGATTTATCACAAAAATCATGATGACAAAACTGTTCCTATTCTATCAGGTGGAGGAACTGGGCACGAACCTGCGCATATCGGCTTTGTTGGACAAGGTATGCTGACGGCTGCTATCTATGGTCCTATCTTTACACCGCCAAGTGCCAAAGACATTTATCAAGCCATTCGATTCCTTGACAAAGGACATGGCGTATTTGTCATTATCAAAAATTTTGAAGCTGATTGCCTCGCTTTTAAACAGGCCATTCAAAAAGCTAAGGCTGATGGGCATGCTGTCAGATACATTCTTTCACATGATGATATTTCTATTATTCCCAATCATCCCTTTCAAATTCGAGGGAGAGGACTGGCCGGCACAGTTTTACTCCATAAAATCTTAGGCAGTATGGCACATCAAGGAGCAACATTAGAACAATTGGAACAAGAAGGTTTTGAATTGGCAACAAAAATTGCCACCATTGGCTTTGCGACCAAATCATCAACCAAACCACGAGCTGCCCTTCCCTTATTTGATTTAGAAAAAGAATTGATTTCTTATGGTAGTGGCATTCATGGCGAAGAGGGTTATCGTATCGTCCCTTTTGAATCCTCTGAAAAATTAGCTATTGAAATCATCAACAAACTGAAATTGCATTTTCATTGGAATCCACATGATCAATTTATCCTGTTGGTTAACAATCTTGGCACGACTACCGATTTAGAAATGGGAATTTTTCTCAACGACATCAAACAACTACTTGAAATCGAAGATTTGGACATTCCTTTGGTTAAGGTTGGTAAATACATGACTAGCCTTGATATGACAGGAATTTCGGTCAGCCTTTGTCATATTAGTCGGTTAAACTGGTTAACCCATCTACAAGAACCGACGCAGGCCTTTGCTTGGTAAATAAAAAAACTGGAATAACTTCCAGTTCTTTTTATTTAATCAAAGAAGTGGAATGAACCACTCGATTATCCCTATCAGGATAGATATAGTTGATGGCTTGGTTGACGGCTATCGGGGCTTCACCGAATCCTGTTGCAATCAAATCCACTCGTCCATCATAACTAGCAGCATCTCCAATAGCGTAAATGCCCTCTTGGCTGGTTTCAAACAAGGGTGACACACAAACACTAGAGCGTTTGGCCTCTAAATTCCAATTTTTCAAATTTTTATTTGAGGTTGAAAAACCAAAACTGACAATCAAGGCATCTAGTGGCAAATCAAGGACTTCTTCCCCCTTAACTTTCTGAACCCTCAAGGATTTAAGTTGTTGACCGTCACCTAGTAATTCAATAGGCAAATAAGGTGTTAAACGCTCAACCTTAGATTGTTCCAAGGCAGCAACGCTATGTTCATGAGCTCTAAAGGCATCTCTACGATGAACCAAGGTCACTGATTTCGCCAAATCTGCCAGACTATTAGCCCAATCAACTGCCGAATCACCACCACCGCAAATGACCACATCTTTATCAACAAAATCTTCCAAATGCTTGACATGATAGTAGAGATTTTGTTCAGCATAGTTTTCTTCGCCTTCTAAACCAAGTTTACGAGGAGCAAAGGCACCATTGCCACAAGCTAAAATAATAGCCCTAGATTGATGTTGTGCCTTATCTGTTTCAATAAGAAAATAATCTCCAACTTTCTTAAAAGTCTTAACTTCTTCTTTTAGGCAAATTTCAGTTGTTTCCTTGAAACGTTCCAATTGTTCTAACAACTGATCTACCAACTCTTTACCAGATATAGCTGGATAGGCAGGAATGTCATAAATCAATTTTTCAGGATAAAGGATAGCTGGCTGACCCCCTAGGTCTGCCAAACTCTCAATAATCTTAACATGTAAACCTCGAAGTCCAGCATAAAAAGCCGCAAACAAACCCACTGGCCCACCACCAACAATGGTAATATCAACAATCGTCTTATCGTTCATAATCATCTCCAATTTCTTTATCAACTTCTCTAGTATAACACAAATTCAAAGCCTCATCTTAAATGAAAAATTGTGAAAAAAATAATTTGAAAATTCCATAAGCTAATCTGTTGACAGGCTGTTTTTTTCGTGATAAGATAACAATATAAACGTGAAAGCGTTACCAAATTTATTTATATTAGGAGGAAAGTGTATGACTTTCAATACAAGCACGGCTGAGGGCCCTATTACTTTTTATAATCTTTATGATTTAGAAAAAATGGCACAACACGTTATTCCAAAAGGTGCTTTTGGTTACATCGCTAGTGGTGCAGGGGATACGTTTACTTTGTACGAAAACATTCGTGCCTTCAATCATAAGTTGATCGTTCCAGAAACCTTACGTGGCGTTGAAAATCCTGACACAAGCACTGTATTTGATGGTGATAAGTTAACTTCTCCAATTATCATGCCACCTGTTGCGGCTCAAAAATTGGCTAACGTTCAAGGTGAAGTAGCTTGTGCCAAAGGTGTTAGCGACTACGGTACTATTTATACAACAAGTTCGTATGCTTCAGCAGACCTTCCAGAAATTTCACAAGCTCTTAACGGATCACCACACTGGTTCCAATTTTACATGAGTAAAGATGACGGCATCAACCGTAACATCATGGATCGTGTAAAAGCAGAAGGATGTAAAGCTATTGTTCTTACTACTGATGCTACTGTTGGTGGTAACCGTGAAACAGATGCTCGTAACGGCTATGTCTTCCCAGTAGGTATGCCAATCGTTGAAGAATACCTACCACAAGGTGCTGGTAAATCAATGGACTTCATTTACAAATCAGCGAAACAAGCCCTATCACCACGTGATGTTGAGTTTATCGCAGAATACTCTGGCTTACCAGTTTATGTTAAAGGCCCACAATGTAAAGAAGATGTTAAACTAGCTCTTGATGCTGGTGCTTCTGGTATCTGGGTAACTAACCATGCTGGTCGCCAATTGGATGGTGGACCTGCAACATTTGACTCACTTCAAGAGGTTGCGGAAGCTGTTAACAAACGCGTTCCAATCGTCTTTGACTCTGGTGTACGTCGTGGACAACATGTCTTCAAAGCTCTTGCTTCTGGTGCTGATCTTGTTGCTGTAGGACGTCCTGTTATCTATGGTTTAGCACTTGGTGGTAGTGTCGGTGTTCGTCAAGTCTTTGATAAATTGACAGATGAATTGAAGATGGTTATGCAATTGGCTGGTAAACAAACTATCGAAGATGTTAAGAATACAACACTTCGTCACAATCCATACCCATCTCCACTACCTTCTGAAGCAGCTCCACTTAAACTTTACTAATTTTCAGTACAACTAACATAAAAAGAAACCTTTTATTCAAAGGTTTCTTTTTTTATGTCTTCTAATAATTGACTTTCTTCTGCTGTCAGCTGATAATTTTCCAACAAATCCGGACGGCGTAAATAAGTTTTTCTTAATGATTCTTTCAGACGCCATTGACGGATATTTTCATGATGACCACTCATCAGCACATCTGGAACCACCATACCTTGATAATCATAAGGACGTGTATATTGAGGATATTCCAATAAACCAGATGAAAAACTATCATCTTGATGACTAACCTCTTTACCAATAACTGATGGAAGCAAACGAACTGTGGCATCAATAATGGTCATGGCTGCCAATTCTCCTCCTGTCAAAACAAAATCTCCCAAAGAAATTTCATCTGTCACCAAGGTCTTTATTCTTTCGTCATAACCTTCATAATGGCCACAAATAAAAATCAATTCTTCTTCTTGGGCTAATTCTTCAGCGTAAGTTTGATCAAAGGAACGACCGGCAGGATCCAACAAAATCACTCGTGGATTTTTTTTGTCAATGGCATTAAAAGCGTCAAAAATCGGCTGTGCCCTTAATAACATCCCTTGACCACCACCATAAGGCTCATCGTCCACATGGCGTGCTTTTTCAGCATAATTTCTAAAATTATGATAGGTCACTCTGACCAGTCCCTTATCTCTCGCCTTGCCAACAATAGAATGCTCTAAAGGCGAAAACATTTCTGGAAAAAGGCTTAAGATATCAATCTTCATCATCTAAACCCTCTAACAATTCAACAGCTACTCTACCTGACGCCAAATCCACCTCAAGAATCACTGATGGAATATAAGGTAATAACAAGTCACGTTTGCCTTGACGCTTCACCACCCAGACATCATTGGCTCCTGGTTGTAAAATTTCTTTGATTTCACCAATGTAATTGTCTTGTTCATAGACGTCAAGACCAATGATTTCATGGTAGTAGAATTCGTCATCTTCCAAATCGGTCAAATCTTCTTCGGCAATTTTAAGAAAATGTTCCTTATATTTTTCCACTTCATTGATGTGATAATGGTCTTTGAATTTAACAATGTCAAAATTTTTATGTTTACGATGACTAGCAATTTCCACGGTTTTAACCAAGTGATCATTGGCATCAAAAAGAGCTAACTGACTTCCTTTTTTGAAACGTTCATCTGCAAAATCAGTCACACTCAAAACCCTTAGTTCACCTTGTAAACCTTGTGTGTTAACAATTTTTCCAACGTTAAAATAATTCATGCCATCTCCTAATATCTGTAAACTATTGTCTTTTTATTCTATCATGATATGCTTAAAAAGACCAGTCTAACCAAGAAAAAACAGCTCACTAGAGCTGTTTTAATTTATTTTTTCATCAATCACTAGACGAACTTTCTTACCTTGAATTGGCACGGAATAGACAATCGATCTTATTGCAGAAATCGTTCGCCCCTTTCTACCGATAATACGACCAATATCTTGGGCATCCAAATCAAGATGGTATTCCAAAAATTCGGGAGTATCCTGTATTTTGATAACAAGTTTATCTGGTTGTGAAATCAGAGGTTTCACAATCGCAATAATAAGATTTTCAATCGTGTCCATAGGCTAAGAATTATTTAGAAAATTTTTGTTCGTGGAATTTCTTCATCACGCCAGCTTTTGAAAATAGGTTACGTACTGTATCAGATGGTTGAGCACCTTTTGACAACCAATCAAGAACACGCTCTTCTTTAAGGCTAACTTGATTTTCTTCTACAAGTGGGTTGTAAGTTCCAACTGTTTCGATGAAACGACCATCACGTGGTGCACGTGAATCTGCTACGTTAATACGATAAAAAGGTTTTTTCTTTGAACCCATACGAGTCAAACGAATTTTTACTGCCATGTGTAAAATCTCTTTTCTATTTCTTTATTATTTAAGGGAAACTTCCCCTTACCTAAAACAGTATAACACAAGTAAAAAAGGGTGTCAAGAAAAAAACTTGACACCCTTTTAGTTTTATTATCAGAAAAGCTACCTTCTAAAAATTTAGAAGATAGCTTAAGAAATATTAAATTGACTAATTTTTTACTTGCTCAGTAGCAATGTCTTCACCGAACCACTTATCTGATATTTTCTGGAATTCACCTGATTGATAAAGATCCTTGAAACCTTGGTTGATTTTATCAACTAAAGTCTTATCTGCTTGACGAGCACCTACTGCAAAATCTTCACCACTATATTCACTAGTAATAATGTTATATTGATCTAGTTGCCCTTCTTTTTGCAAGTAGTAATTAGCGTAAACACGATCAATCAATAGCCCATCAATACGGTCATTTTTCAAGTCAATCAAGGCTTCTGTAAAGGTACTATACTGGGTTGCATCTTGATCTTTGACCAAATCTTTTAAGACTTGTGGATTATTTTGGAAGGCATCGTAACCAGAAGAGCCTGCCTGTACACCTAAAACCTTATCTTTCATCTCAGCAAAAGAGTTAATTTTAGATGACTTCTTAGTTACCAAGACTTGTTCGTTATTCATATAAGGATTGGTAAACAGTACTTTCTTCGCACGTTCATCCGTCATGGAATAACCATTCCAAATTAAATCAATCTTACCATTGGTTAATTCAGTTTCTTTTAGATCCCAGTTAATTGCCTGCCATTTAACCTGAATACCATAAGATTCAAACAAGGCATTAGCCAAATCAATATCAAAGCCAACATTCTGACCTGACTCATCTTCAAAGCCCATTGGAACAAAGGTGTTATCAAACCCAATTGTAATGGTTTTTTCTTTTTCATAACGTGCCCATTGATCCGTAGATATGGCTGAGTTTGTACTATTTTTAGTTTGACAAGCTACTAAAAGAAAGCTCAAACCTAAAGTTATTATTGCAAGGAGTTTTTTCATGTTCTCATTTTCTTTCTATTTGGGATAAACTTTCACAATATCATCAGCAATATGCTGAGCAAAGTCTAAATCATGCGTAATGATTAACTGAGTGATGCCGGTTTGCTTATTTTGCAAAATCAATTGTTCCACCTCACGACGTAATTCAGGATCAAGAGCTGAAGTTGGCTCATCATAACCAATAATTTCTGGATCAATCATCATGGCTCGGGCTAGGGCTACCCGTTGTTTTTGACCACCAGATAAGGCATGAGGGTAGTTCTTAACTTGATTAGAGAGACCAAGACGCTCTAACAGCTCTAATGCCTTTGTTTCCGCAGCTGCCCTAGACATGCCTTGAGTCTTAACAGGTGATAAGATTAGGTTATCTAAAACGGTCAAATGTGGAAATAATTGAAAATCTTGAAACACAAAACCTAGCAATTGATTTTTAGTGAAATAATCTCGCCCTACTTCTTTTCCATTATGGAAAATCTGTCCACTATCAATACTTTCTAAACCAGCTAACATGCGAAGCAAAGTGGTCTTTCCTCCACCAGATTGACCAACAATAGCCAAGGTTTTTCCTTTTTCAATGGTTAAGTCAAAATTCTCAAAAATTTGTTTACTGCCAAAACGCTTGGCAATTTGTTTTAACACTAACATGATGTCTCCCTATTTGTAATAGTTATATTTCTTTTCAACTTGTTTAGACACCAAGGTCAATCCACCAATGACAATCAGGTAAATAGCACCCGCAATAAACATCGGTACTAAACTGGCATCACGGTTAGCTGCCGTCCTACTCGCCAAAAGCAGATCACCTACACCTAAGGTATAAACTAAGGCCGAATCTTTAACTAAAGTAATGACTTCATTAAACACACTTGGTAAAACCACCTTGGTCACCTGTGGCAAAATGACATAACGAATAGTTTGTAACTGACTAAGCTTAAGTACTTGAGCCGCCTCATACTGACCCTGAGGAATACTTTCAATACCACCACGAAATATCTCTGCAAAATAAGCAGCATAATTCAATGTGAAGGCTAAAATAGCTGCTGGCATCCGATCAAGTGTAATGCCAACATTTGGCAAAACATAATAGATGAAAATCAATTGCAAGAGCAAGGGGGTTCCTCGCATGATCCAAATATAGATGGTCAATAACCAGTTAAGAAACTTAATTTTCAGTTTCATCACAAAAGCTAGTATCGCTCCTAAAGGAACGGAGAGAACTAACACTAGCACAAAAATTTGCAAAGTTACTAAAGCCCCCTTTAATAAACTGGGCAAAACTTCAAATAGATAAGACATCTTTTCTCCTTCAGTGATAATCTCTACTATTTTACCAAAATAATCCAAACTTTGTAAAGTAAATCTTTTATTGAGGCTCGTCAACTGATTTTGAAATACATTTTTTTCTGTACAATTTTCATACTAATCTGATGATTTCTTGAAAAACTTAATTGATTTTTCAAAAAACTCTTGTCATTCTGAAAAGTTTTTGCTAAAATACAATATATATTAAATTTTGATAATAACAAATTTTAGAAAGGAGCTTGCTATGATGCTGCTAGTTGTCGCTATTATTCTTATTATTATGGTTGAACACGTTTATATCAGTAGTGGATAGCAACGCTTTTTTCTGTACACTTGTATGATAAAGCCAGTAGCTACTCACTTTGTAGCTACTGGCTTTTCTATTATCAAAATTTAATAGTGAATTTTTTATCAAATGAAAGGAAACTGTTATGACAGCAACAAAATCAACTCTTTCTGTCGGTCAATTTCTAAATAAAGTTCTTAACGGAACTGCTATCGCCGTAATCGTCGGCCTTATTCCAAATGCCATCTTGGCTGTTCTTTTAACCAGTAGCTTATTTCAAGGCAACAGCTTTGTAGCTACTTGGCATTCAGCCAACGTTCTTTTCCAAGCCACTATCCCTGCCTTAATGGGTGCCTTAATTGCGCTTCAATTCGGATTTGATGGGCTGAAGGTCGGTGTCGTTGCTGCTGCCACCTATGTTGGTTCTGGAGTAACTAGTAAATCAGCCGTCGCAGCTGGATTATTGAGCCAACTTCAAGATAGTAAGGCAAGTGAGGAAGTCATCCAAACTGCCACAACACTAGCTGGTTCTTTCTTTACCGCTGGAACTGGTGACATCATCAATGCCATGTTAGTGGCTAGCTTGACTGTTGCCCTTCTTCTTGCTCTTGGCGACAAATTGGGCTCACTCAATATCATCTTTTTACCAATCTTATCTGCCTTGGTAGCCACAGTTGGTCTTTACACTCTTCCACATGTCAAAGGCATCACCACTCAAATCGGAGTTCTTATCCAAAACTTTACAGAACTCCAACCCTACTTGATGAGTATGTTAATCTGTATCTCTTTTGCTATCCTTATCGTCTCACCTATCTCAACGGTCGCAATCGGTTTAGCCGTTGGATTGACTGGTATCTCTGCTGGTGCTTCTGCCATGGGAGTGGCCGCAACTACGATGGTCTTAGTCGTTCATTCTTTCACTGTTAATAAACCTGGAGTTACAATCGCTGTTGCCCTTGCTTCGATGAAAATGATGATGCCAAATGTTTTCAAAAATCCTATCGTTTATGTCAATATCGTCACGACAGCAGCCCTTTGCTCACTACTTGTTCCTCTCTTTAATATCACAGGAACACCTGCTAGTGCTGGATTTGGTCTTGTCGGTTTAACCGGTTTATTTGCCTCAATCAATGGTGGACTATCACCTGTCCTAGCACCAGTAGTTTGGATTTTATTACCTTTGGCTATCGCTATCGCCACTCGCTTTGTTTACACTAAATTACTAAAACTTTATTCTGCAGAAGTCTTTAAGTTTGAAACAAAATAACAATCAAGGAGATTTATCTTATGACAACACCTGCTTCACAATTAGACTGGAACAATCTTGGCTTTGCCTATATGAAATTACCTTACCGCTATGTAGCACGTTACAAAGATGGTGCTTGGCAACAAGGAGAACTTACAGAAGATGCTGAATTTAACATCTCTGAATGTTCTCCCTGCCTTCACTATGGTCAACAAGCCTTTGAAGGCATGAAGGCTTATCGTACCAAAGACGGTTCACTTCAACTCTTTAGACCTGATATGAATGCCGAGCGTCTGCAACGTTCAGCACGTCGTTTGCTCATGCCTCCTGTTCCTACTGACATGTTTATTGATGCCGTCAAAGCTGTCGTAAAAGCCAATGCCGACTATGTCCCACCTTATGGTTCAGGAGGCACCTTATATCTTAGACCGCTTTTGATTGGTGTCGGAGATGTTATCGGCATCAAGCCCGCACCTGAATACATCTTCTGCGTCTTTGCCATGCCTGTTGGCAATTATTTCAAAGGTGGCTTGACCCCAACTAACTTCTTGGTGTCAACTGAATTTGACCGTGCTGCTCCAAATGGTACTGGTGCTGCAAAGGTTGGAGGGAACTATGCTGCCAGCTATCTACCAGGAAAATTGGCTCAAGAACGTCAATTCTCTGATGTCGTTTACCTTGACCCTGCCACACACACCAAGATTGAAGAAGTCGGGGCTGCCAACTTCTTCGGTATCACCAAAGACAATGAATTTGTCACGCCACTCAGCCCGTCAATCCTACCTTCAATCACCAAATATTCACTGCTTTATCTAGCTGAGCATCGTCTTGGTCTTAAAGCCATTGAAGGAGATGTGCCAGTCGCAGAACTCGATCGCTTTGTTGAAGCCGGTGCTTGTGGAACGGCTGCTGTCATCTCACCAATCGGTGGCCTACAAATAGGTGAGGACTTCCATGTCTTTTATAGTGAAACAGAAGTCGGACCTGTCACTCGTCGTCTTTACGAAGAATTAACTGGCATCCAATTTGGCGATGTGGACGCTCCTGAAGGCTGGATTGTCAAAGTTGACTAAAGCAAAAAATCTTAGATCCTGTGATCTAAGATTTTTTATTTAATTATCCATCATACCTGCTTGTAATTGATACATGCGATGATAGGTTCCTTCTAGAGCAAGAAGCTCTTGGTGACTCCCTTGCTCAATAATCTTACCTTTGTTTAAGACGTAAATGCAATTAGCATCTTGAATGGTTGATAAACGATGGGCAATCGCAATGGTCGTACGGCCCTGTCTCATTTTTTCCAAAGATTTTTGAACAGTTTGCTCTGTTTCAGAGTCAATATTAGCTGTCGCTTCATCTAAAATGAGAATCTTCGGTTGGCTAGCTACTGTTCGTGCAAAAGCTAGTAGTTGCCGTTGTCCTGTTGAAAAGGTCGAACCACGCTCAGTCACAGGGTCATCATAACCTTTGGGAAGTTTTTGAATGAACTGGTCAGCATCAACAAATTTCGCTGCGGCTTTAACGTCTTCATCTGTCAAATCTTGGTACATTTTAATATTCGACTTAATTGTGCCATGGTACAAGAAGGGATCTTGCAAGACCAAACCAATCGTTTGGCGTAAGGTTGCTTGATCGTAGGTTCTGATGTCACGACCATCTATCAAGACTTGACCAGATTGGAAATCATAAAAGCGCATGAGGACATTGATAATTGATGATTTACCTGAACCAGTACTACCAACAAAGGCAATGGTTTCACCTTTTTTCACACGGAAAGACACCTTATCCAAGATTTGATTCTTACCATCATAAGAGAAACTAACATCCTTAAACTCAATATCACCTTGGGTAATAATTGGCCCATTAGCTGATTGGCTGGGTTCGTAATCTTTACGGTCAATGAGGGCAAAAACACGACCAGCTGCTACCATTGACGTTTGTAGCGTTGAAAAGTTTTGGGTCACTTCAATCAAGGGATCAAAAAGACGATTAACATACTGAATAAAAGCATAAATCAAACCTGCCGTCACGCCAGATTCTTGCCAACTTAAACCAAAATAGAGCATAAGCAAGGCATAAGCCAATAATTTTAACAATGACATGGCTGGACGTAAAAATAAACTATCTAGCGCCATTGAACGATTAGCATAGGTCATATGTTCCTGGTTTATGTCTGAGAACTCTTGACGCAGACGCTCTTCTTGGCGAAAGGCTTGAATAATGCTAATTCCTTCAATGCTTTCAGATAACTTGCTGTTGATGTCACTCAAAAGACTTCTAGTTTTCGAGATGACAGGTTCTGACAATTTACGATAAAGAGTTACTAAAATAAAGATACAAGGTAAAAGCATCGACACCAAGAGTGTCAAACTAGGATTGAGGCCCAGCATGGTATAAAAGGTCACAACAAAGATAAAAATAGCTGAAACAAAATTAGCTAAAATCCCTGAAAACATCTCACTGATAGCTTCAGTATCATTGGTAATTCTTGATACAATAGCTCCTGCTGGCGTTTGATCAAAGTAAGACATGCCTAATTTTTCCATATTAGCAAAAGCGTCACGGCGAATGTCTCTTACAATACTGAAAGAAACTTTGGCAAATAACAGATTACCAAGGTACTGCAAAAGCGTCTGTAAAAGATAAAGACCATAGTAACTCACTAAAATCAGCATGGCTGTTTGATTAAGATTACCTAAAAAATGATCAATAAAATTAGAAGCCACCAAGGGAATCACGTTTTTAACAATAGTGGTCATCAAAAGTAATAACAAAGCAAAAAACGTTAGCAACTTATAAGGTTTTAAATAAGATAAAAGTCTTTTAAAGGTCTGCCATTGTTGGCTTTTAGAAGTCATCGCTACCTCCTTCTAAATCAAGCTGTTGACTCGCATAGGTTTCTGCATACCAACCTCCTTGGGCTAAGAGGTCTTCGTGACGACCTCGCTCAATAATTTGACCATCTTGCATAACTAAGATTAAATCAGCATGAACAACCGCACTCAAACGATGGGCTGAGATGATAGTTGTTTTTCCTGTACGAGATTGTTTTAGGTTATCAATAATGGCGTGCTCTGTCTTAGCGTCAACCGCCGACAAAGAATCATCCAAAATCAAAATGTCCGGATCCAAAATCATTGCTCGACTCATGGCAACTCGTTGACGTTGCCCACCAGATAAGGAAACACCTTTTTCACCAAGTAAGGTATCAAATCCTTCAGGCATGGCTTGAATATCCTCATGGACATGAGTCAACTTAGTAATAGCTTCAACTTGAGCCAAACTCAAGTCTGGATTAGCAAAACGAATATTATCGACAATAGACATGGCAAACAAGAATTGATCTTGTGGCACATAACCAATCAAAGAACGTAAATCTGTCAAACGATAGTCTTTAATGTTATGCCCTGCCAATTTAATTTCACCATCCGTGATATCAAATTCGCGCAACAAGGCTTTAATCAAACTAGACTTGCCTGAACCTGTTTGCCCAACTAAACCTAGTGTTTGACCTTTTTCCAAGGTAAAGTAAATATCTGACAAGGTTTTTTGTTCTTCATAAGCAAATTGGGCAATAGCATACTCCAAGCGGCCATTTTTGATTTGTGCCTGCGGCTTCTCACTTTCTTGCACATCTGACTCTTGAGCTAGGAGCTTTTGAATGCGTTCATAAGAAACCTTACCTCTCTGCGTCATATTAAATAAGAAACCAATAGCCATTAGTGGCCAGACTAACATGTCCAAGTAGGTAATAAATGTAACCATATCACCAATACTAACTTTTTGTTGGGCAACCATAAAACTACCAACTAAAAGGGTCAAGACATAAGTAGCACCAACAAAAAGTAAGACTAAGGGATCAAAAAGAACATCATATTTCATGGCTGTCATGTTTTTTTCAAACGTGTCCTGATTGATTTTTTGAAAACTCTCAAATTCTGCTGCTTGATAACCAAAAGATTTGGTGACTTTAACCCCCGACACACTTTCTTGAACACTATTATTTAGTTCTGAAAAGGCTGCATTAGCTGATTTGAAACTATCGTGCATTTTTTTTGATAGACGATTAGTTGCAAAAGCCATAAAAGGTAGCGGCAAGATAGCAATCAAGGTCATTTGCCAAGAAATATTGAAAAACATGGTAAATAAGGTAACCAAGGCTGTGACAGACGCATCCACGGCTGACATGACACCGCCACCAGCAAGTCTGGTTAAGGCATTGATGTCGTTGGTGGCATGAGCCATCAAGTCACCTGTACGATATTTCTGATAAAAGCTAGGCGCCATTTTGGTAAATTGCTCAAATAAACGTTGTCGCATGATTTGACCCAAGCGATACGACGTCCCTAAAATATACATCCGCCAAACATAGCGTAGCCCATACATCGCAAAAGCAGCTAAAAGCAAATAAAGCAATTGCCACAAAAGTGCTGGTTGGCTCAAATTTCGACTGGCAATCTGATCAACAATTCGCCCCATCACCATTGGTGGAATCAAGTTAATCACAGATACCAAACTCAAGGAAAAAATCCCAATCAGGTAGCGGCGTTTTTCTAACTTGAAAAACCACCAAAGCTGACCAATGATACTGGTCTCAAAAAACTTTCTTTTCATCGTATCTCCTTTTTTCATTTCTAAATAAAAATAGATAACTGACTGATTATACACCAAAGCGTGTCATTTATCAATACATAGAGATAAAAAACAAACCTCGGTTGTTACGAAAAGTCATCAACGAGATTTGTCTTTCTTGTACCAATAATATTTCGTTAGCATAGCGTAACTTAGAGCTGCTAAAATGGCACCCAAAGTGTTGGTCCAAAGATCATCCACTTCAAAAACACGATTAAAATCAAAAAAAATGTCTAATAAAATCTGTCCTACTTCAATCAATAAACTAAAACTCAGTCCCAATCGCCAAGCCTTAGCGTAGGAACTATAAGAAGGATACAAAAAAAAGAAAATTAAGAAAAAAGGATAAAGTAAAAAGATATTAGCTAGATTTTGTCCCAAAACCCACATCAAACTAAAACCATCTGTAATCTCAGAAAAGCGTAATAAGGTATTAAATGGTGTTAAAAGTAGAGGAACACGCCCAACATAAAAAATCCCTGGTGTTTTGCCGCTACTAATGGTAGGCTGAGGAATAAAACACATCAAAGCAATGACTATAAGATAAAACCCCAATAAAAACCGTAAAACTCCTTTTGCCTTTTGACTAATCGGATAGGTCCTTGTCAACTTAACCTTTTTTCTGACGAATAACAAAGTTTTGTTTTCTCTCCTCATATTGCTCTTTATTAGATGATTTATTATCTTTTTTACCAATCTTATTTCTTGTCCGTGACCGATAAGACTTTTTGCGAGGCCGTTGACTTATAAAAACAGGTTCTTCTATTGCTTCTTGAGGTTGATGATTGTAGAGAACAAAGTAGGCGCAACCATAATTACAAAATTCCTTTAGATAATCTTCCAAGTGATTCATATTGTCCAAATGATTTAGGGCCTTTTCTGGTCGATAAAAGCCTTTAAGACGTAGTTGATCATTTCCCCAATCTCCAACAATATAGTCATATTTTAATAAAATTGGCGAAAAACGTTGACTAAAGACCTGAGCATCAAAAGCATCGCGATAATTGTCAACCAAATCAAAACTTAAATCGTCTGATTTAACAAGCTGCTCTAGGCAAATAAACTCTGGACCAGGAAATTTATTATAATTGTAAAGTTCAGGAGCAATTTCTTTTTTCATGACTCTTACTTTCTAGACGTTACTTTCGTTCTATTATACCCCATTTTTAATGATTTGTTATCAAGAAACCATGATTTACAAAATCTTTACCATTATATGACAATTAAAAGACAAATCTTTTGAGTTTCTAACTATTTTTTGATAAAATAAAAGTGTATCATAAAATTTTATGGAGGTCATTATGAATACATCTATTTTGGATAACGGTTTTGTTCAACAAATCGTTTCTTATGTGCCATCCGCTCTTCGCGTGATTGTACTTATTCTATTAGCTCTTATTTTAGCTAATGTGGTTAGAAAATTAGTCGTCAAAGGACTAGCTTCAATCAAACCTGTTAGCTATCTTAGCAAATGGGGCTTGGTAAAAGAAGGAACTGACGAAGCTGGCTTGAACAAAACAATTGGTCAAGTTTTCTACTTCGCAACTATTCTTTTCTTCCTACCAGCTATTCTATCTGGACTTGGTGTAGCAAGTGTTGTTGACCCAATTTCAAGCATGTTTGCTGAGTTCTTTGGTTTCATTCCAAACATCATTGCAGCAGGCTTCATCCTTTTCCTTGGTTTTTACTTCTGCAAGTTCATCAAAAACTTGATTAAAAACCTTATTATCAACCTACCGATTGATAAATGGATGACAAAAGCTCTTGGTCAAGACAGCAACACTGCTCTTACTAACGAAGCACAATTGGCTGATGTTCTTTCGACAATTGTTTATGTGTTGATTTTTGTACCAATTTTGGCTACTGCGCTTGATACACTTGGTGTAGCGGCATTGTCTAAACCAATCGTTGCTCTACTTGATCAAGTTGTTGGTTTCATTCCAAACCTTGTCACAGCAGTTCTGTTACTGGTTATCGGTGGTTTCCTTGCTAAACTAATTGGTAACCTTGTTGAAAAATTGCTTGAAACTTCAGGAATCAATCAATATTCTAAATACCTTAGCTTTGATGAGAAAAAAGTAAGCTATTCACTTTCAAAAGTAATTGCTAACCTTGTCCGTGGTATTCTTGCTATCTTCTTCCTTGTACAAGCTATCGCTGTTCTTAACTTGGAAGTTCTTAACACAATCGGCTTCTCAATCATTGCTTTCCTACCAGCTATCATTAGCTCGTTGTTGATTCTTGCTGCTGCTGTTGTTGGTGGTAACATCTTGGCTGATTTCTTCGGTAAAGTAACAAACAACAAGTTCTTGGCTGAATTGGTTCGTTATGGTTTGATTGTTCTTGCTGTCTTTATGACACTTGATCAACTTGGCATTGCTCAAACAATCGTTCAATCTGCCTTTACTATTATCTTGTCTGCACTTGCAGTTGCTTTTGCCCTTGCATTTGGTCTTGGTGGTCGCGACTTTGCTGCTAAACAATTAGACAAGCTAGACAAAACAATTAACAAAGATAAATAATCTAATCTAAAAATCATCAACCTTAAGGTTGATGATTTTTTACATTATCAAATGATTGATTGAAGACATGATGGTAAACTTTGATCAATTCTTGACCAATTTGTTCAATTCGCCGTGATTGAGCAACTTGATAACCTGCTTCGATTTTTTGACTATGGCCTGCTAAAACTCGATTGATTGCTCGGACAAATCCAGAAACATCCGTTG
Source organism: Streptococcus sp. sy010 (assembly GCF_007859175.1). Lineage (NCBI taxonomy): Bacteria > Bacillati > Bacillota > Bacilli > Lactobacillales > Streptococcaceae > Streptococcus > Streptococcus sp. sy010. The sequence continues at coordinate 59,175 of NZ_VOHO01000001.1, read as the reverse complement.
CCAATTCAGCACTCTTATCATCAAGCCAACCCTGATAAACAGGAATATCACGCAAGATTAAGTGTTGGCGACTTGCTAAGGCTTCTAACACAACAATTCCTTCTGTTTCTTCCTTGCTAGGAAAGAAAAAGGCATCTGCTCCTGTCATAGCACCTTCAAACACATCTCCCTTGATATAACCTGCAAAAGTAACATTAGCTGGATGATGTTTATTGACCAGACGTCTAATTTTAGCTGGAATAACCCATTTATTCGTTTCACCAAACCAAATAAAACGAACATGAGGGAGTTGCTCAGCCACTTTTATAAAATCTTCGATACCTTTCCGTTTAAAGTATAAGCCTGCACAAACAACAACGGCTTGATCCTTAGTTAATTGAAAATAATCTCGGAAAATTGCTTCTTTATTTTGGCTTTCTTGATACCGACTAAGGTCAATCCCATTTGAAACCACGAAAATTGGTGTTTTAATACCATAGCCTGCAATCAAGGATTTAGAATAAGTCGTTGGGGTAATAATGGCATCCGCTTCTTGATAAAATTGACAAAGGTACCATTTAAATAATGGACTAATCAGATTCGAGCCAATAAAAGAATCTTTAAAATCTTCTTCAGTCGAATGACCGTGCATGATAACTTTTTTACCAGATTTTTTAGCCGCCTTCATCAATCGCCAAGATTTCCATCCATAAGTATTGAGATGAACCAAGTCATAGTCATCGTTTGGATTGGTTGTGTAAGCTTGGCCAGCTGATTGAAGGGCCTTTTCTTGATGTTTAATGGCTCGACCAATGCCTGACTTGCGTAAATAATGCTCTGCTTCTAAATACAGTAATACTTTCATAGCACCTTCTATTATAACGCTTTTTATCTCAATGGTAAATAAAAACAGTCAAAGTGACTGTCTTTACTCCTTAGTTGTGCCACGTTTTTTAACCCGATGATTAAGAATGATTTCTTTTTGTTCTAATTCTTCTTTATTCATAATCTTGGTTAACATCCGCATAGCAATGGCACCTACATCATAAATTGGTTGACTAATTGACGTCAAGTTTGGTCGAGTAAAGTTTACAACTTCAGAATCATTGCTGGTAATCATTTCAAAATCCTCTGGTACTGTTTTACCTGCTGCAAAAAGACCATTTAATAAACCAGCTGCCAAATCATCTTCTACTACATAGGCTGCAGTTGCACCCGACACCAATAAACGTTTAGCTAAATCAAAGCCGTCTTGATAACGATAATTGGCTTCAAATACCAAGGCTTCTGTAAAGTCAAGTCCCTTAGCTTTCAAGGCTTCTTTATAACCCTGCAATCGAATCTTACCATTGATATCTTCCATCAAAGACCCAGAAACTAAGGCAATCTTGTCATGACGTTCAGCCAATAATTCAATCGCATCTTTAGTGGCTTGCTTATAGTCGATATTAACGCTTGGTAATTGATCTTCTAAATCAACTGTTCCAGCCAAAACAACTGGCGTTCTTGAACGACGAAACTCTGAACGAACTTCATCTGTTAAATGGTGACTCATGTAGATAATGCCATCAACTTGCTTAGAAAATAACATATTCACAACATTGACTTCTTTTTCTGCATCTTCATCACTCGAAGCAATGATAATATCATATTTATACATGCTAGCAATGTCATCAATTCCTTTAGCCAATATTGAAAAATAAGAATTAGCAATATCTGGAATCACAACACCCACTGTCGTCGTTCTTTTACTAGCTAAACCACGCGCCACTGCATTAGGACGATAATCTAGACGTTCGATGACTTCCAAAACTTTTTGACGCGTATTTTCTTTAACATTCTTATTACCATTGACGACCCGGCTAACTGTTGCCATGGAAACACCCGCCTCACGAGCAACATCATAAATGGTTACTGTATCATCAATATTCATTTCTCTTTACCTTACCTTTCTAAATTGAAAATATCGCTTACATTTATTATTATAACACCATTAGTTTGCTCTTTCAAATAATAGAGCAGTAATTTTTGAGAATTTTACTTATTTTTTCAAGAAAAGCTTGCTTTTTCCTTTAATTTTTGGAAAAATAAAATCAAAGGAGGCTACTATGACAAAATTAGCTCATATTCAAACCTTACTAAGAGAGGAACAGAAACAAGTTGCTATTTTTTCTAATCCTGTTACCATTCATTATCTGACAGGTTATTTCTGTGACCCTCACGAACGCCAACTCTTTCTTTTTGTTTTTACTGATCAAGAACCTCTCCTTTTTCTACCTGAATTAGACTATTCAAGAGCTAGGCAACAAGTGACTTTTTCTGTTATTGGCTATGCTGATCATGAAAATCCTTGGCAAAAATTGCAAAGTGTTTTGAAAAACTTATCTTATCCACAACTTTTTGCTGAATTTAATCATCTGAACGTTAATAAATTTCAAGGTCTAAAAAGCATTTTCAAGGGACATTTTTCAGACATCACACCTCTAATCAATCAAATGAAAATGATTAAGTCAGCTGATGAGATCGAGAAAATGCTCCATGCTGGTCGTATGGCGGATCAAGCCATGGCAGTTGGCTTTGAACACATCAATCTTGAGCAAACCGAATTGGATCTTATCGCTCAAATTGAATTTGCCATGAAACAAGCTGGTGCCGATCGCATGAGTTTTGACACCATGGTTCTAACAGGTAAAAATGCTGCCAATCCCCATGGTATTCCAAGTCATCATAAAATTGAAAACCACGCACTTCTCCTCTTTGATCTTGGTGTGGAAACGCTAGGTTATACCAGTGATATGACGAGAACCGTAGCTATTGGGCAACCTGATCAGTTCAAGAAAGACATCTATCAAATTTGTCTAGAGGCGCAACTGACGGCTCTGGATATGATTAAACCTGGTGTCACAGCAGGCGAAATTGATGCAGCCGCTCGCTCAGTGATTGAAAAGGCTGGTTATGGTCCGTATTTTAATCACCGTTTAGGGCACGGACTTGGGATGGAAGTGCATGAGTTTCCTTCCATTATGACTGGTAATGACCTTATTATTCAAGAAGGCATGTGTTTCTCTGTAGAACCTGGTATCTATATACCTGATAAGGTTGGCGTACGTATTGAGGATTGTGGCTATGTGACAAAAAATGGTTTTAAACTCTTTACACAAACCAAAAAAGATCTACTTTACTTTTAAGCTAAATCAGACAAAAAGACCATGAACATTGACGTTCATGGTCTTAATTGATTGTATCAAGTTTGATTGTTAATAAAATTTAGGTCCTATCTCTTGTTAACAGCTTTCATGACACGAGCAATTTCACGATTCTGATCACGACGCTTAATACTCTCACGTTTATCATAATCATGTTTACCCTTGGCTAAACCAAGTAACACCTTGGCAAAACCATCTTTCAGATAAACCTTCAATGGAACAAGGGTCATACCTGTTCCTTTTAGCTCCTGAGCTAATTTTTCAATCTCACGTTTTTTCAAGAGCAACTTGCGTGTTCGCTCTGGTTCTTGATTCCAGATATTGCCTTGCTCATAAGGAGTAATATGAACATTGACCAGCCAAGCTTCACCATTTTTGATTTGAGCATAACCATCTTTCAATGTTATCCTAGCTGCACGGACACTTTTGATTTCTGTCCCTGTCAGCACCAAGCCCGCTTCAATAGTATCAACAATGCTATAATCGTGTCTTGCCTTCTTATTTTGTGCGACGACCTTTCCCTCGCCCTTTGCCATTTGAACCTCCTTTTTTTGTCACGCCCTTATAAAACGGCTTTTTCTCTTTCTGAGTTGATTTGAATCTACCTTGTGATTTTGGTTTAGCTTTTTTCTTTTGCTTAGTCGCTACCTTTTCAACCACATCATAATCACTCGGTAAATACTCAAAGTCAATCGCTCCTGCTTCTTTGTCTGCCTTGACTAACTTCACACGGATTTTTTGACCTGCCTTAAAGACTTTCCCAGATTTTTCACCTTGTAGGCTCATGGTTCTTTCATTGTAATGATAATACTCTGGCAAGGTCGTTACATGAATCAAGCCCTCAATCGTGTTTGGCAGAGCCACAAATAGACCAAATTTTACCACGGTAGCAATGACTGCATCAAATTCCTGCCCAACATAACTTTCCATGTACTCTGCTTTTTTCATGGCTTCAACTAAACGCTCTGCATCAATGGCACGACGTTCCAAACTTGACGCTTGAGTGGCAATTTCTGGAATCACCTGATTGAAATGTTCTAGCTGTTCTGAAGTAATTTGTTGATAATCACGAATCAAACGATGAACCAATAAGTCTGGATAACGTCGAATCGGACTAGTAAAGTGAGTATAATAAGTCGCTGCCAAGCCATAATGACCATGATTATGTTCAGAATAACGAGCCTGTTGCATGGAACGTAGTAACATCATAGACAAGACATCACTACCTGGCTGATTTTCTACCTTCTTCATAAAATCTTGCAAGGCTGACTGAGTGATTTTATTGGCAGTTCCTTGAACTTGGACACCAAAGACACTCGCATAATCAATAAAGGTTTGTAATTTTTCAGCCTTGGGCTCTTCATGAATCCGATAGATAAACGGTAATTTAGCCTTGGCAAAATGCTCAGCGACGCATTCATTTGCTGCTAGCATAAAGGACTCAATCATTCGCTCAGCTAGACCTCGCTCACGCAAGACTACATCAACTGGCATGCCTTTGTCATCGACGATGATTTTAGCTTCTGCCGTATCAAAGTTAAGGGCACCTCGACGGTAACGCATTTCTTCTAAGAGATGATGTAAACTAGCCATTTGATGCACACTATCAACAATTGGAGCATAACGAGTGAGTAACTCTTCATCGCCGTTAATCATTTGATTGACATCACTATAAGTCATACGAAAAGCTGACTTAATCACACTTTGGGTAATTTGATAAGAACGCACCTGACCCTGACGGTCAATCTCCATAATGGCTGATTGGGTTAGACGCTCAACATTTGGATTAAGCGAACAAATGCCATTAGACAGACGCTCAGGTAACATGGGCACTACACGGTCGGTTACATAGACAGATGTCCCACGAGCCAAAGCTTCTCGATCAAGGGCTGAATTTTCTTTAACATAATAAGACACATCAGCAATGTGAACACCTAGCTCAAAATGACCATTTTCTAGCAGCTTGATATGAACCGCATCATCCAAATCCTTGGCATCTGCACCATCAATGGTAAAGGTCAGCTCTTGGCGTAAATCTACTCGACCTAATAAATCCGTCTTAGTTGGTGCATCTGGAACTGCTTTTGCTTCTGCCAGAACATCATCAGGAAAGCTTGAAACAATATCCATTGATTCCAAGACTTCTAAAACGTCAATACCAACATCATCTTGATGGCCAATAATATCAACCAGATTGGCGACAAAATAATCATGATGACGACTTGGATACTTCTCAATATCAACCTTGAGCACTTCTGTTCCTGTTAACAACAAGGGCGTCTTTTTGATATAAATTCGTTGGGTAATTTTTTGATTTTTACTTTGGATATACCCAACATAATTAGGTTTATCATCAGACAGTATCAATTTACCAACTAGACTGGTTAAACTACGCTTAACAATATTGACGACACGCGCCTCGGCAGCCGTTCCTTTTAGACGATTGGCTACCTTTTTAATGACTACTTCAACCGTATCTCCATCAATGGCATGTCCGACATCATTACGACCAATAAAGAGATCGTCTTCTGCATCATCAACGGCTAAAAAGCCAAAACCAGCCTTATTCGCTCGAAAAACACCTGTAATTTTGATTTCATCTACTTTTTTTTCTTTTTTTCTTAAGGCTAGCTGGCCTGTATCATCAAAACGTAACAGACCTTGACTTTCCATTTGAGAAATTTCTTTGATTAGGCTTGGAAATCTCTTGGCTCCTGCCATTTCTAAGGCTTCTGCCAAGTGATTGACATCGCTCTTACCATTTTCTTCTAAATAACTAATAATTTTTTCTTTCATTGAATTCTTTCTATTGGGATAACTTGTGCTGATTTCTTATAGAAAAAGGGGTCAGACCAGATGTCTTGACCCTCTTTATTGACTTGATAAAATAGCAAGTGCCAAAGCAATCGCTAACCAGAAAAAGACAAGAATTCCAGTAAGGCGCTGCATAAAGGCCTCAAAACCACGCGCTTTTCTTCGCTCAAAAAGTGCCTCTGACCCACTACTATCAAAAACATTACTACTTGGATTTTTTTGGGGTTGCATAAAAATCGCAATCACCAACAAAGCTGATAATACAAGTAGCAGGGTGAGTAACAAGTTATACATTCATTTTTCCTCCACTATGGTCTTGATTATTCTACCACACTTTCACTTAAGATTCAAGGTGAAGGGTTACTTTTCTCTCTTTGGGACAATACTTGAGCACTTGAATCTTGTCTGGGTGATTTTTTTTATTCTTACTAGTCAGATAATTTTTACTACCACAAGCACTACATATCAATGTGATTTTTATTCGCACGTCAGCTCTCCTGATTTACTTTTTAAGACCACCAAATAAGCCTCGAACCAATTCACGAGTCACTGTGCGTACGGCTGTATTGATAAAGGAATCTCTTGCCTTATCCAAGGTAGATTTTTGACGGCGACCGCTTGTTGCTTGTCGCTTAACTTGTTGGCTAGCTGCTTTTTCTGATTTTTGTCGTTCTTCAATAACTTTGTCTTCTTCTACTTTTTTAGCCAAAAGTTCATAAGCTGATTCGCGATCTAGCGTCTGACTATACTTAGCGTCAAATGGTGATTGGTTAATTAAACCTTGCATATCCAAAGCTGACAAAGGTTCAAAACTAGATTTTGGTGGTAAAATATAGGCTCTTTCAACCATATTGGGTTGAGCTTGATCATTTAGAAATGACACCAATGCCTCACCTACTTGTAATTCTGTAATCACCTTCGCCACATCCAAGTCAGGATTTTGTCGGAAGGTTTCAGCGGCTGTCTTAACTGCTTTTAATTCTTTTGGTGTATAAGCCCTCAAAGCATGCTGCACACGATTACCCAACTGAGCCAATACTGATTCTGGCAAGTCTAGGGGATTTTGTGTAATGAAAAAAATACCCACACCCTTAGAGCGAATCAAACGAACAATCTGCTCGATTTTATCAACAAATGATTTCGGAGCATCTTTGAACAGGAGATGAGCTTCGTCAAAGAAGAACACCAACTTGGGTTGCTCTAAATCTCCAACTTCTGGCAGAGTTTCATAGAGTTCAGCTAAAAGCCAAAACAAGAAGGTTGTGTATAAGCTAGGAGCATTGAAGAGCTTAGTGGCATTTAGAATGTTAATCACCCCTTGCCCTAACTGGTCAGTTTGCAGAAAATCCTGTAAGTCCAAGGCTGGCTCACCAAAGAAAAAGTCACCGCCTTCTTGTTCTAACGCTAGTAAACTACGCTGAATGGCCGCAATAGACTGTTTGGCCATGTTTCCGTACTGGCTAGAATAATGACTAGCATTGTCTGCCACTTCACGCAAGAGAGCTTGTAGATCTTTCAAATCAATCAACAGCCAACCTTTATCATCTGCAATCTTAAACACCATACTCAAAATACCTGACTGAGTCTCATTAAGATTGAGCAAACGAGCTAGCATGATAGGTCCCATTTCAGAAATAGTTGCCCGAACAGGATGCCCTTCTTGGCCAAAAACGTCCCAAAGACGAACTGGAAAGGCTTGGGGAGTATAATCACTTAGGCCCAACATCTCCAATCGACTGGCTAGCTTATCCGTTAAGCTACCTTCTTTAGCTAAATTTGCCAAATCTCCTTTGATATCCGCCAAAAAGACTGGTACACCAGCTTGACTGAGAGATTCTGCAATGACTTTTAAAGTAACAGTTTTACCGGTCCCTGTCGCTCCTGCAATTAAGCCATGGCGATTAAGCATACTTAAATTGAGTGATACAGGTTGTGTTCCTTTTGCAATAACAATTTCTTTCATTCTTCTACCTTTCTAATGTTTCTAAAGCGAGATCAACTTGGGCATAGGTATTCGCTAAACTGCCATCATTGTCGATAAGGATCTGACTTTTTTCTCTTTTTTCATCTAGGGAAAACTGAGCTGCCAATCTGCTTTTTGCTTCTTCTAACGACAAAGCATTTCTTGCCATCAAGCGTTTTAACTGGGTAGGTTCTTGTACCATTACCAACCAAATCTGATGACACCAACTGTCATAACCTTTCTCAAATAACAAGGGGATGTCTAGAAAGATTATCTGCTGCCTTTGTGATAACTTTTTTAGTCGAGTGGATAATTCTTGACGAATCACTTGATCTTGTAAGCTGTTAGATACAGCCATCATCTCAGGATTAGAAAAGATCAACTGACCTAATTTCGCTCGGTTCAGCGACTGGTCTGGCAATAATATCTCCTGACCAAAGTAATCCACCAGGATTTGATACAGACGGCCTCCTCTAGCCTGTAACTCGTGAACCACCTGATCGGCATCTAAAACGGCATATCCCTTTTCTTTCAGATAAGTACTGACGGTTGATTTTCCTGAAGCAATGCCTCCTGTCAATCCAATTATCTTAACCATTACGACTCCTTTTGACATTGTGGACAAAAATGAGTTCCACGCCCACGAACTTTGATTTTTTCAATCAGATGACCACACCGTGAACAAGGCTGTTCTTGTTTACCATAGACTTGTAAATAGTTCTGCATGCGACCAGCCATTCCCAGAGCATTTTTATAGGTTCTGATACTAGAACCACCCTGTTCAATGCCTAGTTGCAAAATACGGATAATCTCTTTGTGTAAAACCTTGATTTCTGAATCGGTCAAACTAGCACTGGCACGCTCTGGATGTAATCTTGCTGCCCACAACACTTCATCAACATAGATATTGCCCAATCCCACAACCAAGGTCTGATCTAACAAATGTGGCTTGATAATTTTTTTTGACTTCTGTAAACCTTGACTAAAGTCTGCCAACTTAAAATCTTCTGGAGTTGGCTCAGGGCCTAGACCTTTCTTGTGAAAATAAGCTGCCTCGGCTGATTTGTCCAAATACTCCATCGTGCCAAACTTACGCACGTCATGATAAACCAAAATAGAACCGTCAGAAAGATAGAAGTAAACATGGCAGTGTTTTTGATCTTGGGTGACCTGTTCAAAACGCAGATACTTACCTTCCATTCGTAAATGGGAAATCAACAGCCCATGACTAAACTCAATAATCAGATACTTGCCCCTACGACGAACAGCCTCAACTTTTTGATAAGGTAACATGGCTTCGAGATTTTTCGCCCCTGTCAAGACCATTTTAGGAAAAGAGACACACAAACGCTCAACAGTCTTACCCACAAGCATAGGCTCTAGGCTTTGTCTGACACTTTCCACTTCTGGTAATTCTGGCATAAGATACCTCTTTCTGATGGAGTTATTACCCTTATTTTACCACATTTTTAGCATAATAAGATAGAACAAGCTAGTCTTTGTTAAAAGATATAACAGAAAATCAAGCAATAGAAAAAGCCCTAATATGAGCTTTTTTATTTATTAACTTGTCTATTTATCAAAACCAAACCAAAAGCCACCAGTGAAAAACCAGTAAATACCAACCAAGTTAACCATAATTGATATAGGGCCAAGGCTGAAAAGACAAAGATTCCTAGGGGTAATGATAGGGTGAACATCAAGCCAAGAAAATTACTAGCTTGTGCCAAAGTCTCTGAAGGAATATTAGCCATAAGCAAGGCATCCAATTTTGGATTAGCTTTCCCCAAGAGATAAGACGCAAAGGCCAACAATAACAGAGCTAGGATTGGGGGTAAATTCAACAGATTTGACAAGCCCATTAAGATAAACAAACCACTGTTAAGGACTAATAAAAAAGATAAGGATTGTTTAGCAAAGTAGTCTTTAGGGGTCAAACTCCCCAAGATAGCACCCGCTAGAAAAATAATTTGCACTAAAATCAAAGCCTGTCCATAAGGCAAACCAAAGAGCGACACCTTGAGCAGATAGAAGTTATAAATGCTCCCAAGACCACCACCCAGGGCATTTAGAACAAGAATTGACAGTAGCAAACTAGCAAAAGATGTCTGTTCTGAATTTTGGAAAATCTGCTCCATCATCTGATATAAGTCCTTAAGGCGTTGTCTTAACGGTATTTTTTCTCTTATCGTTGATACTGGTTGATGAGTGAGATTGTGTCGGTGACTATAAAGAACTAGGGCTGATAGCAAATAAAAAACGGCGTTGATCCCAGCAACTAAAGCATAAGACTGGTTTGATATCGTTAAAAGCCAAACGCCTAAAAATTGACCTGCGATTTGACAAATATACGACAGAAATTGATTGAAAGAATAAGCCTCCATCAAATCATCTGTCGCGACATGCTCTTGTAAAATAGGCAAACGCAAACCAGACGCAAAATCACTCAAACAATCACTGATGACATTAAGCAGACAAATAATTGAAAACACCAAATAAGTTCCTTGATTGATGATTAGGGCAATAATGGTGAACAGAAGTGCCTGAACAAAACCAATCACAATCATCTTTCGCCCTTTGTTATCAGTCCTATCTGCCTTAACCCCCAACCAAAAGGTGAATAAAATAGGAATCATAGGCACTATATTGGCGAGAAAAATAGCAAAATTGGGTCTTGGTAAACTAGCTGCGTAGATAACAAAAACCAAATTATAAATATAAGCTCCCAAGGTACTAAAGACACGTGACAAACTCAACACACGATATAAGGAATGAGATAAAAATAAATTCATGATTTTCTCCTTTCTTGTGATACATCTAGTATAAGAGAAAATGATTAAAGACACACAAAGTTTTCATATTTTAATTGAAGATTTTTAACAAAAAAGAGCCTTTTCTTTATCGGAAAAGCTTTTGATGCGACTCATTTTTTTAGTGTCAATTTAGATGATTTTCATTTATTCAAACTCAAGTAGCCAATGTTGATAAATTTTTTGGTAATAATCCGCACTACTATGGCAGTCCAAAAAGCGAAAGGTTTCAATGGCACGCTTGATTTGGACAGAACCTTTTTCTTTTTGACCACGCAGGTAAGAATGGTGCCCGTCTGCAATACGATAAACAATCCTCAAATAAGTTTCATTTTCTTCAAAAAAACGAGCTTGAATCTGCTTATCAAAATAAGCCACCTTATTCAAATCATTTTCTTCCAAAGCCTTGAATAAACCATTAAGTAAAATGGTGTGAATCATATTACGATGTGAGGGTAACTCGTCGAAAAAATCAATCCTTTGCAACATCTCACGCGTATAACGAAAATAAGTCGCCAAGGATAAAAGAGGAGAAATATCCGAAAATATTTTCAACTCATACTCTCCCCAAATGTCAATCCTAAAGAGATAATCATATAAAAATGCTTGTTCGTCTTCATTGAAATCAACAGGCCTACCACTAGCTGCCAGATAGGTTTTAAAGATTAAGGTTTTTAAAAAACTCTCTTCACAGTTGGTTTTTTGATAATTTTCTTTTTCTCTTTCATAACCTGTTTCCAAATAAGCAATATCTTCCTTGTCCAAGGCCTGCCAAATTTCTTTTTTTAATAAGTTAAATTCAGAAGGGTTAAAGCCTCGAACCAGATAGGCAAATTCGTCCAGTTCCGTTCGAATATTCTCCAAGGCAGGAATCAATTTTGAAATCGTTATATCTGAATCCCCATTTTCAAATTTACTCAACATTGAATAAGACAGGGCTGTTCCTGCTGCTTCTTTGAGAGATATCTTACGAGCTGTTCGTAATTCCTTGAAAATCTGTCCCATTTCTACCATATCACCACTCCTTTTTGAGAAAAAAGCCGCTAAGTAGCGACTAATTTTTCTCTAATATTCTTTGGCGTTGTAGCCAAAATCTGCCAAATCTAATTTCTTATCTCGCCAGTTCTTCTTAACCTTAACCCAAGTTTCAAGGAAAACCTTATCACCCAACATGAGTTCGATATCACGACGAGCCATTGAGCCAATCTTTTTAAGCATGGCACCACCTTTACCGATGATAATCCCCTTTTGGCTATCTCGCTCAACCATAATGGTTGCTCTCACATGAACCTTATCCGTTTCCAAATCACGCTTCATCGATTCGATAACCACCGCCACCGAATGCGGCACTTCTTGTTGCGTCAAATGAAGGACTTTTTCACGAATCATCTCTGACACCAAAAAGCGTTCTGGATGATCGGTAATCTGATCAGCTGGAAAATACTGGAAACCTTCTTCGAGATTATCTACCAAAATCTCCATCAGACGATTAACATTATTGCCTTGTGTCGCTGAAATTGGAACAATTTCTTTGAAGTCCATCTGACTTCTGAAATCTTCAATCTGCTCTAAAAGTTGGTCTGGATGAACCTTATCAATCTTATTGATGACTAGGATAACTGGTACCTTGGCTGATTTAAGGCGTTCAATAATCATATCATCGCCCTTGCCACGCTTTTCATCTGCTGGCACCATAAAGAGAACGGTTTCCACCTCACGCAAAGTGCTATAGGCAGATTCTACCATAAAATCACCCAATGCTGTTTTAGGCTTATGAATCCCTGGAGTATCAATAAAAACAATCTGCTCTTGTTCGGTCGTGTAAATCCCCATAATCTTATTACGAGTGGTCTGTGCTTTATCACTCATAATGGCAATCTTTTGCCCCATCACATAGTTCAAAAAAGTTGATTTTCCAACGTTGGGACGTCCTAAAATTGCAACAAATCCTGACTTAAAACTCATGTTCTCTCCTTAATTTCCAAAAAACAAGTGCCAAATTCTTGGCAAAAAAATCATACAACCTGTGATAAGGGCATAAGCTGAAATAACTAAGACTGCTCCTGCTGCCATATCCTTAGCATTTTTTGCCAACATTGAAAAATGATAATCACTGGCTAAATCAACGACATTTTCAATCGCCGAATTTAAAATTTCAAAGGCAATGACCAAAAAAATACTTAGCAGTAGAAAAAGCCACTCCACTCGAGAAATACCAAAAACAGCTCCTGCCACAACTGCTAAAATAGCTGACAGGGCATGCTTTTTCATATTACGCTCTTCAACAAAAGCTGTTCCAATACCGGTAAGGGCAAATTCCAAACTAGCGATTAAATCGCGATTCTTCCATTTTTTAGGGGATTTATTCTCGTGTAAGACCATAAGCTGTTAATATTTCTTCCTGTAAACCAAACATTTCTGCTTCTTCTTCTGGACTATAGTGGTCATAACCATTGATATGTAAAAAACCATGAACAGCTAAAAAGCCCATTTCACGCTCAAAAGAGTGACCATACTCCTCTGCCTGCTCCGTTGCCTTATCAATAGAAATAAACAACTCACCCAGATAAACATCAAACTCAGCCATCATTTCTGTCAATTCAGGATTATCTGCCAAATCGTCTTCATCAAAAACAATCTCATCAGTCGGTTTATACTCCAAACTAATGACATCGGTCGGTCGATCCGTGTCACGATAAAGTAGATTTAATTCATGGCTACGCTCATTGGTCACAAAAGTGATTGCCATCTCCTTATCTGACTTACCCAACTTGTCTGCTGCAAAATCTAATAATTCTTGAGTTTGTTGTTTTATTTTATCCGAAATCTGACCCGTTTCGTCAATCATTTCAATATACATCTTCTTACTTCTTTCGTCATCTTTCCCTTATTATACCATATTTCAAGATTTCTTGAAAAAAAAGAAAGCGTTTGATAGTTAGAAGTACTCTTATTTCTTAAAGAAATTGAAAACTTTCCTTTACAAATCATTTTAAGCTCTAAATTTTTAGATAAAATATCTTTTAATGCTGTTTGTTCTTCAAAACCTAATCATTTTAATAATGTTTTCTCATCCATTTATCATATACCTCATACTTATTTTTATAATGGAAATAAAACAGGCTTTCCGATAAGTCGGAAAGCCTGTTATTAAGCTATTTCTAGCCTTATTTAGCGATTGGGTAAACTGATACTTGTTTTTTATCGCGACCTTTACGCTCGAAACGAACAACACCTTCAACTTTAGCGAAAAGTGTGTCATCTCCGCCACGACCAACGTTAACACCTGGATAGATGTGTGTACCACGTTGACGGTAAAGGATTGATCCACCTGTTACTGTTTGACCATCAGCAGCTTTAGCACCTAGGCGTTTAGCTTGTGAGTCACGTCCGTTTGATGTTGAACCTCCACCTTTTTTGTGGGCGAAAAGTTGCAAGTTAGCAAGATTCATTTTTAACATAATGATAGTCCTCTCTTTAAGTTAATCTTGAGTTATAATCTTTGTTTGGACAAATTCTGGAGAATCAATCCCTAACTGATTAACTCCTAATTGAAATGATTCGTATAAGATACGAGCCGTTTCTTGTTGAGGGGCTTTCTCAAAATCTGAAAAATCAATTTGGAGATAGCCGCCTTCTTTTTGATTTAAGTGATAGCTTGGTTGATAATCAGCCAACACCTCTAAACCGTTCAATAAATTCAAACTAAGGGTGCTAACTGAAGCACACATGACATCATAACCGTATTCACCAGAACCAGCATGACCAGTCAAAACCACTTTTAAGGGTTGACCAGAAGCTTTTTTGATGATTTCTATCTTAATCATGTGTACACCAATGATTAAGCGTTAATCGCTTTGATAACCACTTTAGTGTATGGTTGACGGTGACCTTGTTTACGGTGGCTACCTTTTTTAGGTTTGTATTTGAAAGTAACAACTTTCTTTTGTTTACCTTGTTTTTCAACCGTTCCGACAACAGTTGCACCTGCAACTAATGGTGTTCCAACAACAGTTTTGTCACCACCAACAAGGACAACCTCGTCAAATGTTACCTCTGCGCCTGCTTCAACGTCAAGTTTTTCAACATAAATCGCTTGATCAACTTCAACTTTAACTTGTTTACCACCAGTTTTGATGATTGCGTATGTGCTCATGATGCACCTCCTATAAAATTTTTGATGAGGTTTCCCTCTGTGAAGACTCGCCTTGCATCGTGAGTGCAAAACTACTTGAAACGATGGTCGTGCGGTTGCACAGGACGTGCATTTAGTCAACATTTTCATTATAACATAACTTCATTTTTTTACAAGTATTTTATCTGGATTTTTGATACAATAAACACATGGAAACAATTGAACACATTAAACAAATGGAAAAAACACTCAATCAAGGGGAGAAAAGCCTTTCTCAAACATTGGACAATTTAGAAGAAATCCAACAAAACCTTGACCATTATCAAACACTCTTTGCTTATTATCAAAGTCCGGAATGGTTTGAGCACTTCGCATTAGATGAACAAGGGAAATTACCTGTTGATTTGCCTCGTGGAGTGCTTTCAGAAGATGGTATTTACAACTTCTTAGCCACTTATGTTTCCTTGGCAGATAAACTCAAGGAAGTCAGTGACAAGATGAGCCAAAAATTAGACGAACTACGACCAAAAGATTGAAGTAGCAACTTCAATCTTTTTTATTAGGCAACAATGGCCTTGGCGACTTCTTCTACCGTCATTCCTGCAAAGTATTCGGCTAAATCTAGTGTTTTCAAGCATGCTAACACATCTTCATACTCATAACGGACACCAACTAGAGCTTCTTCAACGTCAACAACATCCTTGATTCCAAAGAAATCCCCATAAAGTTTGACTGATTGAATGATGGACTTATCCACATTGGCATAGGTCGAAATCTTACCAGCAGAGTAGCGAACATCTCGTGAGATGGTATATTCTGGCGCTTGACCGTAGGTCCAATCCCATGTGGCGAATTTATCTTCTGCCAACTGTTTGATTTTGGCTAACTCATCATCTGATAGGACATATTCCGTCATCTCAGGATGCGTGTCTTTCATTTTTTGTAACAACAGGTCTGAAAATTCATTAACTGTAATTTTTTTTGGTAATTGCTCAAGAATATTGGTCACTCGAGAACGGACTGATTTAACCCCTTTAGACTCAATCTTATCCTTACTCACCTTGAGGGCTTGGCTCAAAACACTCATGTCCACATCAAAAAGTAGGCAACCGTGGTGCATCATTCGTCCCTTATAATAGGCTTGGGCATTGCCACAGAATTTTTTACCATCAATTTCTAAATCATTACGACCTGTAAACTCAGCCTTAACACCAAGATCAGCCAAGGTTTCAATCACAGGAGCTGAAAAGGTCTTAAAATCAAAAGCACCTTCTTTGCTCTTGTTTGAAATGATGGTGTAGTTCAGATTGTTCAAATCATGGTAAACTGCTCCGCCACCTGACAAACGACGAACCACACGAATGTCATTGGCATCTGTAAATTCTTTATTGATTTCTTCAATAGTGTTTTGATGGCGACCGATAATAATCGATGGTCGGTTAATCCAAAGAATAAAGAGTTCTTCCTCTTTCATCAATTCACGAAAAGCATAGGCTTCAAGGGCAATATTGTAAGCCGTTTCATTACTAGTGTTTACGATATATTTCATAGTTCAACTCCTTTAAATAGATAATCTAAATTAACTTATAGTTAGTTCTTCTTAATGATAACAAATTTTAAACCGATCCAACCAGCCATTAACAACATATTATTTGGCTTGTTGATTGGTGACGGTGTCAGCTTCTAAACCATAAACTTCCCCATAAGCTATCATCAACTCCAAAATCGGAAAAAGATCTCGCCCCTTTTGACTTAATTGATAATCCACTCTTGGCGGTACTTGAGGATAGACTGTTTTGATCACCAAACCATCTGCTTCCATTTCTCGTAATTGCTTGGTTAAAGAGCCTTGGGACAAATTACCCAGATATTTTTGAATTTGGCTAAAACGCTTTGGACCGTCTATTAAAAAATCAACAATCAGCCATTTCCAACGACCACTCATCAAATCTTGTGTGTATAACAGATAAAATAAGGGGCTGGGCTGACTTAAATCGATATTTTGAAATCCTTTTGGACATATTTTAGCCATATTTAACCTCTTTTTCTTCTTAGCCTAGCAACAAAAAAATGTACTAAGGTCAATTTTTTTGCCGTCTTCTCAGCAATCATAAAGTTTGTTATACTACATTTTATCATAACATAAGAGGAAGTAGAAATGATAAACAAACCGAAAAAGCAAATGAAAATTGTACTACAAATGGTGGCTGGCTATGGGGGAGAGTTTAAGACTTGGCGATTACCTGAAGCCAAAGCTGACGCTTATACTGACATGGATCTTTATGTTGAATTGGCTCAGCTTGCTGAAAAAGGGAAAATTCATGCCTTATTTATGGCAGACACTCCTGCTCTTGTTAATGACATTGAAGGAAATACACCCATGCACTCGATGGATCCCTTAATTGCCATGACATCTGTTGCTCGTGCTACTGAAAAAATTGGGTTGGTGGGCACTTTTTCAACGACCTTTAACGAACCCTATAACCTAGCTCGTCATCTGAAAGCCTTGGATGTGGTGAGTCATGGGCGAGTTGGTTGGAATGCTGTCACAACCTCTACTCAGGGGACAGAGGCTAATTTTGGGCAAGCAATTCCAACCTATCAAGAGCGTTATGGACGAGCTCATGAATTTATTGAGGCAGTTCAAGGTTTATGGGGGTCTTGGGGACAAACAGCCTATCGTCACGATAAATCAACTGGTCAATTTGCCGATACCACACAAATAAAACCGATTCACTATCAAGGCGAATACATCAAGACTATGGGCCCACTACCCATTCCACCATCAGAACAAGGGCAACCTCCTATTTTTCAAGCTGGTCCTAGCCCAGAAGGGATTCGATTGGCTGGACGATTCGCCTCTGGTGTCTATGCTAATCCTTTTACCATAGAAGAAGCTAAAGCTTACCGTCACATGTTACAAGCTGAAGCTGAAAAAAATGGACGTGCTGCAACAGAGATCAATAGCTTTACTGGGTTTATGTTTACTATTGCGGATAGTAAGGAAGAAGCCCTGGCACGCAGACGACAAATCCTAGCATTTGATCAAGAAGAATTAACACAACGACTGGCTTATCTAAGCGCCATGGTTGGTTTAAACCATCAAGCACTTGACCCTTATCAACCCTTACCTAAAAACTGGCTCAATTTGGCTCAATCTAACCCTGGTGATCCTCGTTCGCCAAAAGCTTTGGAAATACTCAAACAAGGCTATTCTCCTATCGACACACTGGCTCATGGTGTGATTAACTATCATCCAGTTGTAGTTGGTACGGCAAAAGATGTCGCTGATTTCTTACAAGAATGGTTTGAAGCTGGTGCTTGTGATGGCTTTTCAATTGTACCAGATTTGGCACATGATGGTATCAAATCTTTTGTAGAAAAAGTAGTTCCAATTTTACAAGAACGTGGCATTTTCCACGAAGATTATGAGGGCAGTACCTTAAGAGAACATTTGGGTGTGCCTTACCAATACGGCAAATGATATTAAAAAATCCTTTAGACTTATCTAAAGGATTTTTATGTTTATTTACGTTTTGGTGGGTTATGAATCGCTTCGCCAAGCACATCTAGGAATGCTTCATACATCACTTCTGAGAAGGTTGGATGCCCATGAATTGATTGAGCCACATCATCAACTGTTAATTCTGCTTCCATGATAGTTGCTGCTTCGTTAATCAATTCAGCTGCAACTGGCCCGACAATGTGAACACCAAGGATTTCATGGTATTTAGCGTCAGCAATGACCTTAACAAAACCATGTGCCTCGTTAGACGCAATAGCACGTCCATTACCAGTAAAGCTACATTTACCAATAAGGATGTCATTACCGTATTGCTCACGAGCTTGTTCTTCTGTCAATCCACACATCGCCACTTCTGGATGCGTGTAAACGGCTGCTGGTGTAAAATCAAGGTGTGCTTTACGGATATTACCACGCATCGCATTTTCAGCAGCAACCTCACCCATACGGTAGGCTGCGTGAGCTAGCATTTTAGTTCCATTCACATCTCCTGGGGCATAAATACCTGGAATTGATGTTTCTTGATACTCGTTAACTTTGATACGACCACGATCCATGTCAAGATCAAGATTTTCTAAACCAGCTAATTGCGGCACACGACCAATTGATAAGAGAGCACGATCTGCCACTACTTCTGAACCGTCATTCAATTTCAGAGTAAGTTGATTGTTATTTTCAACGATTTCAGCAACACCAACAGATGTCTTGATGTTCATACCTTTTTTAGACAAGATTTTTTGTAATTCCAAAGAAATTTCCTTGTCCATGGCTGGAATGATACGGTCTGCCATTTCAATAACAGTCACTTCTGTACCATAGGCTGCATATACCAAACCTAACTCGATACCAACGACACCACCACCCATAACAGCTAATGATTTCGGAATTTCACGCAAGTCAAGAATATCATCTGACGTCATGACTAATGATGACTCAATTCCTGGAATATTGATGCGTGAAACTTTTGAACCAGTCGCAAGAATGATGTTACGTCCCTTAATCGTTTCACTACCAATCGTAACTGTCTTATCTGGATTAACTTGACCAAGACCATTAAAAATGGTCACTTTATTGGCTTTCAACAAGCCTTGAACACCACTTGTCAAGGTTTTAACTACTGAATTTTTGAAGTCAACGGTCTTATCCATATCAATCGTGTAGTTGGTTGATGCTAAATTGATACCTCGACCTGCTGCAATCTTCAAACCATCAAGGATTTCAGCATTTTTCAAGTAGGTTTTAGTTGGGATACATCCCTTATTCAAGCAAGTACCACCAAATTCTGATTTCTCAACAATGGCAATCTTACCACCTAGTTGAGCACCACGAATAGCTGCATAGTACCCTGCTGGACCACCACCGACAACGACAATATCATATTCATCATCTGCAAGTGGTGCCTTGTCAGCAACAACCACAGTTTCTTGCGCTGGAGCTTTTGGCACTTCCAGACCAGCAGCTTCTAGTTCTGCCGGTGATGCACTTTTAGATCCAGCATCAACCACTTCTCCAGCCGCACCAATGTAACCAATAATTTCCGTAACTGGAACGGTTTCACCTGCACCACGGACGATTTTCAAGAGAACACCTGAATCTTCTGCTTCAAGTTCCATATTGGTCTTGTCTGACATAATCTCAAGAAGAATGTCGCCTTCTTTGACTTCATCACCTTCTTGTTTTTTCCACTCGATGATTTCGCCTTCTTGCATGTCAACACCGAGTTTTGGCATGATAATTTCTACAGCCATTATTTTCTCACTTTCTATTTTTCAACTAACATTTTACCTTGGTTTCCCATCTTTAGATGAGCAATTCCATTGGATTTTCCAAAAGATTTTTCAAATCAACCATAAACTTAGCCCCATTCATGCCGTCGATGATACGATGGTCAATCGTCAAGCACATAGCCATAATTGGACGAATCACAACTTCTCCATCTAGGGCAACTGGTGTCGGTACTGTCGCTGCTACACCAAGGATTGCTGAGTTTGGTTGGTTAATAATTGGGTTGAAGCTCTTTGTTCCAAACATACCCAGGTTGGTAATCGAGAAGGTTGAACCTGACATTTCAGCTGCTTTTAATTTACCCGTTTGAGCTTTTTTAATCACATCTTTTGACGCAACCACAAATTCAGACAAGCTCATCTTATCTGCACCATGAACAACTGGAACGACCAAACCATCATCAAGACCAACGGCAATACCAAGATTGACATACTTATGAATTTCAATTTCATTGGCATCGTTAATCAAAGACGCATTCATATAACGATGTTCTGGTTTCATCAAGGTTTTAACAACTGCAAGACCAATTAAATCAGTAAAGGTTACCTTATTGCCAGTCTTTGCCATAATTGGTTCAAGGACTTGCTTGCGTAGAGCCATTAAGTTAGTCATGTCGATGTCGTAGTTAAGCGTAAAGGTTGGAGCAGTCAAGTATGAATTAACCATTCCTTTTGAAATTGCCTTACGCATTGGACTCATCTTGATAATTTCAATATCAGATGGCACCTCTTCTTTAACCGTTTCAACGACTTTGCTTGCTGGGCTTTCAGCAGCGACTTCTTGACTTGGTGCAATGGCAGCTAAAATATCTTGTTTCATGATCTTACCACGTACACCGCTACCAACTAAGCTACTAATATCAACCCCCTTGTCTTCGGCAATCTTGCGTGCCAATGGTGAAATACGACCAATCGCTTGTTTAACTTTTTCAACATCTTCTTTGTGAATACGGCCACGAAGTCCAGTTCCTACAACAAGATGAAGGTTAATGCCCAAATCTTTCGCTAATTTACGAGCTGCTGGTGTCGCACGAACTTTCTCACCTTCTGCCACAGGAGCTACTTCTTGACTTGTTTCAAGAACCTGAGCAGGCGACTCAACCTTTTCTACAGGATTGTCAGCCATCTTAGCTGGTTTTTCTGACTGATTAGCTTCGACCACTTCTCCAGCTGCACCGATGTAACCAATGATTTCTGTAACAGGAACAGTTTCACCTGCACCACGGACGATTTTCAAGAGAACACCTGAATCTTCTGCTTCCAATTCCATATTGGTCTTGTCTGACATGATTTCAAGGAGAATTTCGCCTTCTTTGACCTCATCGCCTTCTTGTTTTTTCCACTCGATGATTTCGCCTTCTTGCATATCAACACCGAGCTTAGGCATAATAATTTCTATTGCCATTCTCTTTTCCCTTCTTTGTTATCTCACTTGTCTTTAACAAGCTTACTGCTTGTTAGCAATCTTATAGATAGCATCTTTAATCTTGGCAACATCTGGTAGGACTGCTTGTTCCAGAACACGAGCATAAGGTACTGGCACGTCTTCACTAGCTAGACGAACAATTGGATGATCAAGATAATCAAAAGCTTCACTTTCTGTCACCATAGCTGCAATTTCACCAATGAAACCGCCTGTCTTATAGGCATCGTTAACTAGCATCAATTTACCCGTTTTCTTCACTGACTCAATAATCAATTCCTTATCCAAAGGCACAAGTGTGCGTGGGTCAACAACTTCAACATTGATGCCATCAGCAGCGACTTCTTCAGCAGCCTGCAAGACACGCTCTAACATGCGACCGTAAGACACAATGGTCAAATCTGTTCCTTCACGCTTGATTTCACCCTTACCAAGTGGAATGTAGAAGTCAGGATCTTGGGTCACTTCTTCTTTTTTACCATAAAGTGCCTTTGGCTCCATGAACAAAACAATATTGTTATCACGAATAGCCGATTTCAACAAGCCCTTGGCGTCATTGGCATTACCTGGAGCAACAACCTTAATTCCTGGGATGTGAGCCAACCATGCTTCCAAAGACTGAGAATGTTGAGCCGCTGAACCGATACCTGAACCAGACGCCACACGGAAGGTGACAGGTGTTTTCAAACCACCACCAAACATGTAGTTGTTTTTCGCACCATTATTCACAATCGCATCAAGAGCAATCGTGATGAAGTCCATGAAGGTCAAGTCAATAATTGGACGCAAGCCTGTAATTGCCGCACCGACTGCTGCACCAGCGATAGCTGCTTCAGAAATTGGTGTGTCACGAACACGCTTTTTCCCAAATTCAGCTAGCATTCCAACTGAAGTACCAAAATCACCACCATAAATGCCGACATCTTCTCCCATCAAGAAAATATCTTCATCTTTACGCATTTCCTCACTCATGGCAAGGTTAATTGCTTCACGCAAAGCCATCAATTTAGTTTCTGACATGTTATTTCTCCTAATTTTTTACTGTTAGTTTACTTACCTTAGTGTGCGTCTTAATCAACCCAAACGTCTTCAAACGCAACTGACAATTCTGGATCTGGACTATTCACGGCAAATTCATAAGCATCGTCAACTTCTTTGACCACTTGTGCATCAATCGCATCTAATTCTTGATCAGTGGCAAATTTATTTTCAGTCAAATAAGCACGGTATTTGAGCATTGGATCTTTTTTCTTCCACTCATCAACTTCTTCTTTGGTACGATAAACTCCAGCATCTGCTGTTGAGTGACCAAACCAACGATAAGAAACCACTTCAACAATAGCAGGTCCATTGCCACCACGCACATGTTTTACTGCTTTTTCCATTGTTTCATAAACTGCCAAGACGTCATTGCCGTCTTCACAATAGAATCCTGGAATACCATAGGCTTCTGCACGCGTATAAAGGTGAGGGGTATTGGTCGCATTTTTAATATCCATTGAGATACCATAACCATTATTGATGATGAAGAAAATCACTGGCAATTTCCAAGTTGCTGCCATGTTGATAGACTCATGGAATGAGCCTTCATTAGTTGCACCATCTCCTGAGAAAGCGACCGCAATATTATTTGTTCCCTTGTATTGTTGCGTCAGGGCAGCACCAACTGCTAGAGCGTAGCCACCACCAACAATACCGTTGGTTCCATAGTTACCTTTTTCAAAATCAGCCAAGTGCATAGAGCCACCACGTCCCTTAGACACACCTGTCACTTTACCAGCTAATTCTGCCATCATTGCATTCAGATTCATATCCTGAGCAATACAGTGACCGTGTCCACGGTGGTTTGAGAAGAAGACATCATCATAGGTCAAATGAGCCATCGCACCAACGTTGGCTGCTTCTTCACCAACGGAGAAGTGAGTCATCCCTTGAACGAAACCTCGACGAACAAGTTTGTTAATTCGCATATCAAATTCTCTGATACGTTGCATTTTCAAATACATTTCCAAATGCTTCTCTTTAGAAATCGTTACCATATTGGCCTCCATAAATTATTTTTACACTCTTATCATACCTTAAAAATTCACAAGACGCAATTATTTTTAATAGCTAAATCATCATCATGTAAAGGTTTACCAAGAAAATAAAAATAAGTTTTTCACAAACTTTTTTGATGACTTAGATTTTCGCAAATGATTCTCCAATAAAAAAGATTCAAGTGGTTAAAAAATCACTTGAATCTGCTTTTTGATAGTTTCTGAAACCGTTACAAAATTATTTCATCATCAGTCAGTTGTTGGCCACTATTTTTATGAAAGAGAGCCATTAAATCTTGAACCGTTAAATGCTGCTTTTCTTCTCTCTGCACATCCACCACAATTTGACCACGATGGAGCATGACCAAACGATTACCGTATTGGATAGCATTTTCCATATTATGCGTAATCATCAATGCTGTTAATTGATGATTTGTCACAATTTTTTGGGTTAAATCCATCACCATGTCACTGGTTTTTGGATCTAGGGCAGCCGTATGTTCATCCAAGAGTAACAGTTTTGGTTTCACCAAGGAAGCCATCATCAAGGTCAAGGCCTGTCTTTGCCCACCAGATAAAAATTGGGTGTCAACCTTCATCCGATTTTCAAGCCCTAAACCGAGTTCCATTAAAGCTTCTTTGAAAATCTTGCGATCACTGTCTTTAACACCCCAAGAAAGGCCGCGAGAAAGACCACGCCGATAAGCAATCGCCATATTTTCCTCAATAGTCAAGCGTGAGGCTGTTCCCATTTTTGGATCTTGAAAAACACGGCTAATCTCTTTTGAACGTTTCGAAGCTGGCAGGTGTTTAATAGACTTGCCTTCTAGCAAAATATCGCCTGAATCAGGGAAAAGTGCCCCTGCCAAAAGGTTCATAAAGGTTGATTTACCCGCACCATTACCACCAATAATGGAAATGAAATCTCCCTCTTTAACCTCAAGATTTAAGCCACGCAAGACATGGTTTTCATTGACTGTTCCTGCTTCAAAGGTCTTGTGAAGATTTTGAATCGATAAAAGTGTCGTCATAGGGTCCTCCTAAGCTTGTCCATTTATTTTTGGGCGACGAATATTAAGTTTTTTCTGCAACTCTGGCACATAAAGCACAGTCGCTAGCAAAATAGCAGAGCAGAGCTTCACTAAATCAGCGTCCATGCCAGGAATTTCCAAAATAGCTAAGATAATCAAACGATAAATCACCGCTCCTAGAACCACAGACAACAAACGCCAACCAAGGCTGAGATTACGCAAAATCACTTCAGCAATAATCACAGATGCCAAGCCAATAACAATTGTTCCTGTTCCTGAATTGAGATCGGCATAGCCATTATTTTGCGTTAAAAGAGCACCACAAAGAGCAATCAAACCATTTGATATCATATAACCATAGATTTTCATGGTATTGACTTGAATGCCATTGGATTCGCTCATTGGAATATTGTCCCCTGTTGAACGGATAGCCAAACCAATTTGAGTATTCATAAAAAGGGTTAAAATAGCAACAACCAATAAAATCGCGACCACACCAATCACTAAAACGGCATTGGTTTTAGTCAGACCTAACCCTTGAAGTTGAGTGACTAAGGTTTCTTGTCTAAGCAGGGCGACATTGGCCTTGCCTAAGATTTTCAAATTGATTGAATAAAGACCTGTCAAGGTCACAATCCCCGTCAAAAGCGGCGGAATTTTTAGTTTGGTATGTAGCAAGCCAGACAGCAAGCCAGCTCCCATTCCTGCTAAGATAGACAAGAAAGTTGCTAACAAAGGATTAACACCATTGACAATAGTTGTCGCACAAACCGCAGCTCCCAAGGGATAAGCACCCTCAGCCGTCATGTCTGCAATTTCTAAAATACGAAAGGTTAGATAAACACCGATCGCCATGACCGACCAAAGTAAGCCTTGCGAGATGCTTGATAAAATAATATCCACACTTTTCTCCTTTTAATGTTGACAGTTAAGTAGGCACTGGTACCTACTTTGCTGTCTTATTCTTTTAATAGATGACTTATTTTGAAATAGATAGATTAGAAGTATCAATCCCTAACTGCTTAGCAATGTCTTGATTGCTATTTTAACTATTTGACGACCCAATGCCTCATAGTTAGTACTATAAGTCAATAGACCACCTTGATTCACCATGTCGGTCGATCCACCAATGACTAGCACCTTATTTGCAACTGATAAGTCACCAATCATGGTCCTGGTTGACGCAATGGTATTATCTGTTGATACAAAAATGGCACCTACATCCTTCATCAAGCTAGATGTTATGTCTTGAACATCATTTGAAGAAGTAATTCCTTTAAGCATGACTTGATAACTTGCCTTTTCTAGCAGTTTTTTAGCTTGCTTGACTTGCACTTCAACATTACGTTCACTTGTTGTATAGAGAATACCAACCGTTTTAGTAGTTGGTAAGGCTTGCCCCAATAATTCGATTTGTTTATCAATAGGGGCTTGATCACCTTGGGCATTTTGATAATTCAAAGTGATTTTTTCGCCCTCTTTGTAGCCATTGGCTGCCAATTCATCCACAAAACCCTTACGTGCTACGGTCAAGGAATCATGTTCCATGTATTGCAAAATCCCAATTTTAACAGAATCTGTAGAATTTGACTGCTTACCTGTTGCAGAACAAGCTCCTAAGCCAAGTAGAGCCAAGCCTGCTAATGACATAACTGCCAATTTTTTTACTGTTTGATACCCTATAGCTATCTTCTTTTATTGTTCTAAAGCTTCAATACTTGCTGGATCAATGCCAATCGCCTTAGTCATCTCATCATTGATGGTAATGGCTGCCGTATTTGGTTTTTGAACGGCTAAGTCAGCTGGTTTTTCCCCTTCAAGAATCTTCACAGCCAACTCACCAGCTTGTACCCCGATTGCCTTGTAATCAACACCGTAAGTAAAGAGTGCCGCATCAATCACTGCCGCATCACTAGCCATAGCTGGTACTTTTTTCTCTTTCAAAATCTCACCAATCGTTGAGGCTGTTGAAGCAACGACATTGTCGGTTGGTAAGTAAATAGCATCAACCTTGTCAGCCAATGAGGTCATCACTTGTTGCACATCATTACTAGAGGTCACTGTAGCTGTTTCAACGCTAAGCCCTTTAGCTTCAAGAGCTTTTTTAGCCTGTTCAGCCTGAACTTCAGAATTGACCTCACTTGAATTGTAGAAAATGCCCACCGTCTTGGCAGTTGGTACGACCTTGACCAACATGTCAATTTGTTTTGACACATCTGTCGCATCAATAGAACCTGTCATGCTGCTCTCAGGTTTTTCTAAAGATTTCACCAGTCCTGCTTCCACTGGATCAGTCACTGCTGTAAATACAGATGGTGTTTCTGAATCAGCATTCAGTAGGGCTTGGGCTGCAGGTGTTGCGATGGCAAAATTCAAATCATTTTCGCCAGCTAATTTGGTAACCATGGTTTGAAGATTGGCTTGATCACCTTGGGCATTTTGCACATCAAGAGTTAAATTGTCCCCCTCCTTGTAACCTGCCTTCTCCAAGGCTTCAACGAAACCTTGTCGTGCAGCTGTTAAGGCCTCATGTTCAGCGTACTGAATAACGCCTACCTTAACAGCGTCAGACGAAGACGATTGGCTATTGCCACAAGCGGCTAAAGCAAGTACTGATAAAAATGTAACAGAACCAAAAATAAGTTTTTTAAAAATCATGATTATTCTCCTATAAAATAAATGAATGAGTAATGGAACAAAAAGGGACCGCCTAGCATGCTATCTAGACGGTCCCTACACTTTTGTTGTATAGTAAAACAGATAAAATACTCTTTCTGTGCCATCTAGATTTAACATCTATGAGGCACACGTCAAAACAACCACAGCCACATAGATACAAACTTACGTTCCCGTGTTTGTATCCATGTTGTTATACATGCCTACAAACACTATCTAATAATAGCTGTAGAAATAAGTATTGACTGCTTGATTTTGACTAGTCAGTAACATATCTGTTCTCCTTTCCCTTGTTTAAGATATAGTTATCATACCTATTTTTTTCTCGCTTGTCAATAGAAAAATCTTGTTTTTTTCATTTTTTACTGATTTTAGAGCAAAAAACGACACTTATTTGAGATATTATTCGTTTTTTAGCTTAATTCTTCCACCAAAAACTCCCATTGCATCATCAATTCTTCTTGTTCAACGGTCAACTGATTGACCTGTTCTTGTAGGTCAATCAAGAGTTGAGCGTCGTTGGTTGCCAACATATCTTGATTGAGCAGGTCCAAATCAGACTCTAATTGTTCTAGACGGTCTTCTACTTGGACTAATTGGCGTTCTTTTTTACGCTTTTCTTTTTGCTCTAATTTTTGTTGCTGATAGTCCTGACTGGCTGCTACAAGCTTGACTTGATTGTTTTCTTCTTGAACTTCCTGCTCTGCCTTTTTTTCTAAATAATAATCATAATCGCCTAAATAAAGTGTTGTTCCTGTCGAAGAGAGCTCGACGACCTTCGTTGCTACACGATTGATAAAATAGCGATCATGACTGACAAAAAGTAGAGTGCCTTGGTAGTTAATTAAGGCGTCCTCCAAGACTTCCTTGCTATCAATGTCTAGATGGTTGGTTGGTTCATCAAGAATGAGAAAATTATTATTTTCCATGGAAAGTTTAGCCAATAAAACACGCGCTTTTTCACCACCTGAAAGCATGCCTACTGTTTTTTTCACCTCATCTCCTGAAAAGAGAAAGGCACCTAAACGATTACGGATATCAACTTCTGGCGTTGTAGGAAATGCTGACCAAAGTTCTTCTAAAACTGTATTAGAGGGCGTTAGTGCTGTTTGATTTTGATCATAGTAGCCCACCTCAAGATTGGCACCAAAATGAGCCTGCCCCTTCAAGAAATCAATCTGACCTAGCAAAGATTTAAGTAGCGTTGATTTTCCAACCCCATTTGGACCAACTAGAGCAATGGCATCGTGTTTACGCACATCTAGACTAATCTCTTGCGCCAAAATCTCTTGATCATAACCGATGGCAACTTGATCTAGATTCAAGACTTGATTTCCCGACACCTTGTCAATCTGAAAGGTCATATTAGCTGAGTCTTGATGATTTTCTGGCTTATCCAAGCGTTCCATTTTCTCCAGTTGCTTGCGACGAGATTGGGCACGCTTGGTCGTTGAGGCTCTTGCAATATTGCGTTTGACAAAATCTTCTAATTTGGCAATTTCCTTACTCTGCTTATCAAAATTCTTTTGCTCGGTAGCTAGTTTTTCAGCTTTCAAATCCATGAATTTTGAATAATTACCAACATACATATCCAAGCCATTTGGTCTTAAATCTGCCGTCTTAGTGGCCACCTTGTCAAGAAAATAACGGTCATGACTGACAATCAAAAGTGCCCCTTGGTAGTTGGTGAGATAATTTTCCAACCAAGCCACTGTTTCAATATCCAAGTGATTGGTTGGCTCATCTAGCACCAGAAGTTCTGGTTTTTCAAGTAACATTCTTGCTAGGGCTAGTCGTGTTTTTTGCCCACCAGAAAGATCTGACACTGGCATATCCCACATACTTTGGTCAAACTTGAAACCATTGAGCATTGCTTTCAAGTCACTTTCATAGGTAAAACCACCCTTGACCCTAAAGTCTTCTGCCAAACTATCATAGGACGTCATCAAGTCTTGTAAGGCTTGACCAGTCAACTCACTCATTTGCTCTTCCATGTGACGTAGGCTTTTTTCCTGTTGACGCAGGTCAGCAAAAACAGCCAACATTTCTTCAAAGATGGTACCTTTGGCATTAAATTGGGTATTTTGAGCTAGATAAGACAGTGACAAATCTCGTTTACAACTAATCTCTCCTGAGGTAGCACTTTCTTGTCCGACTAAAATTTTTAATAAGGTTGATTTACCTGCACCATTGCGACCAACTAGAGCAATGCGATCACGTTCATCAATTTGCAGATTGATATTTTGAAAAAGAACCTCCCCTGCAAAAGAGCGTTCCACCTTGTTTGCTTGTAAAATAATCATAGCTTTATTATAACAAAAAAGCCTAGAAAAGATGGAAAATTTATCATCCTTCTAGACTGAATTGATTAAGATTGGTATAACTCAACCAAGCTATTAACATCCGTTGCTTGAATGCTGTAATTGGAACCCGATGACTGCATAACAGAAAGTTCATTATCATTGTGAGATAAACCAATCGCATGACCCAATTCATGCTCAGCAGTATTGACCACACGTTCAAAGGTATAACCATAAGTATCATTCAACAGATAATAAGCATTCAGTCGAATATCTGCATAAACAATACGCTTGGTTAAGGCATTGAGTTTTGTTTCTGCTACTCCTGCTGCTTGAGTATTGGCATCCATATCATCTCTAGCGATAATATCTGCTGTTTGCTCATCGTTGGTTAGCGTAAAGGTAAAGGCTCCTGTACTGTTCCAATTAGCAATAGCTGTCTGATAGGCTGATACTAGAGTTGGATCCGTTGATTGAATATAAATGGTAGCTTGAGGTTTTGACCACCTCACTCCTTCTTGACTTTGATAAAAATCTGTCGAGAGATTTTGTAAATTTTCACGTAAATTAGTAGTATCTGTGGGGAAAATCTGTGAAATACCACTAACAACATTAGACAACTGATTAGCAAAGTCAGAGGTACTATTATTGATATACCACCAGAAGCCCCATAAAATCAAAGCCAGTAAAACTGCCGTCTGAATCAATCGCCAGATTAAATTCCAAATCAAACGTATGATAAACCTAGGCAACCACAGTAAAGATTTTAGCAAATGAACCATTAGTTAACTCTTTTCCAGTGAAATTTCCTAAAACATGAGATTGATTATAGCAAGATTAACCAGCAATTTCAACGAAAAAAATGACCTTTACAAATTTGTCATCATTATGACAAACGTTCTTCTTTAACGTAATCAATTGGTAACATTTCTAAAAAGACCTCTAATTGTTTTTCCCAGTAGTACCAATCATGCGTGCCATGACCGACCTGATAATCTAGGTATATTCCTGCTGCTTGCAAAGCCTTAGCTCCTATCTGATTGGCGTCAAAAAGAAAATCTTCTTGCCCACACCAAGCATAGAATTTGGTTTGGTTATCATGGTTTTTGACCATATTGACCAAGAAATGTTCTGATGTGTCATCTTGATTTGCCCCAAAAATCCCTTGCCAGTAAGCTAAATCTGATCTGGTTTGATCCTGCAGACTGTCTAAATCAAAAGACAAGGCTCCAGAAAATGAACCCGCATAAGCAAAACGATTGCTTAAAAGAGCTAATTTAAAAGCACCGTAACCTCCCATGGACAAACCTGCGATAAAGGTTTTAGCACGAGATTGACTCATATTAGGGAAAAAGCGGTGCAGAACTTGAGGCAACTCCTTGGCTAGCGCATCATAATAAGCTAGACCATACTGAGTATTGGTGTACCAAGCCAAATCTGTTGACGGCATGACCACGATTAAATTGGTCTTGCGTACCAAGCGTTCAATCGCTGTTCGTTTGAGCCAAGAATTTTCATTTCCTGCCATACCATGCAAGAGATACAGCATAGGAATGTCTTGACTTGTTGCTTCTTCTTGGCTAAGGTCACTAGCATCAGGATAGATGACATTGACCTGTCGCATCATGCCTAACACATCTGAATGGTATTCAATTTTTAATAAAGCCATAAATCATGTCCTTTCTTGATATAAAAAGCTAGGAGCTTATTTCCTAGCTTGTTCTTTTAGCGTACTTCCATAATGACTGGCAAAATAGCTGGTCGGCGTTTGGTCTGCTCAAATAGAAACTTACTGATACTATCACGAACTGAACCTTTCAATTCATTCCAATCAAAGTTAGGTTGGGCAAGGTAATCTTCAACAACTGTGTTGACCAAATCAGCACTTTCTCTTAAAATGTCACGACTCTTTTTAACATAGACAAAGCCACGCGTATGCACCTTGGCTCTTGAGATAATCTTACGTTCTCGTTTATTGACCGTCATGGCTACGATAAAGATACCATCTTCTGACAAAATCTTACGATCTCGCAAGACAATATTGCCTACATCACCAATGGCATTGCCATCAATCATGACATCTCCAGCAGGAATACTCCCTTCATGCAGGAAGCCCTCTTGATCATAGACCATGATATCCCCACGTTTCATGATGTAAATGTTCTCTGGTAAAACGCCAACTTCCTGTGCCAACTCAGCATGGGCCTGCAAATCACGATACTCACCCTGAATCGGAAATAGGTATTTAGGTTGAAGGAGGTTAATCATCAGCTGCAAATCACGGCCGTTAGCATGACCTGACACACGCAGATTTTGTGTGATGAGTTTAACTGAACCACCTGCCTTGTAAATCAGATTTTCAACTCGTGCCACCATAGCTTCTTTAGCAATGCTTGGTGTGGTCACGACATAAACCAAATCCCCGTCTTTAATTTGAACATAGCGGTGACGCCCAATCGCCATCTTACGCAAGCCATTGATTGGCTCACCCATCTTACCTGTTTCTAGGATAATCAATTCATGGTCTTCAAAACGATTGATGTCCTTCGGTTTGATGATTAGGCGTTCGTTAGCCAAAGACAATTTTTTTAGACGCATGGCAGTACGAACAATATTTTCCGCATCAAAACCTGTCAAGACCACACGACGACCATTAGCTGCTGCTGCATCAAAAACTTGTTGAATTCTCACTAGATTACTAGCAACTGCTGCCACAATAATGCGACCATCCGCATCGGCGATGACTTGGTTCATCTCAAGACCAACTTCAGCCTCACTGGCAACTTGAACGGTACTAGAAGCATTGGCAGAGTCTGATAAAAGGGCTAAGACGCCTTCTCGACCAATTTCTGCCAAACGACCCAAATCTGTCTGATAAAGTGAACTAGCAGCTTGATCAAATTTGAAATCCCCTGTATAAACAATCTTACCTTCTGCTGTACCAACAACAACCCCTAAACTATCTGGTATCGAGTGGGTCGTTTTGAAAAAGGAAATGGTGGCATCATCAAATTCAATTTCCGTTTCACTGTCAACAACATGAAATTGATTAAATTTCTTACTACCTTCATTATTTTTTACTACCAACTTGGCAAGTTCAATGGTGAGTTGCGAGCCAAAAACGGGCACCTTAACCTGTTGCAAGAGGTAAGGAAGGGCACCAATCGCATCGGCATGACCGTGAGTTAGGAAAATCCCTTGCACACGTTGTTTGTTTTCAATAAGGTAGTCAAAATTAGGAATGACCACATCAACCCCAAGTTGCTCATTTTCAGGATATTTCAACCCTGTATCCAAAATAAAAATCGATTCATTGACTTCAACTAGGTAGAAATTTTTTCCATTTTCTCGGACACCACCTAGAGCTATAATTTTAATTTGACTCATATCTTCTCCTTGTCTGTAATCTTATTATGCTTAAAATGACCAGTAGATTGGCTACTGGTATTATGACAAACGGTCCTTGGCTAAGCAAGTCGATTTACTGTTATAATCTCTTCCATTATATCATATTTCACATGAAAATAAAAACTAACCTTTTTGTCAAAAGGTTAGTCTCTCTCTTAATCAAAAATGCGATAATAATCAGCAATACTCAGTTGAGCTTTTTCGTCTTTGTTCAAGTCTTTGACAATCTTACCATCTTTCATGACCAATAGGCGATTGCCATATTTCAAAGCGTCTTCCATCTGATGAGTAATCATCAAGGCAGTTAATTGGTCTGTCTGAACAAAGTTATCGGTCAACTGCATTAACGACTGACTGGTCTTAGGATCTAGGGCTGCCGTATGTTCATCTAACAGCAACAACTCTGGGCGTTTGACGGTTGCCATCAAGAGACTAAGGGCTTGACGTTGACCACCTGACAATAGCCCTGCTGGCGTATCCAAATGCTTGTCCAACCCATTGCCAATCTTGCCAAGTAGCTCCTGAAATTCACCCTTATATTCCTGCAATTGACGCGACACAAGGCCTCTTTTTTGCCCTCGAAACTTGGCGATGAGCAGATTTTCAGCCACGGTCATACGTGGAGCAGTCCCCATCTTAGGATCTTGAAAGACACGTGAAAGGTGGGCTGCTCGTTTTTGTGCAGACAAGTGTGTCACGTCTTCACCCATAATAGCAATGCTACCGCTAGTCAACATGAGTGTCCCTGCAATGACATTAAATAGAGTAGATTTTCCAGCCCCATTACCACCTAAAATGGTTAAAAAGTCCTGTTCATAAATGGTCAAACTAACATCGTCCAAAATGGTCTTAACTTCATCAAACCCATTATTAACCACGACACTCGCATTTTTAAGTTCAATAATTTTTTTCATCGGGATAGGCTAACCCCTTTCAAGAATTTTTTCTTCAGCTCTGGAATCATCAAACAGATTGCCAAGACTAAGGCACTAAATAGTTTGAGATAGTTGGTATTAAAACCAAGAGCCACAACTAACCAAATCAAAGCCTGATAGCCAATTGACCCCACGACAAGAGAAATCAAACGTTCCAAAAGGGTTAAATTAGCTGATAAAACTACCTCACCGATAATGATACTTGCCAAGCCAATGACAATCACCCCAACGCCCTTAGACACATCAGCGTAGCCATCTTGCTGACTAATCAAAGCTCCTGCCAAAGCAACAATGCCATTAGAAACAACCAGTCCCATGACTTCCATTTTATCGGTATCAATGCCAAAACTACGAGCCATATCACGATTATCTCCAGTAGCGATATAGGCTTGACCCAGACGCGTATAGAAAAAATAAATCAGACCCAAAATCACCAAAAAGTTAAAAATCAAACCCAAAACCAAAAGGTTGAAACTATTGTCTAAAGGTAATAAGTCCGGCAAGGTAATGGCATCTAAAAGCCCCAAATTAGCCCTACCCATGACCATTAAAATAATGGAATGACAAGACGTCATCACCAAGATTCCCGCTAAAAGCGTCGGAATTTTCCCCTTGGTATAAAGAAGGCCTGTGACCAAACCTGCCAAACAACCTGCAAGAATAGCCATTAAGGTCGCTAAAAGAGGATGGACACCCTGTGTCATCAAGGTAACAGCTACTGCACCGCCCAAGGGAAAGGAGCCTTCTATTGTCATATCAGGAAAGTTCAAGATCCGAAAGGTCATATAGATCCCAAGACCCAAGACGGCCCAAAGTAAGCCTTGTGAAATGGTGGAAATAATCATACTAACTCCTTTATTCTTTAGTAGGACTATTGTAGCATATTCTCACCAGACCGTCTATCTCATCTCCTTGTCTATCTAGGCTCAGACATTTATGATATAATGATTAAACTAGACAAAAAAGGAGAATTGCATGTCTTTTGATGGCTTTTTTTTGCATCACCTTACCCAAGAACTTCAAACTCAACTGGTCGGTGGACGGATTCAAAAGGTCAACCAACCATTTGAGAGAGAGTTAGTCCTCACCATTCGTCACCATCGACAAAATTATAAACTGCTACTTTCTGCACATTCTGTCTTTGGTCGTATCCAATTAACGCAAACTGAGTTTCAAAATCCCAAACAACCCAGTACCTTTACCATGATTATGCGAAAGTACCTTCAAGGTGCTGTCATTGAGCAACTGAAACAAATTGATAATGATCGTATCTTAGAAATCAGTGTTTCCAACAAAAATGAAATTGGCGATCACATTGAGGTCACCTTAGTGGTTGAAATCATGGGCAAGCATAGCAACATTATCCTGTTAGACAAGGGACAAGGAAAGATTATCGAATCGATTAAACACCTTGGTTTTGCCCAAAATAGCTACCGTACCATTTTACCTGGTGCAACCTATCTAGCTCCACCACCAAAAAACAGTCACAATCCATTTACCATAGCTGATGAAAAACTCTTTGAGATTCTTCAAACGCAAGACTTGACTGCTAACAATCTTCAGCAACTTTTCCAAGGCTTAGGACGAGATACAGCTAACCAACTAACACTTGCCTTGGATTGCGACCGTAAACTCAAGGCCTTTCGAGCTTTCTTTAACCAAGAAACTAAACCTACTCTGACCAAGAATAGTTTTTCAGCCGTCACTTTTTCAGACAGCCAAAAATCATTTGCTAATTTTGCCCAACTCCTAGATTATTTTTATCAAGAAAAAGCTGAAAAAGACCGTATCAGCCAGCAGGCCAGCGATTTGATACAACGGATTCAGAATGATTTGGAAAAAAATCGTAAGAAATTGAACAAGCAAAGTCAAGAGCTAGCCGACACTGACTTGGCAGAAGATTTTCGTCAAAAAGGCGAACTACTGACAACCTATCTCAGTCAGGTTCCCAATAATAAAGATGAAATTATCTTAGACAACTACTATACCGGCCAGCCAATTACGATTGCCCTTAATCTTGCCCTCACGCCGAATCAAAATGCCCAGCGTTATTTCAAAAAATATCAAAAATTAAAAGAAGCTGTCAAACATCTAAAAGGACTGATTGAGGAAACCAAAGAAACGATTTCTTATCTTGAAAGTGTTGAAGTCGCCCTTGCTCAAGCTTCTTTGGATGATATTGAAGACATTCGAGAAGAATTGATTCAGACTGGCTTTATCAAACAAAAAAATCGTCAAAAACTCCACAAGCGTAAAAAACCTGAGCAATATCTGGCAACCGATGGTAAAACCATCATTTTAGTTGGACGCAATAACCTTCAAAATGAAGAATTGACTTTCAAACTAGCCAAGAAAGGCGAGCTTTGGTTTCATGCTAAGGATATTGCCGGAAGCCATGTCATCATCAAAGACAATCTCAACCCCAGCGATGAGGTCAAAACAGACGCAGCGGAACTAGCTGCCTATTATTCTAAGGCTCGTCTATCCAATCTTGTGCAAGTGGATATGATTGAAGCCAAAAAACTCCATAAACCTACGGGAGCAAAGCCTGGATTTGTTACCTATACTGGACAAAAAACCTTGCGAGTCACTCCTATTTCAGAAAAAATTCAAAGCATGAAATTAAACAAAAGAGATTGATAAAATATCAATCTCTTTTAATTGTCATCTAATAAGTCATACATCTCTGTATCATCAGGAACAAATGTCAAATATTGCTGAACCACCAAAGCCAAGTCTTTTTGATAGCCAAACTCCCTTAACAGATAGGCATAATCTTTTAGAAAATCAGGATTATTTCCCAAATCCTCTGTCAACGCCTTATAAATAGCCAGAGCCTTGTCTTCCTCGTCACTAGCCTGATAGGCCTTGGCCAAGGTCCACTTGGTTAATGCCCAATCATTTCCCTCATCAACCAAGGCAATAATCTCTGAATAACGTTCTTGCTCCAAGTAAAGATTAGCTAGAGCTAGGACTACTTCTTCACGATCTTCCACCACGGCCTCTGCCTTGATGAGATAGTTTTCAGCTCCAACTTGGTCATGATTTTCATAAGACAACTGAGCAGCTAAGAGCAGTAATTGCCCATCAAATTCATTTTTAGCTAGGCCACCTTGAACGAGAATCAAGGCCTCTTCTAACTGGTGATTGGCATGGAGAGAACGAGCATAAGCTAACTCATAGCCTTCAAAATCAGGACTCATGGTTTCTAATTGTTTGAAATACACATTAGCTCGTTGATAATCCTCTTGCTCACTCAAAAGACTGGCCAATTCAAAAACCGTCTGGTCATCATACTCAATCTCAACAGCCTTGGCTAAAAACTCAATCGCTGCTTCAATCTTACCCAAATGGGCATAAGAACGACCAATACGTTGATAGGTGGAAATCCCTGTCTCTGCTAGGATTGCTCGATTATCCAGTTGGGCATAAGTATCAATGGCTGCTTGAAAATTTTCCAAACGATACTCGATTTCAGCCAAACCTAGTTTAACCAGTGGATCAGTACTCAACTGACTGGCTAAAAGTAATTTTTCCCTAGCTACATCCGTCAAACCTTCACTGTCATACAAGTCAGCCATAATCAGCAGACTAACCACATAATCCGGACTTGTCGAATCAACTTGATCCAGATAAAAGAAAGCCTCTTCTATCTGACCATCCTCAGCTGCAATTTCAGCCAAGCTCAAATAAACTTCTGGAAAATCATTTTGAATTTGCTGATAAATGGCTTTGGCTTCTTCATAAAAGCCAATTGATTGCAAATAAGTCCCCAAGTCCAATAAGGTTTCTTGGTCATCTGAATGTAAGGCTCGCTGAAAATATTTCTTTGCTCGTGTCAAATCACCCATTTCCAAGGCTGCCAACATTTTTTCACTATTGCTCATCTTGACTGTTTGCCTCCTCGTAAAGCCCACTAGCTTGTTTGTACCATTCAAACATTTCTTTGACCACTACCTTGACGGAAGCATAAAATGGAATTCCCAAAAAGACACCCCAGACACCAAAGATAGATCCTGAAATCAAGAGAATAAACATAATGGTAATAGGATGAATGCTGAGCTTGCTACCTAGAACTAACGGGGTTACAAAACGACCTTCGACCGTTTGTTCAATGGTAAAGACCAACAAGACCTTGGCTAGCATTACAGGCCCATCAACCAAGGCTAAAATCACAACAGGAATCATCGCCAAGAAACTTCCCAAGTAAGGAATCATGTTCAAAATACCTGCCAAAACCCCAAGTGTGAGAGCATAGGGGAGATTGATTAAGCTAAACATGATTGAAAACATGATACCAACCACAATAGCTACCGTCACCTGTCCCTGAACATAACCAGATAGTTGTTCATTGATCCCACTTAAAATCCGAGTGGCTGACGGACGCATTTTAGTTGGGATAATAGAAACCAATCCCGTTTTCATCTGCTGGCTATCTCTTAGGAAATAAAAGAGAATAAACGGTGCAATGATAATAGCAACTGCAACCTTGGCAATGGTCGCCGCTAAACTTCCCAGCCACGACACCGCATCTCGTGAAAAGGTCTCTGCATAATCAACAGCTTTTTGACTTAAATTATCCACGACATCTTCAAGTTGTGGACGGAAATTAGCCAAACGTGGATCTTGTAACAGTTGTACTGCCTGCTTTTCCACCTGTCGAGTGTAGGTTGGCAAATTACGAATAAAACTCATCACTTGCTCTTGAGCCATGGGCACAAAATTGGCAAGTACCAGTAGCACACCTAATAACACCAAAATAAAAACAAAGGCAATCGCTGCTACACGCTGCATCCCCCTTCTTTCAATCCAAGTCACCATCGGCTCTAACAGATAATAGAGAATGGTTGACATTACTAAAGGAAGCATGACGGCTGCCCCCAAGTAAAGGACTGACATAAAGACCGAACTGATTTTTGTAAACACAAAAATATTCAAAAACAGAAGTAACGTAATCAATAGCACAGATACTGCTTGATTATGTAACAACCATTTTGAAAACCAACTTTTATCAAACTGCTTCTCGTTTTGGCTCATAATTCCTCCATTTGATAACTAACAAGACACCTTGCTTTTTCTCTAAAAATTGCTACTTATCATAAAAATAAACCTGCTGATCCAGTAACTGCCCATCTTGATAAGAAAATTTTGCAGAAAAGAAGGGGCTATCTTCTAGAATCCAAGAAAACAGTTGATAATCCCCCTCCCATGTAGGCTTGGTCAAAACTTGATCGTAAGGTACCCAAGCTAAGTTGCCTTCTGGACAATCAGACAACAAGTCACCTGAAAATGCCGTCACTCGAAAAACGTAGGTATACCAATCTTGATTTGGTGTAAAATTTGGAAATGTCACAATCCCTTTAAGGATCATCTCTTCCACATTTAGCCCCGTTTCTTCTGCCACTTCACGCCTAGCACAATCCTCTGGACTCTCACCAGCTTCTAGCTTGCCACCGACAGAAATCCATTTGCCATAGTGAACATCATCTTGGCGTTTATTACGATAAAGAAGGAGAAATTCCTTGCCATTATCAATGTAACAAATGGTCGCTAACTTTACCATGAAACTCCTCCTTCTTTTTTTCCATTATATCAAAATGTCAACAATAAAACCAATTACAAAAAGACTTAACCCATGAGTTAAATCTTT
Source organism: Streptococcus sp. sy010 (assembly GCF_007859175.1). NCBI lineage: Bacteria > Bacillati > Bacillota > Bacilli > Lactobacillales > Streptococcaceae > Streptococcus > Streptococcus sp. sy010. Next base: position 19,499 of record NZ_VOHO01000001.1, on the reverse strand, counting down.
TTGTTAATTATGGTAAAAACTTACCTGCTGCTAGATACAGGCGATACCATTCTTTACGATCCAGTTCAATCTCACTAGCCTTAGCAATATTTCGCAAGCGTTCTGGATTCATAGAACCAAGGATAACTTGCATTTTAGCAGGATGACGAAGAATAAAAGCTGTCGCAATCGCTTCAACGGAGACACCTTTGGCTGTTGCTAATTCTCTCAACACTCGGTTAAGCTCTGGATAATCAGGGTGGTCAAAAAAAGTGCCTTTCACCAAATCAATCATAAACGGCGACCAAGCCTGAATGGTCACACCATGTAGGCGGCAATAGTCCAAAATACCACCGTCACGATTTGTTGCTCCATCACTCAACATATTAACCTGTAACCCACTATCAATCATAGGTGTATGAACCAAGCTAAACTGTAACTGATTGACCAAGAGTGGCTGATCCATATAGGCCTGCAAATGCTCAAACTGGTAACGATTGACATTACTCAAACCAAAATGGCGCACCTTGCCTTGCTCCTTTAGATAAGTAAAGGTTTCAGCCACTTCTTCTGGTTCCCAAAGAGTATCCGGGCGGTGTAAGAGCAAAAGATCCAAATAATCCGTTTGCAAACGTTCCAAGATACCATCAACAGATTGCAAGATATGCTCTTTTGAAAAATCAAAAAATCCCTGACGAATCCCACACTTGGACTGAATTATCAATCGCTCACGGTCAATCCCCATATCCTTAATGGCTTGACCAAACAATCGCTCTGACTGCCCCTTACCATAAATATCAGCATGGTCAAAAAAGTTAATCCCCAAATCTAAACTGGTTTGAATAACTTGTTTAGTTTCTTCCAAATCAAGACTTGCCATTCGCATGCAACCCAAGGCAAGACGTGAAACTTCTAATGCTGACTGACCTAATTGTAATGTTTTCATCAAAAACTACTTTCTTTATCAATATTAGCTTGGGATAAAGATCATTCCAAGCAATAGCTTTATTGTACAGTTTTCATTCTAACATATTTTTCAGTAAAAGAGAGTCTTGAGACTTAATCACATCGACTAGACTCTGCGGCAGTCGCCTTGGTCCACGAATAGTTTTTAAATTATGTTGTTGTAAAATGTCTTGATTAAAACAATCATCAGCATAGGTTTTTAATCGCTCCAACCGCATCAAATAGTTAATCGACGGATTGTCACGTTGACCTTGATTCCTAATATCTGCCTCTAAAACCCTACACAAATAACGCAAGGCACGAGTAGGTGCCGTCATGTAAATCAAGACAACATCACCTGCCTTAATCTTGGCTTTCTGAGTCCACTCAATGCTATCATGCTCCGCAAATTCACGATCAATGTCATAGTACTTAGGATTAGCAGGAATCACCCAAAAATCTGGCCCTGTTTCTTGTGCCAAAGATTTTGGCATAACCAACTGGCGACTCTGATCCACCAACTCAAACAAGTCTTTATCCGACAGACTATCATCTAAAACCACTGAAATCCAGCTTTTCTTAGACATATGATAGGCAGGATAAATTCCCTCTTTATCCAGGTAAGCTGATAATTTTTGAGTTGGAACCTTGAGATTGATGACTTCAACATTTTGATTGGCCAAATCACCAGACACACCCAACTTAGCCAAATTCAAAGGAAAAATCAAAGCATACCACTTGCCCGCCACTCGATAAGAAAGATAATTTGGATGCTTAACAAAAGGATAATCATAATCGTCGCCATAAGTCATTTTCAAATAATTGCCTAAGCGATTAGCTTGCTCTTGCTCAAACAACCGATCCTCATAACACGCTAAAGCAATCTCCTGTAAAACTGCTATATAGGCTTCTTTAACCTGAGTCACAAAAGCCCCCAACTGATATTCACGACGAATAGCTTCATAAGGCTCGTCCATCTCACAGTCCCAAACCTGACCAGAAACTTGACCAGACGCTGACACCCAAACCCTAGCTTCAAAATCACCTGCCATCAAGGTTCGACGATAGTAAAAATCTTGCCCATCCATCACAAAACCAAAAGACATTAGTCGGTCGAACAAGACCCGCTTTTTTGTAAAAATTGACGATTCTAGGGACATAGAGGTTCCTTTCTTATATGCTATCTTAAATATTTGTAAATGAAGAAACAATTAAACTTAATCTATATTAAAGTCTTAGATAGTATCCTCTTTATTTCCGAACGTATCTCTCTATAAACTGTATCTTCTTCGTTTTGAAAACCTCTTCTACTCTCAGAAATCTCTACACAGTTTTCCAAATAAACTTCTAAATTTCTAAATAAATACTCATTAAATTTATCTACATCCATATTATTCTGACAATAGTACACTAAGTCCCCTATATAATTTGATATTTCATGACTTCCTACAGGTGCGTCAAAAATTGATTTCCACTTTTCTGCAAATATTGCATCTTTTAAATTACCTTTAAAATATTGAGGATCATGATATTTTTTACATGTAGTATACCAAGAATCTCCAAGATATTTTTTTATCGTTTCTAATAATTCTACACTAATTTCACTTGAAAAATCTTTAGGATACGTTCTTAAATAGTTAATAGATTTTGAAAAAATTTCCCCTATCTTCTCTTTTTCAATAATATCAATTATTATTAAATTTTTATTATCTGCATAAATTTTATAATGATAATCCCCTATTAAAATTTTTGATCGATAGCTAAAGAACCTCCTCTTAGCAAGTTTTCCTTCGTAAGAATCATATATATTTTCTTTATAAATTTCAGTCTGTTCATCTAATTCATACTGTTCTCCTAGCTCAATTAAGTTGTCTGATAAATACTTTCTACCTAAACTTCTACTATATTCCCTATCTTCCTCAGACTTTACTATACGATAATGCACTCTAATATCTCCAACATTATATTGAAAATAAATCTCCTCATCAAAATAGGTCACACATCTCACAAGAATCATTTCTAACTTAGTTAAAGAAAAGTCATAAATATAGTCTCCTGATTTTTTTGTATCTATATTTTTAAATGCAATATTATCTTCCGGATCGTCCAAACTCCATTCATAAACTAAAATATTCTCTAATGGTACGTCCTTTTCTATAAAAATTTTAATCTTTGCTTGGTTTGAAAATTTATCTTTTTCAACTATAAAATATGGACGAGCTGAAGCTAAACGTTCTTCCTTCTTTTCTAAATATCTCTTTTTCTGAGCTAATTTCTCCTTCTCAATATTTTCTCTATTTTGTTCTTTTTCTTTTTGATTTTGAATATGAAAAATTAAAAAACTAGCATAAATACTTGTCGCTGAAAGAACCACTTCATAATAATTTTTATGAATACTAGACACAAAGTTGTACACATATTCTATCACTCGAAAGTCTTTAAATACAGGTAAAAATAGTAATATTAATAGTGGTAATAATAATAGTAAAAATATTACCTCTTCACGAATAATATGATCAATACTTCTTTTAAAGCTCACAAACTTTCTCTCTTTCATTAGTTAATTTAAGTATACCAAAAAACGCTAGCATCTGCTAACGTTTTCAAAGTTATTAAAACCTTATCCTCCCAACTTCTCCATCTCTTTAATCCGCTCCACTGTAGCGTCATATTTGGTTTGGTAGTCGGTTTGTTTGGCTTTTTCTTTTTCGACAACTTCTGGTTTGGCATTAGCGACAAAGCGTTCGTTGCTGAGTTTTTTGCCGACCATGTCGAGTTCTTTTTGCCATTTAGCGAGTTCTTTGTTGAGGCGTTCTAGCTCTTCTTCCACGTTGAGCAGGTCTGCGAGTGGGAGGAAGATTTCTGCACCTGTAATCACTGCTGACATGGCAAGTTCTGGGCTGGTCAAACCTGATGAAATCTCAAGGGTCTCTGGATTAGTGAAACGCTTGATGTAATTGACATTGTTATTGAAGAACGCCTCCAAATCACTGTCACTTGTCTTAACCAAAATCGTAATTGGTTTACTTGGGGCAACATTCACTTCTGCTCTGCTATTTCGCACCGCGCGAATCAAGTCTTTCAGACTTTCCACACCTTTGTGGGCAGCTTGATTTTCAAATGTCGTATCAACAGTTGGGTAGTCTGCGGTCACGATAGAGCCCTCTTCATACTGACCAAAGATTTCTTCTGTCACAAACGGCATGATTGGGTGAAGCAAACGCAAAATCTTATCCAAAGTGTAAAGAAGAACGGAACGTGTAATCACTTTTTCATCTTCATTATCACTGTACAAGACTTCTTTAGTCAACTCAACATACCAGTTGGCAAATTCTTCCCAAATAAAGTTGTAAAGGCTATGACCTGCCACACCAAACTCGAACTTATCAAAGTTTTCCGTAACCTTGCCGATTGTTTCGTTCAAATTATGGAGAATCCATTTATCCGTCACATTTCCAGCTTGATTTGCCACGACTTTTTTCACATTTGCCGTTGCCGCAGCCAAGGTCAAGCCTTCATTATTCATCAAGATATAGCGAGAAATGTTCCAGATTTTGTTAATGAAGTTCCAAGACGCGTCCATCTTTTCGTAAGAGAAACGGACATCTTGTCCTGGAGCAGAGCCGTTAGACAAGAACCAACGTAACGCGTCTGCACCGTATTTCTCAATAACATCCATTGGATCAATACCATTGCCAAGCGATTTCGACATCTTGCGTCCTTGCTCGTCACGAATCAATCCATGAATGAGAACATTTTCAAATGGACGACGCTCTGTGAATTCAAGTGATTGGAAAATCATACGAGATACCCAGAAGAAGATGATGTCATAACCCGTTACCAAGGTTGACGTTGGGAAATAACGTTTGAAATCTTCAGCGTCTTCATTTGGCCAACCCATTGTCGAGAACGGCCATAGGGCAGAGCTAAACCAAGTATCAAGCACATCTTCGTCTTGTACCCAGCCCTCACCTTCTGGTGCTTCCATGCCGACATAAATCTCACCTGCTTCATTGTACCAAGCTGGAATTTGATGACCCCACCATAATTGGCGTGAAATTACCCAATCATGAATATTTTCCATCCACTGCATAAAGGTGTCGTTAAAACGTGGTGGGTAGAACTTAACCTGATCATCAGTAGCTTGATTAGCGATAGCATTTTTAGCCAACTGATCCATTTTAACAAACCATTGAGTTGATAGACGTGGCTCAACAACGGCTCCAGAACGCTCTGAATGTCCTACTGAATGAACTCGTTGTTCAATCTCGACCAAGGCACCGATTTCTTCTAGTTTTTTGACGACTGCCTGACGTGCCTCAAAACGATCCATACCGGCAAATTCACCAGCTAGCTCGTTCATGCTACCGTCATCGTTCATGACATTGACCTGTGGTAGGTTATGACGTTGACCGACTTCAAAGTCATTTGGGTCATGGGCTGGGGTAATTTTCACCACACCTGTTCCAAATTCTGGATCAGCATGGTCATCAGCCACGATTGGGATTGGTTTATTCAGAATTGGTAGGATAACATTTTTACCAATCAAGTCCTTGTAACGCTCATCGTTTGGATTGACCGCGACAGCCACATCACCGAACATGGTTTCAGGTCGTGTGGTTGCGACCTGAAGCCCGCGTGAGCCATCTTCCAGCATATAAGTCATATGATAAAAGGCACCCTCAACATCCTTGTGGATTACCTCAATATCAGATAGGGCAGTTCTCGCAACGGGATCCCAGTTGATGATGAACTCACCACGATAGATCCAACCTTTTTTGTAAAGCTCGACAAAGACCTTACGCACAGCTTGAGATAGACCTTCGTCCAGAGTGAAACGCTCACGCGAGTAGTCAAGTGATAACCCCATCTTGCCCCACTGGTCCTTAATGGTTGCAGCATACTCGTCTTTCCACTCCCAGACTTTTTCTAGGAATTTTTCACGTCCAAGGTCATAACGAGAAATGCCTTGCTCACGCAAACGCTCTTCAACCTTAGCCTGTGTGGCAATACCGGCATGGTCCATTCCTGGCAACCAAAGGGTGTCAAAGCCCTGCATGCGTTTTTGACGGATAATAATATCTTGAAGCGTCGTATCCCAAGCATGTCCCAAGTGCAACTTACCAGTCACATTTGGTGGTGGAATCACGATAGAATAAGGCTTAGCCTCAACATCTCCCGACGGCTTAAACACACCAGCCTCAAGCCAGTTCTGATAACGACCAGCCTCAACCTCAGCTGGATTGTATTTTGGTGATAATTCTTTCATGTTAGTTCTCCTTTTTTAATTTTTAATATGGTTTCAAATATCCTAATTCTACCGCATTTTTAACACTTCCTAATAGAGATTGTGCATGCTCTTCACATTTTACATATTCATTAACTTTAATAGTCGCATAATGTCTAAATTTTTTCCAATGTTGTTCGCTATGACTAGCTGGAGTTTCTTGTTTATAATCTTCATATGTATTAAACGAAGCTATATGTTTAATATAAACTTGAAACAATAGTGTTTCATCAAAATAAGAATCATTTATAACATCATAATTTAGATGACTACTAAAAATATACTTATCTAATTCTTTAAATAAATTATAATGGTCTTTTTCTAATTTAAAATATTTCTCAGTTAATAATTTTCTTTGATCAGATTTATCAAAATCATACCTTGTATCTTCTCTCATTCGTGAAACTAATTTCCCAATTAAAACAACAATCATATTTGTTATTTGTAATCCAATATGTTCTTTAGAATCACATTTTTCTTCAACATTATCAATTTTTAAATCTTTAAATATATTCTTGGGTATTCCTTCGTCTAAAAACAATTTCCATTCAATAGTCTTATCTAAATTTTTTTGTTCACTCATCCATAAATCAAATGCCCACTTTACTTTATTCCAATCAAAAGAAAGCGGTATTTTAGGCTCAGCGAGTTTAATTTTATGATTAGTAATTACCCTATCTATAGCCACAATCAATTGCTGATAAGTTTCTAATTGTTGAGCCATTCTTAAATTGCCTTGATTATTTTTAATAATCCTATTTAAATCTTCTTTTATTAACCTTAGCAACGGTCGAGTTGGTAAGCTTTTATTTAATAGAGCTTCTATAACTTTTTTTGAAGCTTCAATCTCAACATATTTGGTTAGAACATATTTAACAATAAATGGTGATAGCTTTGTCTCTTCAGCTAAAAAATAAAAGAAGTTAGTTAATCTTGATGATGTAATAATTGACATTTTACTAATCATAAATAATAAATTGTTAACATTGTATTTATTTAACATTTTAAAGAGTGAGGTATAAAACTTAACTTCATTATTTTTCATAGAAGCAATTCCAAAATCAAAATTTGTCTTTAACAAATCCAAACCCTTGAGTTCTTTATTCTTCTGTTCCAAACTTTTTTGTAATTGCAATCTAGTTAATAAATAGGTTCTAACAATCTCATTATAATCTGATGTAATAGCTACATAATTTTCTTCATCAATCTGAATCACATTAGCAACATAGGAGTGCATATTATCATTGCCATAAGACAATTTATTCATCTTATCAAATGGTTCTGTTATCTTAAAAGTTTCTTGCGGACCTTTCTCATCCATAAACAAATATTTCATTTTCTTCCATTATCTTTCTTATATTCCCAACACCTGCTTGACCAAACTCATGATATACTCTAAGTGGCGTGTATCTTTGATAATAAACTGATAATCACCATTACCCCAAGTACCTATTTGGGAAACGTTGCGAGCCAGACCCTTGAACTCTTCCAATTCTCCCCATTTAGCATTGATAAATAGTTTTAGTTGGTTTTTCTGAACTTGAATATCCACAATATTTTTCTTGTGTTTTTTGAAAGAAAGGTAAAGCTTTTTAGCTTCCAAATGGAGTGTTGGTTCTAATTGAAAAAGAGCATTTTTGACGTCTTGATAACATTCGAGTATCGCATCTGACTTGCCAAGCAAATGATATTCTTCATCATAAGTGACAATTTCAGACAACATAGTTAACCTTTCAGTTCTTGCTGATTCTGTTTTGGTCTTAATACTTGGAGCATTTTGAGATTTACTAATCCCACTGACCACTAAAATATCTTGGTCATAGCGATTGACTTCGCATAACTCAATATTTAAATCCTTAAAATCAACTGCCTGTTTTTGAAAGTCAGTGAAATTTGGTGAAACAAAAATAACCTTACTTTGCGACCAATCAACTTCTTTTTTTGTTAATGCTTTGCCTGTTTGTTCTTGATATTCTAGAACAAAATCAGCTTTATATTTTAAGAGTGTATTCAAATAAGAAACACCTTGATCTAAAACACTCACATTGGTTGCTCGTTTATATTCAATAATCACAAATGATTTTGTTTCTAAATTATAGGCTAAGGTATCTAATCGTTGATTTTGTATGGCAAATTCAGATTTAACAAACTCCAATCCTGTGAGCGACTCTAAATTCTGCTCAAATAAATCTTGTAATTCTTTTTCTAGTTTGAAAGGTTTTTCAACTAAACTTGTTAAACCTTTTCCAATATGAAATAATTCCATTCCTCTCCTTTCTTTTATCAATTTTTTATATCAAAAAAACCGCCCAGCATACGCTAGACAGGGACGAAATTCATGTTATGATTTCCGCGGTACCACCACTGTTTCGGGACTAGCCCGCAACTTTATTATTACAACTTGAAATATCAGCAACCAGTTTTGACATTTGTGCGGGGTTCTCAGCTAAGACCGCTTTCTGTAACAAATGGGATTCAAAACACCTCTGACTACTTTTATTTTAGCAGATTACTGAACAAAAATCAATAATTTCTCGTGCCAAAAAGCCCATCTGGTAAATCATGAAAAGCCTTGCCATTTTTGTAATTGTCGAGCTTACCTTGTAAAAATTGGTAGGCATCTAAACGGCTTTCGTAGCGAATAATCGCATCCTTTGCTCGCTCATCTGCCTTAGCTTCAAACTCTTTTTGGCTTTCTTCCATAGCCACTTGATTAACCATGACCTGCATGGTCAACCATTCGTCTAAATCTTTCAAAAATTCCTGTTCAACTGTCATAAAACCACTCCATTTCCTTTTAATTTATTATACCATAATTTGAACATAGGACTTGCCTTGATACCAAAAATGTGATATGATAAAAGAGTAGCCGCTATAGTTAAATGGTATAATAGAGCAATGGTAATGCTCCGTTCCGAGTTCAATTCTCGGTGGTGGCATCAATAACCTCCTAAAAAAGCCCGATTTCATGGGCTTTTTTATTTTTTTGGTCAAAAATTTGGTCAAATAACTAAAAGCCAAGTTTATAATAAACTTGGCTTTTGTCTAAATAATTTGATTTTCTGTTTGACCTGTTGTGAAAGCCTCATGGAAGTTTTGAAAACTAATGGAAATCATATCTTCCAAGGCTGGTTCCGTATAGGCTCCCATGTGGGGGGTAATCAACACACGCGGATAACGTTTGAGTAGTTCTTGATTGATTGGGTCTGGAATCTCTGATATGTTCGAAAATGCTTGCCCCATGGTATTTGGCTCATCAATGACAACATCTGTTCCGTAAGATTCTAACTGTCCACTATCTAGGGCGACCAAGAGGGCTTCATGGTCAATCAATTCGCCACGCGCCGTATTGATTAAAATTGCTGACTTTTTCATCTTGCCTAGGAAATTAGCATCAACCATCTGATCATTTTCCCCCGGAAAATAAGGAACATGAAGTGACACAATATCTGATTGAGCTAAGAGTTCATCTAATTCCACAAAATCAGCAAATTGCTTGGCCATATCTGACGGATAAGGGTCATAGCCCAAAACCTTAGCACCTAAGCCCTTGTAAAGAGAGGCTTCTGTCGCCCCAATCTTACCCATACCAACAATACCAACCGTTGAACGATGTAATTCCTTACTAAATAGGCTTGGGTAAACCTTAAAATCTCCTTGAGCTACCTGAGTGGTTGCCAGATTAGTATGGCGAAAAAGTTGTAAAGCCAAGGTCAAGGCCAGTTCTGCCACTGCATAAGGAGAATAGTTTGGAACACGAGCCACCATCAACTTCAATGCCTTAGCCAAGTCCATGTCAATATGATTGTAACCTACTGAGCGTGTAAATAAATACTTAATCCCATAGTCAGCAATGGGTTTTAACGTTGCGGCATCACACTGGCACATGCCACGAACTAAGACAGCATCACAACCCTTAGCTTCCGTGACATTGGCAGGCGATAAGAAATCACTAACCAGTTTCAATTCGAAATTATAACGATTTAACTGATGAAAATACGGTTCCTCAATCGGTCGAACACCATAACAAACAATTTTCACAAGTCACTCCTTCTATGTCTAAAACAAACCTGCTGAATTAAGAATACCCAAAATAGCAATCCATACAGGAATAGCAATAACTGCTGCCAAAGTTGACAAGAGTGACGCATTAGACGTTAACACTGCCTCACGGTCATAACGAATGGCATAGGCTGCTGCAACAGTTGCCACTGGCGTTGCCATCATAATCACAACGGTAGCAATCGCTGCATAGTTCAAACTCAAAATACCTGTCGCATTCAGTAATAACAGACAAACTAGGTTAAGTAAAGGCACCATAACAACCTTATTAAATGAATAATACCAACTCAACTTACTTGCAGCTGCTTCTTTAAAAGAAATCGAACCTAAAGTACAACCAATTGACAACCAAGCTAGTGGTGATGCCAACTGACTCAAGTATTGCAAAGGCTTAGCCAACCAAAGTGCTGTTTGATCAATACGATAGAAAGCAACCGTCGTCATCTCACCTGTCGCAACACCATTTTTCAATTCAGGGACAGTCACTTGTGGCATTGACCCTTGAATCAACCAAAGGAAAAGACCGACAAATGTTGCAATCACAATAGGATTGATAAACATTTTCTTGATATTGCTAGATTCCATCTTCAAGCCTGACATCTTGATATAGGCATAAGAATAAAGGAAAATACGGTAACCAATATTAAAAATAGAGCTATAAATTACGCCTTCTGGGCCATAAATAGCCCCAACGATTGGAATACCAAAGAAAGTGGTTGAACCAAAAGTTGTCAAAATCGCCATAACTTCTTGACGAGATTTTTCTTCTTTTTTATAAAGAAGAGGTGTCACCAAAATCAAAATAATATAGATGACAATTCCCCAAATCAAAAGTCCCAAACCTTGCTTGAATGTGTCTGGTTTAATAGGTTGCATGAAAGAGTTAAAAGCTAGGGCTGGAATGGCAACAGAAAGTACTACACTGGTCAAGATTTTGCCAAAATTTTCTCCAAAAACGCCACGCTTACGCAGAAAATAACCTAAAAAAATAATAAAAATAGTTGATGAAATCGCACTCAGAATGCTCTGATTGGTTAATGTTTCAACAATTGCCTGTCCTAAATTCATTAGAACCTCCTCTTTGTCAATAAATAATCTGTCCTTTTGAACATTGTTAATTCTATCACAAAAAGAAAGCGCCGTCAATAGAGATAGAGAGTTTTTTCACAAAAAAAGACCACGACCTGTGATCTTATCTTTTTTCTAAAATTAACTTAAAACGTATGCCATCTGGGTCTTGAACGATTACTTCTTGTGGAGATAACTCAAGTTGTAAATTCATACGCTTTGCTTGTTGCAAGCTATGATAGAAATGAACCATATCCTGATAAATAATGGTATAGTAAGCTAGACCTGGCAACAAGGTTTTCCTAGCTTTTAGCTCTTTCCCACCCCATTCATTAACGGCTAAATGGTGATGGTAATGACCAGAAGCTAGCCAAGAGGCAGACGGTAGGCTAAACTTATTATCCACACCTAATAACTGTTGATAAAACTGACGAGAGGCACGACTGTCCTTAACTGAAAGATGGACATGTCCCATCCTTGTTCCATGTGGCAAACGATAAGGCACTTGAGACTTACCTAGATGATAAATTTCTTCTTCCGCGAAAGGACGTGTATCACCAACGATTTGCCCATTTTCTCGAATATCCCAATTAGACATAGGACGATCACGATAAACTTCAATGCCATTACCTTCCAAATCTTCCAAATAAATGGCTTCGCTATAATCATGATCACTTGCTCCCACCAAAACAATCTTATTATCCACAAAATGCTTGAAAAGATTCGCTAAGTCCTGCCTTTCTGGAACTAATAAAGCCAGATGATACAAACCATAACTTGCTGAGGCTTGCTCTTGATGTTGCGTCTTAATCAATCGAATCAACAACTCTTGGCCAACCCCTAAATCTAGTCTGTCCTCACGTTCGGCTAAAAGTTCCAAACCTAAAACCTGTTGGTAAAAACGACCTTGTAATTGTAAATCTTTAACATAGAGGGCTACATGTCCCAACTTAAATAACGATTGATAAGTCATTTCATTTCCTTTCATCTAAAAATGCTAATAAGTCTTTAGAGAACTGCTCAGCATATTGGAAAATCGACCCATGTCCTGCTTCTGGATAAATAATCAATTGACTATTGGTTAACTTCTTTGCCATCTCATAGGAGTTAGACGTTGGCACCTGCATGTCGTTATCTCCATTAACAACTAGAGTAGGCTGGGTAATATGAGCTAAATCATCAACTGGTTCTTTCCCCCAACTTTTGATCGCTTTTAACTGCTGCAAGAAACTAGGAATTGCCATTTGTCCATCCATAAAGCCAGGTTCTCTAGCAGCCATGCGTGTCAAAACTTGCTTAGCTTCTTCTGCACCCTTAGCATCATGATTATAAAAAATATAACGCTTAGGATCTACTCGTTCTATTCCTGCTTTTAGCATATATTTGAAGGTCTTTTCTGTGACTTTATCTAGTTCTAAACCACCACGATGACCAGTTCCTGCTAAAATCAATTTTTCAACCAAATTTTGATCCAAACGAATGATTTCTTGTGCAATCATTCCTCCCATTGAAAGACCTAACAAATTGATTTTCTGATAACCTAAAGCTTTAATAATAGCAATTGCTTGCTCAGCCATAGCTGGAATGGTCTTACCAACCTTCCCTTGACTACCACCGACACCTGGTAAATCCAATAAGATGATTTCTTGCTTTTCAGCTAGTAAATCAATCAATTTAGGATCCCAATTATCCAAAGTTGCAGCCAAGTGAATCAACATAACCAAAGGAAGTTTCGATTTACCCTGTCCCACACGACGATATGCCATTTTTTGTCCCGAAACCATCACATACTGATTTTTAGTTCTCAAATACCCCATTATTTTCTCCTATTCAAATCTTAAAACGGTTTTACCACGCGAACGACCATTAGCCACTTTATCCAAGGCAAGATTGACATCATCAAATGCAAAAACGGTATCAATAGATGGTTTAATCTTTAACTGACTAAACAAGTCAGCGACTTCTTGTAACTGTTGCCCATTACTTTCAACAAAGATAAAATGATAACTTACCCCATATTGTTTCGCCTTTTTATCAAAAGAACGACCTGCCAAGGCAAAAAGTCCTTGTTTCCATAGTGACAAGTTCATTCGCTTGGCAAAGGCACCATTAGGCATACCACGCAAAGACACAAGCTGACCACCTTTTTTCATAATGCTCATTTGTTTTTCTGTCTCTTGGCCCCCCAAGGTATCCAAAACATAATCAATTTCCGTTAATAACGTCGTATAATCCTCTGTTTTGTAATCAATAAATTGATCTGCCCCTAAGGCTAAAACTCGCTCTGCATTAGCACCATCACCATTAGTAATCACTTTTAAGCCTTTGGCTTTAGCAATAGGAATGGCCATCGCACCAACACCACCTGTCCCACCAGAGATAAAAATGGTTTTACCAGCTTGAGCCTTCATCAAATCCAAAGATTGCATAATGGTCAAGGCTGTCAAGGGAATGGCTGCCGCTTCCACATCCGTCAAATACTCAGGAACTTTGGCTAGGGCTTGACTATCCACTGCCACATACTCTGCAAAAGCACCGATATTCGTCAAGGGCAAGCGAGCAAAAACACGATCACCAAGGGCAAATTGACTAACTTGACTACCTAGACTTTCCACTCGACCAACCACTTCATTACCTGCAATCTGTGGCAACTTGTAAGGCACAATCATCTTGACCTCTCCACGAGAAATCATATTATCTAAGGGATTAACACCTGCTGCTAAAACCTTTATTACAACTTGTTGGGGCTTAGGAACTGGCTTTTTAACTTCTGATAGACTTAGTTCTAAAGAATTTTTATCATAATTTGTTACTAGAGCTGCTTTCATTTTTATCTTTCCTTTCTTTTGTCTGATAAAGCCTATCAATGACATCTTGTAAACTTTGATGAGACAGCGACTTGGCCAAACTCATTTCGATGTCTTGAAAAAGTGGAGATAGGCTAGCTTCAATATAACGCCCCACAGGACAATCTTGATTGCCATTTTGATGAATGTCAAAAAGATGAATATGATCCAACTCCTGTGTCGCTAGATAAATCTCTAAGAGAGACATGTCTGATGCCAAACGGGTTAAGCTATAACCCGATTTGCCTTGCTGACTACTAATTAACGATGCTTGTTTCAATAAGCCAATCACCTTGCGAACATAGCTCGGATTCGTTCCAACACTAGTTGCTAAAAAACTTGATGTTAATGGCTTTTGGCTTTCAGCAATCATGCTCAATACATGCAAACCAACTGAAAATTTAGTATCCATTTTTTCTACTTTCTATTTAAACGACCATTGTTTATTGACGTTTGCCATCAGCAACAAAGGTTAAAGTTTTATCAATCTGATAAGTGTGTAAGGCTGATACATAAGTTGTCAAAGTGGCATTCAACTGAGGAGCTACCTTCTCATAAAAATCTTGTCGAGCTTCTTGATTTGCAAATCCTAAGATAACAGACGCATGCAGATGTTCTGATTTAGGATTGTCATGTGCGACATTTGGTGTATCCCACGTTTTTTCATTCCAAGGCATATAGACTTGCGAACGAACCTCTGTCACGCTATCTACTTCTGCCAACTGATCAATCAATTTTTCATTAACATACTGTCTAAAAGCATGACTACTCACTCCTTCTTGACGACGCAAATATAAGACATCACGCAGTTGACTGTCTTCTTTGTCTGTTGCTGTTAACCAACGTGACGAATAAGGAAAGCCCATGTGCATTAACGTGCGACGAAAAACATTCACTTCATCTTGGAATGCCAAGGCTGTCTGTTTACGACCAGCTAGTGGCGATAACATATTTTCAAAAGTAACTTCAGCAATCCCATCAATCCGACGATCTTCTGAAACTTGAGTTTCTAAACCATCAACTTGTGGCCAAAAACTATGCTCTGTTGGACTCAAATGTTGCTGACGATACTCCAATAAACCTTTCGATGCTGCAATAATCTGAGAATGTGGACCACTCCAATAATCCATTCCCTCCTGTCTTGGCTTATCATCTCTCATCCACAATAAAATTGATACTGAAAATTGTTTGCTAAATTGATTTTTCATTCTAAATTCATCCTTTTGAAAGTTTTTGTTGTACTTATTTGTGATACAAGTATATACTGGGTCGTTAACTTTGTCAACTGTTTTAACTCAAAAATCTCCAATGACAACATTGGAGATTTTTATATCATTGATTAAATAAACTAAAAGCTACTTGAAGTAAGCCTCTTGCCTTACCTCGCTCTTGATGTAGCGATTTCTGAAACTTTTGAGCAAAATCAATCACTGACTTAGGGGCTTCATATCGATGAGTTAACAAATACAAGGAAACTTTTGACGTCAAAGACAGCATAATAGCGTCATCTTTTTTCTTTTGATACTCGCTATAACTCGTCAAAAAAAGTTGATACAGTTCTTCTTTTTCTTGTACAGCTGGATCTTGCAAGACTTTTAAAAACAAATCATCATAATAATCTGCCATAGGAACATCCCTCCGTCTTTTTTATGTTTTTTTAATCAATTTAACAACAGCCTCAGTGCGTGCCGTGTGTGGAAACATATCGACAGATTGAATATAAACCACCTCATAAACTTGACTTAAACTCACCAAATCTCTAGCTAAGGTTGAAGTGTTACAAGACACATAAACCATTTTTTCTGGAGCATAGGTCAAGATGGTCTTGAGCAATTTATCATCTAAACCTGTTCTAGGAGGATCGACAATTAAGGCATCTGCTCGATAGCCTTGACTATACCACTTAGGAATAATATCTTCTGCCTTGCCCGTCTCATAATAAGTATTAGTGAAGCCCATCTTAGTCGCATTATTTTTAGCATCCTCAATAGCTTCTGGAATAATATCCATGCCTCGTACCGACTTAACCTTCTTAGCAAAGGCAAAACCAATGGTTCCAACACCACAGTAAGCATCAATAATATGATCGGTTTCTTTGACATCTAGAGCCTCAATCACCTGAGCATAAAGTTTTTCCGTTTGTTCTGGATTAAGTTGATAAAATGCTCTTGGAGATAAAGAGAAATAATAATCTAAAACAGACTCTTCTATAGCTTTTTGACCCCAAAGAATCTCCGTTTTTTGTCCATAAATCTCACTAGTTCTCGCACGATTAAGATTAAGGGCAACTGTTTTAACTTGAGGAAATTTAGCAATCAAATCTTGAATAAGCGGAGATAATCGAATCTCTCTACTCGCTACAAAGATTAGTTGAAGCTCTCCCGTTTTCCTAGCACGACGTACCATAACCGTACGAACACCTTCTGCTCGTCTTTCCTGATAAATCGGTACCCTATGTTTTTCTAATAAGTGGACCACATGGTTAATGACAAATTGTGTTTCTTCATCTTGCACCAAACAATCTTTAATATCAATTAAGCGATGTGAATTTTCTGCATAAAGACCTGCTATTACTTTCTTACCAACTTGACGAATTTGAAATTGTAGCTTAGCCCGATAATGAGTCGGATTAGTCATCCCCAAGATAGAGCGAATCTCATAATTTTCATAACCCTCAGGCTTAAATTTCTTCAAAGCTTGACGGATAATATCATCTTTAAAAACAAGCTGCTTGTCATAACGCAAGTGCATAATCTGACAACCACCACAGGCTTCATAAATCGGACAAGCAGGGGTGACACGAAATTTAGACGGTTTATTGATTTTTAAGATACTAGCTTCTACAAAATTTCGCTGAACCTTAGTAATTTGGCAAAAAACTTCTTCTCCTTTCAAAGCACCCGGTACAAAAACCAAGGTTTTCTTGTAAAAACCAATCCCCTCACCATTGATTCCCATTTTTTTAATCTTGAGAGGAATTCTTTGTTTAACTGCTAAATTCATCACACACCCCACCTTTTCTCACTTCTATTCTATCATTTTTTGTTACAATAAAGATATGAAAATTACCAAACTAGAAAAGAAAAAACGACTCTATCTCTTAGAACTAGATGAAACAGAAAAACTCTATATCACCGAAGATAGTCTTGTACGCTTTATGTTAAGTAAAGGCAAAGAGCTTAATCAAGATGAAATTAATAAACTCAAAGACTACAATCAATTTTCATTAGGGCGAGGCTTGGCACTTTATTACCTATCATTTAGCCAACGAACTACAGCTCAAGTCAAAACTTACCTCCATAAATATGATATTGACGAAGTAGCTAGTCAAAAAATCATAAACTATCTGACACAAGAAAATTTTCTCAACGATAGAACCTATACTAAACACTATATTGAGCAACAAAATCAACATGGTGATAAAGGACCTTATGTCATCACACAAAAATTATTACAAAAAGGCATTGATAAAGAGATCATAGAAGATGAATTAGAAGCTATCGATTTTTCAGCAAGTCTAGAAAAATTAGCCAATAAACTAGCCAAAAAATATAGCCATCGACTACCTACTAAGGCACTCGAACAAAAAATCATTCAGTTGATTATCAATAGAGGATTCGCTTATGCTCAAGCCCAAGAAGCCTTATTGACTTTAGATCTAACCAGCAATACAGAAGATGAATTGGAACTTCTTTATACAGAACTTGACAAACAATATCGTAAACTAGCAAAACGTTATGACGGTTATCAGCTTCACCAAAAACTCTATCAAAATCTGTTCAGAAAAGGTTATCAATCCCAAGACATTCAAACCGTACTCAAAGACTACAAATAAATCAAGTTTCAAGAGTGCTTTTTTATTGATATTATGCTAGAATAAGAAAGAATAGAGTCTTTTAGAAAGTTGGTAAATCATGAAATTACCTAAAGAAGGCGACTTTATTACCATTCAAAGTTATAAGCATAATGGGCATCTTCACCGTGCTTGGCGAGATACCATGGTACTAAAAACAACAGAGCATGCTCTAATTGGTGTCAATGATCATACACTAGTCACTGAAAATGACGGACGACGTTGGGTTACTCGGGAACCTGCTGTTGTTTATTTTCATAACAAATACTGGTTTAATATTATTGCCATGATTCGAGAAGAAGGTATTTCTTATTATTGTAATCTAGCCAGTCCCCATATTATAGACGAAGAGGCACTCAAATATATCGATTACGATTTAGATGTCAAAGTCTTTCCTGATGGCTACAAACGATTACTGGATATAGAAGAATACGAAATCCATCGAAGAACCATGAATTATTCAGCAGAGTTAGATTACATTTTGAAAGAAAATGTTAAAATCTTAGTTGACTGGATCAATCACCAAAAAGGCCCCTTCTCTCCATCCTATGTCAAAATTTGGTACCAACGTTATCTAAAACTCAAGAATCGTTGATCGTCGAAATATAAAATAGAGCAATGAAATGATTTCATTGCTCTATTTTATATTAACATGCTTAGAAAAAATAAACTAATTCATTTTACAAAATAAAAAAGCCCTTAAGGCTTTTAACAAACAGTCCGTACGGGATTCGAACCCGTGTTACCGCCGTGAAAAGGCGGTGTCTTAACCCCTTGACCAACGGACCATCATATATGGGCACGAGTGGACTCGAACCACCGACCTCACGCTTATCAGGCGTGCGCTCTAACCACCTGAGCTACGCGCCCAAATATTAAATTTAGTACCAATGTACTATGCCGGCTACATGACTTGAACACGCGACCCTCTGATTACAAATCAGATGCTCTACCAACTGAGCTAAGCCGGCCTATTATTATACTATATGCGGGTTAAGGGACTTGAACCCCCACGCCTCGCGGCGCCAGATCCTAAATCTGGTGCGTCTGCCAATTCCGCCAAACCCGCTTATATGACCCGTGCTGGGCTCGAACCAGCGACCCATTGATTAAAAGTCAATTGCTCTACCAACTGAGCTAACGAGTCTGACCTTTCCAAGTAACCTAATACTCGAAAAACGGTCCCGACGGGAATCGAACCCGCGATCTTCGCCGTGACAGGGCGACGTGATAACCGCTACACTACGGGACCTATATGGGAGTTAACGGGATCGAACCGCTGACCCTCTGCTTGTAAGGCAGATGCTCTCCCAGCTGAGCTAAACTCCCCTCGCTAAGCGACTACCTTATCTCACAGGGGGCAACCCCCAACTACTTCAGGCGTGCTAGGGCTTAACTGCTGTGTTCGGCATGGGTACAGGTGTATCTCCTAGGCTATCATCACTTAACTACTCTGATT